>CALWTT010000102.1 GCA_944384545.1 uncultured Clostridia bacterium | reverse complement strand
GGACAATTTTAAGCGGTATCCACGCCTATTACGAGCCGGAGGAACTGGTGGGAAAGACCTGCATTGCCATTGTAAATCTGCCGCCAAGACCGATGATGGGCATGGAATCCTGCGGCATGCTGATCAGCGCGGTCCACCACGAGGAGGGGGAAGAAAAGCTGCATCTTCTGATGGTGGATGACCATATTCCGGCAGGCGCAAAACTCTATTAAGATGCAGCGTTTTCCTGCAAAAACGGGAGGAGCTTCATGGCCAGAGCCCAGGCAGGTTCCTGCCGTTTTTTCGTACGGAGCAGGTCTTTTTGCCGGACGAGCACCGGAAAGAGCCGGCTTTTTGCATCGGATGTGCCGGGATGTGCGGGCGCTTCTGCGCAGAGGCAGGGAGGCGGTTCGCCGGTTGCTTCTGCGGCATGGCAGGGCGGTTCTGCCATGCCCGGCCGGCCAGGGGAAAAGGGATGCGCATGAAGGCTCGCCCGCTGCAACGACGGGATGCAGCCGAATGCGCGTGGATGCTCGCCCATTGCGGCGACGGGATGCAGCCGGATGCGCGTGGATGCTCGCCCGTTGCGACGACGGAATGCAGCCGGATGCGCGTGGATGCTCGCCCGTTGCGACGACGGAATGCAGCCGGTTGCATGCAAAAGGGAACGGCCGGATATTTCCGAAGTCCGGGAGAGGAAGAAGGGCCGGCAAAGCAGGATTTTGAGAACCGTACGGCGGACGTGTATAACATGGCGGGGCAGAGCGGGACGGGGGCAGGAATGACAGATATACAGAGCAGAGTGGAAGCGGTCCGACAGGCGGCAGAGGCGCTGCGTGCCAGGAAACCGGTGCTGCGGATCGCGATCGACGGCAGATGCGGAGCGGGGAAAACCACGCTGGCCGCATGCCTGCAGGAGCTGTGGGACTGCCATGTGTTTCATATGGACGACTTTTTCCTTCGCCCTGCGCAGCGTACCGCAGAGCGGCTGCGCGAGGCGGGTGGGAATGTCGACTATGAGCGTTTTCTGCGGGAGGTACTGGACCCA
The DNA here is from genome assembly GCA_944384545.1 of uncultured Clostridia bacterium. GTDB lineage: Bacteria > Bacillota > Clostridia > Oscillospirales > CAG-272 > UBA1740. The sequence goes on along the minus strand of CALWTT010000102.1, from coordinate 20,562 downwards.
TTGGAGGAGGGGCGTGTGTTTTCGTATGCCGCCTATGACTGCAAAACCCGATCGATGAAGCCCCCGGTCACGGTGACTCCGAAGCCGATCCGCATCACGGAGGGCTCGTACAGCTGTCATCCGGCGCTGTGGGACCGCTACGATCTGCATGTTTTCCTGACCGTCGACCCGGAGGAACAGCTGCGCCGGATCTCCCTGCGCAACGGCGCGGATCTGCGTGTTTTCCGCGAAAAGTGGATCCCGATGGAGGAACAGTACTTTTCGGTCTGCCGGATCGCGGAGCGCTGTGCGCTGGTCCTGGACTGAGCCGGGCACAGCCGGGACCCGGAAAGCGGGGGGCAGACAGTGCGGCGTCGGGCAGGAAAGGACCGATGGTATGCCGGCATGCCGCCCGTATCCCGACCGGCGGTATTTCCCCGGGAAACCGATACATACACAGAAAACCAGACGGCCCGTGTGTTGCAAAAGAACACAATACGGCCGCATGATGCACCGAAAGGAGGCCTTGAAAACATGCAGGATACAGAGAAAAACCCGGCAACCGATCCACAGGAGAGCGGACAGGGGCCGGCAGAGCAAACCCCACTGCCCCGGAAGGAGAGCGGGGGATCTGCGGCGGAAAGCGCTCCGGCGCCTATCGAAGGGGATGTACCGGGTTCCGCAGGCGGAGAAGCAAGCGCTGCCCGCCCGCGCTGGATTGCGTTTCTCGACAATTTCTGGTACCATCATAAATTCGGCACGCTGGTGACGGCATTTCTGGCCGTAGTGCTGATCATCTGCGGTGTGCAGATGTGCAACCGTACCTCCTACGACGTACATGTTCTGTATGCAGGCCCCTGGTTTGACTGCGCAACCTCGAGTCGTGTTTCGGCATTGGAGGATGCCTTTGCGCAGTGCATGGAGGACTATAACGGGGACGGGAAGAAGGTTGTGGCCTATCGGCCGATCTGGATCATGAGCGATGCACAGCTGCAGGCACTGCGGGAGGAGTATGCAGGACGGGAAGAGGAGATGCCGTACATCAACAGCACGCTGCTGGCCCAGAATGCCGAGCTGCTGAACGCGGAGCTGATGACGGGGGAAGCGGTGATCTGTCTGCTGGACCCGTCGATCTTCACAGAGCTGTGGGAGAGCGGATGGACCTGTCCGCTGACCGAATATGTGGATGCCTCCGCCCTGCCCGAAAATCCCTTTGACAACCATGGCATTTATCTGAAGGACACAGCATTCGGGCAGTACTTCACGGGCCTGAACCAGATGCCGGAGGATACCGTGCTGTGCGTGCGCAACACGAGCATCCTGACGGGGATCTGGTCGGGAGAAGAAGCGGCACAGGCGCATGCCTGGGCCGAGGATGTCTTCCGGCGGATTCTTGCCTTCCGCCGCCCGGATGCGGGCTGAGAAGTATACAGCCGGGAGCACAGCTTTTCGGCAGGTGCGAGCCGTGTGTTCCGAACAACGGATTCTGCCGCTTGTTCCGGGGCTTTTCCGGGCTGGGATTTTGGAATTTTGTAATGGAAGGAAAAAGATCATGCGGAAATTCTGGAAAACCCTTCTGCATTTTCCGTGGGGGTACCTGCTGTTTTTCCTGCTGTTCGGTGCGGGCGGGGTTTTATACCTGCTCTTCCCGTCTGCATCGGTCAGCTGGACGGGGCGTATTCTCGGTGGGCTGACGGTGGTGATGTTCGCGTTTTCCGGCGTCCGCCTTGTGGGGCAGAAAAAACGCGGCGGCGTTTTTTTCCTGAAAATGCTGGGTTGCCTGCTGGCGGTGCTGATGGGGGGATATATGCTTCTGTTTCCCGACCAGTCCCTGCCTTACCTGTCGCTGGCGGTGGGCGTGTACGCCCTGATGGATGCGGGTGCCAAGCTGATGCTTTCCGGGCAGGCAAACCGGCATCACCTGCTTCTGTGGTGGGCCCTGACCGTGACATCCCTGCTGGCGGCGGCGGGCGGCGTTTTTCTGCTGCGCTTCCCGTATGTACCCTATGAAGAGAATATTGTGCCGAACGCGGTGCTGATGGGGATCACCATGCTGCTGTGCGGTGTCGGGAATTTTCTTTCTGCATTCGCCTTCCATGGGGTTCGGCTGCGGGAGCAGAAGGAGCGGGAAGACGGGGCGACGACCGTCGTGATCGACGCAGAGGGCGCGCGCCGGCAGGCCCGGGAAGCAAACGGCACGGAGGAGTCGGATCTTTTTACCATGCAATAAATCGCGCGGCCCCGTGTGTTTTGTATAGCGGTCATACCGTCCGGAACGGGGCTCTCCGGGCTCCGGGAACCGGGGCGGAGAAACCCGGGGACAATCGGAAAGAACCGGAGAGCATCCGGAACAGCAGCCAAAAAGATGCGGTACGGATCCGGAGCGCAGAAAAAATGCAGGAAAAGCAGAAAAAATGCAGGAAAAAAAGATACGGAATCCGGGGTGCGGAAAGCAGAGAACCAGCAGGCAAAAACGAGAACCAGCAGGCAAAAAAGCAGAAGAGAAAAAGAAAGTCGGGGGAAGAGCCATGAAACTGACCGAACTGTTGCAGGGGGACAGGCCGCGCCTGTCCTTTGAAGTCTTTCCGCCCAAGACGGACACCGCGTTTGAGAGTGTGCGCCTGGCGACCGAGGAGATTGCCGCATTGCATCCGGCGTTTATGAGTGTGACCTACGGCGCGGGCGGTGGCGTGAGCCGGTATACGCTGGACATAGCGGTCCACATCCGGGAGCGCTATCATGTGCCGACCCTGGCGCATCTGACCTGCGTGTCCTCCACGCGGGAGACGGTGCAGGCGCGGATCCGGGAAATGCGTGCGGCGGGGGTGGAGAATGTGATGGCCCTGCGGGGGGATCTGCCTGCCGAGCTGGTAAACGCCGACCGGAGCCGGTGGCATTACCGTCATGCGGTGGATCTTGTGCGGGAATTGCGGGAGAGCGGCGCGGATTTCTGTATCGGCGGTGCGTGCTATCCCGAGGTGCATCCCGAGAGCAGCAACCAGCGGGAGGACATCCGGTATCTGAAAGAGAAGGTGGAGGCGGGCTGTTCCTTCCTGACGACGCAGATGTTTTTTGACAACAATCTTCTGTACAATTTTCTGTATAAGATCCGCGAGGCGGGCATTACGGTGCCGGTGATTCCGGGCATTATGCCGATCACCAACGGCAACCAGGTCGCGCGTGCGATTCAGCTTTCGGGCTCGTTTATGCCGCAGCGCTTCAAAAGCCTTGTAGACCGTTTCGGGAGCGATCCGGCGGCCATGATGCAGGCGGGCATCGCCTATGCGACGGATCAGATCATCGACCTGTATGCCAATGGGATCTCCCTGGTCCATGTCTATTCGATGAACAAACCGGTCGTGGCGGCGCGGATCCTCGGAAATCTGTCCGCGATTCTTTCGCCGACGTAAGGCGGCGTGGCGGCTTCCTCTGACGGGGAAGCGAGGGAGTGACGCGGGCGGATGGCTGTCCTTTTGCCGGAGTGCAGGTACATATCGGGCTGCCGATTGGCAGGCGTTGCGGTGCAGCCCTTTGGCTTCCGGGCAGGGAAATGCCATCGCGGCCGGCGGAAGGAAGCTGTCGCAGGCGGGCAAAAGGTTCCGGAATCTTCCCGCAGGCAGGCAGAGGGATATGCTTGCGCGGGATGACAGACAGCAGAAAGACCGCAGAATTTTTGCGGACGACAGAAACATGCTTTGCGGCAGGCAAGAAGGCAGAGAGGCAGAAAATCTCCACAGAAACCCGCCCAAGGAGCGGTGGATGGCGGCGCCGGCCGCGCAGCGCGGCGGCTTTTGTCCCGGCGAAGGGCCGGGCAGGGAAGGAGCGAGACACATCATGGATATTCTCAGCTTTATGAAAGAGCAGCTGCTGTTTCTCGACGGAGGAATGGGAACGCTGTTGCAGGAGCGTGGTCTTGCGCCGGGCGAGCTGCCGGAGCGCTGGAATCTGACGCATGCGTCGGAGATCGCTGCCATCCACCGGGCGTATTACGAGGCGGGCAGCCACGTGGTGCTGACCAATACCTTCGGTGCCAACCGCCTCAAATACCGACCGGAGGAGCTTGTGGATATTGTGCGCGCGGGCGTTGCGTGCGCGCAGGAAGCCCGGTCCTCCTCTGCGGGACCCGGCCCCCGGTTTATCGGCCTTGACATCGGCCCGACCGGAAAACTGCTTCGCCCGTTCGGCACACTGGATTTTGAGGAGGCGGTCTCGCTGTTCGGGGAAACCGTCCGTATCGGTGCAGAGGCGGGCGTCGATCTGATCTTCATCGAGACCATGAACGATATATACGAGGCCAAGGCCGCCCTGCTGGCAGCGCGGGAAAACTGTGATCTGCCGGTCTTTGTTTCCTGCGCGTACGGAGAGGACGGCAAGCTGATGACCGGCGCCACGCCGGAGGCGGCGGTGGCGGTCCTGGAAGGGCTGGGCGCGGACGCGGTGGGCGTCAACTGCTCCTTTGGCCCTGACCGTCTTTCGGAGGTTGTTTCGGAATACCTGCGGGTAGCGTCGGTTCCGGTGTTCTTCAAGCCGAATGCCGGCCTGCCGTCGGTACGCGAGGGGAAAACCGTGTACGACCTGTCCCCCGCGGATTTTGCGGCGGCAGTGACGGAGCAGATCCGTAAGGGCGTGCGTGCGGCGGGGGGCTGCTGCGGGACAACGCCGGACTATCTGCGCGCCCTGCGTGCGGCGGCTGCCGGCCTTGCACCGGTCCCGCTGACCGACAAGGGCCGGACCTGTATTGCTTCGTACACGCACGCGGTCTGCTTCGGCGACCGTCCTGTGCTGATCGGAGAACGCATCAATCCGACCGGAAAGAAGGCCTTCCGTGCCGCCCTGCTGGCGGGGGATATGACGTATATCCTGCAGGAGGGGATCCGTCAGCAGGAGCAGGGTGCGGAGGTGCTGGACGTGAATGTCGGCCTGCCGGACATCGATGAGCGGGACTGGCTTGTGCGGACGGTCTGTGCGCTGCAAGGCGTCTGTAATCTGCCGCTGCAACTGGACACGGCGGATCCTGTGGCCATGGAGGCCGCCCTGCGTTGCTATAACGGAAAGGCGCTGATCAATTCGGTGAACGGGAAGGAAGAGAGCATGCGTGCGGTATTCCCGCTGGCGGCGAAGTACGGCGGTGTGGTGGTGGCACTGACGCTGGATGAGGCGGGGATCCCGGAGACGGTTGAAGGGCGGGTCGCGATCGCGCGGCGGATCCTTGCCCGCGCCGCTGCGTACGGCATTGCGGCCAAGGACCTGATTTTTGATCCGCTGTGCATGGCGGTGAGTGCAGATCCGCACGCCGCCACGGTTACACTGGAATCGGTGGCACGGATCCGGGCGGAGCTCGGCTGTCCGGTCTCGCTCGGGGTTTCCAATGTCTCCTTCGGCCTGCCGCGGCGGGAGATGATCAACAGCACCTTTTTTGCGGCGGCACTGGACCGTGGCCTTTCCGCTGCCATTATGAACCCTTATTCTGCGGAGATGATGCGGACCTACCGGGCCCACTGTGCCTTGCACGGTCTGGATGAGAATTGTGCCGATTATATTGCCTATGCATCCTCCTGCCCGGTTTCGGAGCAGACGCCCCCCGCGCCGGCGGGCGGAACGCCCGCAACGGCGGCCGGAAGCCCGGTGCAGCAGGGGACAGGTCCCGCACAGGAGCATAAGCGGGAGGCACATTCCTCTGTCGGTCTTCCGGCCGCCGGAGCCGGAGCTCCGGCCGGCGCGGGGGGGAGCGACGCAGACCCGCCGTTGCTGCGCGCCGTTCTGCGCGGCATGAAGGAGGAGGCCGCGCGTCTTTCCGGCGAGCTGCTCCGCGCGTATGAGACCGTGCCGCAGGCGGAAGGCGAACCCGCCGACGCAACGCCGGCTCCGCTTCGTCTTGTGCAGGAGCAGATCATTCCGGCGCTGGATCGTGTTGGACAGGGATATGAGAGCGGCCGGATTTTTCTGCCGCAGCTGCTGATGAGCGCGGAGGCGGCGAAAGCGGCCTTTGTCCAAGTGCGGGAAGCGATGCAGCGGGATGCATCCGGGCTCCGGCTGCGTCAGGAGACGATCGTCATTGCAACGGTGCACGGCGACATTCACGATATCGGAAAGAACATCGTACGTCTTTTGCTGGAAAATTACGGTTTCCGGGTTGTGGACCTTGGGCGCGACGTTCCACCGGAGCGTGTGGTGGAGGAGGTAGTGGCGCGTCATGCCGAAATCGCCGCCTTGAGCGCGCTGATGACAACGACGGTCCCCGCCATGGCAGAAACCATCCGAAAGCTCCGGGTCTCGGCGCCGTGGTGTCGGATCATGGTGGGCGGCGCGGTTATGAACGAAGCGTATGCGGCGCAGATCGGTGCGGATCTGTATACGCGGGACGCAACCGAAGCAGTGCGCGGTGCGGAGGCACTGTGCAGAGAGCTTTCGGAAGCAACCTGAACTACAATCGTATTCCATCCCCCCTCCATTTCATACCCCGCCGCAGCGGTTATGCAGTTTTTCGCCAGGCCTTTTTGCAAAAAGGCCGTGACTCCTCGCTCCGCCTTGTTTTCCTGTCCCCCGTTTTTGCCCCGTTCCGCCTTGCTTTCCCCGTCCCCCCGTTTTTACACCGCGCCGCCCTGCAGAACCCCGGTTGCCGCCCCCGCCTTACCCCGCCGCAGCGGAGCCGGAAAGTTTTTCGCCAGGCCTTTTTGCAAAAAGGCCGACATTCTCCCGCACTCTCCCCGTAAAAAAACGCCGGTCTTATTGCTAAGACCGACGTTTTTCGCTTTATCCGACGCTGTGCCGCGGTTAGCGTCTGCGCCATTCGGAGGCAGCGCCGCTTACCGCGGGCGGATGCATCAGAGATTTTCAAAAGGCAGCCCCTCGCGCCGTATGTTTTCCAGACTGATCTCGAGCGCGCGGAAGGGATCCCCGCCGGGACAGACATCCTCCTCGATGGCCGCCCACTGTCCGCCGCAGGCATCAAGCTTGCGGAAAATGGCAGTGTAATCGATGCAGCCATTATATATTTCGGTAAATATGCGTTCGCCCTTGTCGTTCATGGTCATATCCTTGAAATGAACGATGCCGAGCCGGTCACTGTATTTTTCAATCAGCTCGAGCGGTTTCTGGCAGGCGTATACCATCCAGTAAAAATCCATCAGAATGCCGGCACGGTCGGCAGGAAAGCGCTCACAGTAGAGATCAAAGGTATTCTTACCGTCGACGGGATCGGGGACAAATTCCTGCCAGTGGTTGTGAAAGACGAACTTCATCCCCGCCGCATGGATCTTGTCGATGGCGGGAGCCAGCTCCTCAAAGGTGGCAAGGACCGAGGGACGGTCGTATTTGGGAAGACTGCCCAGCCCGATGGTGTGGCAGCCGATCTGTTTGTGCTCGGCAATCAGCGCATCGGTGTCCTGCAGAATGCGTTGCAGCGGCATATGCGTAACGCAGACCTCCAGCCCGATCTCGCGGAGAACATCGGCCATCCATTCGGTGCGATAAGGACCGAAGGCGGAGATCTGAATGGCATTGTAGCCGATACGCTTGATTTTTTTCAGTGACGCGTAAATATCGGTTTCGTTTTTGGTGAAGTCGCGGATCGTGAAGAGCTGAGCGGCCAGTTTCATAGCCGTATCCTCCTTTGTCGTTGAGGGCAGAAAAAGATTCTTACGCCCGTGCAGGCAGACGTGCGCGACACACGGATCTGCTCTGCGCATGACGATAGCGCCTTTTTTTGCTTTTTATTTGTTTTTCTGCTTTTCGCGGCAGCAACCGGGATCAGACGCCGCTGTACGCGTTGAAGCCGCCGTCCACCGGGATCACGGTGCCGGTGACGAAGCCGGAGGCCTTGTCGGAGGCGAGGAAGAGCAGGGAACCGATCAGATCGGAAACCTCACCGAAGCGGGCCTGGGGCGTGTGGCCGAGGATCTTATGGGTGCGGGGTGTGGGTTCGCCGTCATGGAAGAGAAGATCGCGGTTCTGGTTGGTGACGAAGAAGCCGGGCGCAATGGCATTGACGCGGATCCCGCAGGGTGCGAAGTGCACGGCAAGCCACTGTGTGAAGTTGGAGATGCCGGCCTTGGCGGCGCTGTAAGCGGGGATCTTGGTCAGGGGCCGGAAGGCATTCATCGACGAAATATTGATGATATTGCCGCCGGTCTTCACCATCTGCTCGGCAAAGACCTGTGTGGTGAGGAACGCGGAGGTAATATTGAGATCGAACACGAAGCGGAGCCCGGCCTCTTCGAGCCCGAAGAAGCTCTTGATGTCCTCACTGCAATCGGGGGTCATGGTCTCATTGTCGCAGGTGGCGCGGGGATTGTTGCCGCCGGCACCGTTGATGAGGAAATTGACCGGACCGAAGGTCTCGTTGACGCGCTTGCGCGCGGCAAGCAGATCCTCTTTGGAAAGGCAGTCGGTGCGGATGGGGAGGGCACGCTCCCCGATGGAGGCAGCGACCTCGCGCACGGCGGCCTCATTGATGTCGAGCAGGGCGACGCGTGCACCGCAGGCGGCGAGTGCGGCGGCAAATTCGCGCATGAGGACCCCACCGGCGCCGGTGACGACCGCCACCTTATCCGAAAGATCGACCGAAAAGGGAAGTTCAGAAGGTTTCATACAGATCAGTTCTCCCGTTCATAGTATTGTACGGCTTCAAAGAGGCCGTTGAGATAGGTTGCACCGAGCGCGCGATCATACAGGCCGTATCCGGGCTTTCCGTCCTCGCCCCAGATGTTGCGGCCGTGGTCGGGGCGGACATAGCCGTCAAAGCCGCCGCGCACGAGCGCACGCACGATGCCGAAGATGTCCAGACTGCCGGCGGCAGTAAGATGGCCGCACTCGGCAAAGTCCCGTTCACCGCGGTAGCGGATCTGACGGATATGCGCAAAGGGAATGCGCCCCGCGCGGGCATATTTTTCGGCCATGCGGAGAAGATGGTTGTCGCGTCCCGCGCCGAGCGATCCGGTGCAGAAGGTCAGTCCGTTGTGCGGATCGGGCAGAGCGGCAAAAAGACGGTCGATATCCTCCTCAGAGGAGAGGATGCGCGGAAGGCCGAACATATCCCATGGCGGATCGTCGGGGTGGATGGCCATGTCGATGCCGACCTCATTACAGGCGGGGAGCACACCGCGCAGGAAATACACAAGGTTGTCGAAGAGCTCGCGGTGCCCGATACCGCGGTAGGCGGCAAGAAGCCCGGAGAGCTGGTCGGGCGTGTAGCTTTCGTCCCATCCGGGCAGGGAAAGGTGCGCGGGGTCGAGCGAGGCGAGGGTCTGGTGCTCATAGGCGAGTACATTGGCGCCGTCCTCGGTTTTCTCGTGCAGGTCGGTGCGGAGCCAGTCAAAGACCGGCATGAAGTTGTAGCAGACGCAGCGCACGCCGGCCTCACCGAGGCGGCGTATGTTCTCCGCGTAGTTCTGAATGTAGAGATCGCGGGTGGGGCGGCCGAGCTTGATGTCCTCATGCACGGGAACGCTCTCGATGACCTCCATGGCAAGCCCGGCGTTCTGACAGAGAGCACGGAGCGCGGCGATGCGCTCGCGTGGCCAGACCTGTCCGACCGGAACATCGTACACGGCGGTGACGACCCCGCTCATATTGGGGATCTGGCGGATATGGGACAGGGTGACAGGGTCACTTTCTCCATACCAGCGAAAGGTCATTTTCATAGACGGTTAACCTCCTTCGGAAAGCGGGACCTCACGTCCCGCGGAGCGGTACATGGCAAGGATGGCGCGCACGACCTTGGCGGCCTCGGCGCCGTCGATGGCGAAGGGGCGGGCGGAGCGGATGGCATCGTAGAAATCCGCAACGAGATCGGCGTGTCCGTCGCCCCATACGGTCTTCCCGATGGGCTTCCCGGCGGCGGTATGCTGAACGTTTCCGTCGCAGGTCAGGGTATCGGGTGTGGCGGTGATGGTATGCCCGTTTCCGCAGACGGTGATCTGCACGGGCATATCGGCGCCGCCGGCGGTGGTGGCAAAGAAATTGAAAGAACGTCCGTCGCGGAAGCGGAAGAGGGCGGAGGCGGTATCCTCGACCTCAATCTCACCGTTCAGATGCCGGTTTTCGGTGGAGGCGATGACGGTGTCGGGCATGCCCATGATCCACAGGAGAAGGTCGAGGGTGTGCAGTGCCTGATTGATCATGACACCGCCGCCCTCGGTCTCCCATCTGCCCCGCCAGGGCCCGCTGCGGTAATACGCGACACCCCGTTCCCAGACCACACTGCCAAAGGCGGCACGGGGGGAATCCCCGGCCAGCGCACGCGCCGCCAGATTGCTGGCGGCGTAGCGGTTCTGGAGGCAGACGCCGAGTTTTTTTCCGCTTTCTTTTTCGGCGTGGAGGATGCGCGGAATGTCCTGCTCGCGGATGCAGAGCGGCTTTTCGCACAGGACGTGCCGGCCGCTCTGGAGTGCGGCAAGAATCATTTCCGCATGGAGATAATGGGGGGTACAGATATGTACGACGTCGGCGTCGGTAGAGGAGAGCAGTGCCCGGTAATCCGGAAAGAGCGGCGCGTCACACGCAGCGCGCTCGCGAAAGCGCGCTGCCTGGTCCTTGTCGATATCGCAGACGGCGACGATGTGTCCGCCCGCGCGGCGGATGGCCTGGGCATGGACAGGGGCGATGGCGCCGAGGCCGATGATCGCGGCTTTCATTTGTTGCCTCCGTAGGTGCCGGACGTATCGAGAACCCGATCCTTGCCGGGCTCTTTCAGGCGGCTGACGGCGACGCGCTTTTGCAGCTCGTTGTAGTAAAGGTCGTCGTCAAAGGGGAGCTCGACGGTGCGTCCGAGCCAGGTGGAGAGGAGCATGGAGTCCATGAGGATCACGCCCTTGATCCCTTCCTTGCCGTCCACGAAGAGGTCTTCCTTGCCGAGCAGGTACTGTGTGAAATTGCGCAGAATACCGATATGTTGCAGATTGCTTCCGTCGGTTTGGGGTTCTTCCGCGGTGCATTTGGGGGTACCGAAGCCGCCCTTATAGGTACGGTTGAACTCGCGCTCATCGACGTCATTTTTGTAGTAGGTGAGCTTGGACCCGTTTTCGCAGACCAGCTTGCCGGCGGTACCGAGGATCTCGAAGCGGTTGGTGCCGGGGAAGTCGGCGGTGGAGGTGATGAAGACGCCGGTGGCACCGTTCGGGTATTCGAAGTAGGCGGTGACGTCGTCCTCGACCTCAATGTCGTGCCACTTGCCGAAGTGGCAGAAGGTGTGCATATTGACCGGCATCATGCCGACGACCCACTGGAGCAGGTCAAGCTGGTGGGGGCACTGGTTGAAGAGAACGCCGCCGCCCTCTCCGGCCCAGGTTGCACGCCAGGCACCGCTGTCGTAATAGCTCTGGGAGCGGTACCAGTCGGTGATCATCCAGTTGACGCGCTTGATCTCTCCGACGCCGCCTGCGGCGACGATCTCGCGCATTTTGCGGTAGACGCAGTTGGTGCGCTGATTGAACATCATGGTGAAGGGGACGCCGGTCTCCTCGGCCACCTTATTCATTTCCTTGACCTGGCGGGTATAGACGCCGGCGGGCTTTTCGCAGACGACGGCGATGCCGTGCCGCATGGCATCGATGGCCATGTCGGGGTGGAAGTAGTGGGGGATCGCGATGATGACGGCGTCGACGCCGCCGGCGGCGATGAGGTCCTTGCCCTCCGCGTAGCAGGCAAAGCCGGCGTCGGGATACAGATCCTTCATCCGCTGGAGCTTTGCAGGGTCATGGTCGGCAATAGCGGTGACGCAGGCATCGGGAACCAGTCCCTTCTGAAAGTTTTCAAGGTGAGCGCTTCCCATGTTGCCCACGCCGATCATACCGTAACGAATCATTTTTTTCTCCCATCCTTTCGTGGTTTCCTTATAGCCGGCGCCACGCAGGACCTTTTTGATGCCCGCGACGGCGGCGGCGAAAGAAGCCGTATTGTTTTCGTAAATATGTTTGCCCTTCATTTCGGTGTGATCGATCTGGCCGTATCCGTCAAAGACGGCAAGATGCGGCTCGACGGTGAGGACGGCGTCGCGCGGGATGCGCGCGATGAGCTCCGGCAGGAGGCCGTCCCCTTCGCCGGCGGGGACGAGCTCGCCGGTTTCGCGGATGACGTCCTTGATATGGAAGTAGGAAATGCGTGCGAGCAGGCGATCCATGGCCCGGTTCATATCCTGACCGCACTGGATGAAGTTGGCGGGGTCGTAGACGAAGCGGAGCCCCGGGACCGAGCGCATCAGATCCTCGACGCGGTCGACGGTATCGCCGTAGATGTCCTTTTCGTTTTCGTGGTAGAGGACGACACCGGCCTTATCGGCCTCGCTGACCATGGTACGCAGGCGTGCAATGACCTCCTCTCTGCGGTCCGCGGCATGGTAGAAGCTGAACATACGGATGCGGGTGCAGGAGAAGATGTGAGCGAGGCGGAACAGGTGGCGGACCTGTTCAAGATAGGCATCGAAATCGCCGTCGATGTCGACCTTTCCGAGCGGGGACCCGATGCTGAAGACCGAGATACCGGCCTGGCGGAGCCTTGCGGCATACCCCTCGGCCTCCGCCTCGGAGAGGGAAAGAACATTTTTCCCGTCGATCGAGCGGAGCTCGAGGAAGGGAATTCCTTCGCGCCGGAGGGCGGCGATCTGGTCATCGAGCGAGCTGCCGGCCTCATCGGCGAAAGCGCATAAGCGGATCATGAAAAAAGCCTCCTTTCAAAGCGGGGCGTGCAAGCCCCGGTCCATCTGCCCCCATTATATAAGAGTAAGAACTTAAATGCAATGTTATTTTTTCACTATATATATTGCAAATTTCACCAAAAACCACTATAATAAAGGCAGAAAAAACGGGAGGTGCGACATGCTTCATCTGACCGACAAGACCTGGACACTGCAATATGCGCGGGAAGAAACACCGCACCCCGAGTTTTTCTTCAAGCATTCGCACCAGAACTATGAGATTCTGTATTTTGTATGCGGGGACGCAGAGTACAATGTGGAGGGGCGTTTTTACACGCTGCGTCCGCACGATATCGTATTCATACCGCCGGCGCGGTTTCATTATCTGCACCTGCAATCGCCGGCGCCGTATGAGCGGTACTGCTTCAATTTTGAGGCGCGGATTCTGCCGGCGGAGGACCAGGAGCGGCTGTACGGACTGCCCACGGTGCTGAGCGCGGAGGGGAATGCGCAGCTACGGGACTGCTTTACCCGCCTGCTCGGCTATGCAAAGCGGATGCGGGAGGGGGATCTGCGTCTTCTGGCGCGCTCGTCGCTGCGGGAGATCCTGATCAATCTGTTTTACGATTCGCCGGCGGCGGAAGCGCGGCGGGAGAGGCACAATCCGGTGATCGAGAAGGTGATCGCCCTGATCGACGAGCACCCGGAGCGGGACTGGAATGCGGAGACGCTGGCCAGGGAGCTGTTTCTGTCCCGCTCCTATTTGCAGAATCTGTTCAGCCGGTATATGGACGTGGGTCTGAAAAATTACATCAATACGAAGAAAATTCTGCATGCGCAGTCGATGCTTCTGTCCGGTCGGCGTGCCTCGGAGGTGTGCGAGGCATGCGGCTTCCGGGACTATTCGACCTTCTACCGTCTGTTCTGCCGGATCATCGGCTGTTCGCCGGGTTCGGTGTCGAAGAGCGAGTGAGAAGCGGAACGAAAATTTTTTTACAATCCCCCTTGACAAACGCGGAAGGATATGCTATGCTGATAACAAGCTGTTGAAGGCAGAAAAAAGACAGGTACCTTTCGCTCAGCGAGCATGGGGCGGTGTGAGCCATGCGGGAAGGCTTGTGGAATATGGACTGCCGAGGCCGGCGTCAAATGCGCCGCGTGTGACTTGCGAGAAAAGTCCGGGATGTGCTGGCATCCCCTGAGGGCCGAAAGGCTGAAACAAGGTGGCACCGCGATGGAATCATCGCCCTTGATTCGATGCAAGGGCGTTTTTTGTTTTTCCGGAGAACAGAAAGCGCCCGCAGCCTCGGGAACACAACACACAAAACAAAAAAGAAGCAAGGAGAAAGATCCCATGAAAAAGGTATTTTCGCTGATGATGGCAGCACTGCTGGTGCTGGGAAGCGTTCTGATGTTCGGCGCGTGTGCGGAGACAAAACCGACGATCACGATTATCCAGTTTGGTTCACACGGCTCTCTGAACAACTGCTATGACGGCGTGATTGCGGGCCTGGAAGAGGGCGGCATCACGCTGAGCGACTACAATGTGGTGCATGTGGACAGCAACTTTGACCCGACGACGGCGCAGAGCCAGGCGCAGACGGCGGTCAACAGCGGCTCGCGCGTGATCATCGCGATCGCGACGCCGACGGCAGTCGCGGCAGCGAGCGCGGCGGACGGGGACATTCCGGTGGTATTCTGCGCCATTACCGACCAGTCGGTGATGGAAAACTACGAGAATGTCACCGGTTCCTCGGACATTCCCAACTTTGCAAAGCAGCTGGAAGTGGTGACCGGCTTCATGGGCCGGAGCGACCTGAAAATCGGCGTGCTGTACTCCTCGGAGGAATCCAGCTCTCCGATCCAGGTGACGCGCCTGAAAGAGGCGGCGTCCGCCTATACCGGCATGGAAATCCGGGACAGCGTAGTGACCGATATCAACACCATCGATACCAAGGTCAACGCCCTGATCAGTGAGGGCGTGGACTGCTTCATCAATCTGCTGGACAATACGGTGGTGGGGAAGCTGGAAAGCAACATCCTGCCGCTGACCGATGAGGCGGGCATCCCGGTGTTTGGTTCGGAGATCGAGCAGGTGAAGGTGGGATGTGCAGCGTCGGCATCGATTGAATATGTAAATGTCGGCAAGCAGGCCGGACTGGCAGCGGCACAGCTGCTGCTGGGGCAGAAGGCAAACGCGTCGGATATTCCGGTGGCGGTGATCACCGACCCGAACAACTACTACAACAGCGAGGTCTGTGCGCGGCTGGGCCTGACGGTTCCGAGCGACCTGGAGGCAACCGATGTTGCCGGGGAAGAATAAGCCCGGCATGCGCAAAGGGGAAGCGCGGGGCGCCCCCCGACCATGGTAAGCGGCAACGGAGAACGCCCCCTGCCCGGCCTGTGACGGCCGGGCAGGGGGCGCCCGGGCAATCCTTCCGGACCTGCCGGCAGGGAAAGCGCCGGAGACGACCCGGAGATCCGATGCCCCGAAGACCCGAAGAAAGGAAACCATCATGCAATTGTTTTACGGCACCACGCTGGACGGGCTCCAGATGGGACTCTGCTTTGCGATTCTGGCACTTGGCCTGTACATCTCCTACACGATTCTGGATTTCCCGGATCTTTCGGTAGACGGGACCTTTCCGCTGGGCGGGGTGATCTGTACGATCCTGCTGTACCGGGCGGGACTTCCGCCGCTTGTTGCGATTGCCCTTTCGTTTTTCGTAGGGATGGCGGCGGGAGCGGTCACGGGTTTTCTGCACGTCCGCTTCCGGATCAGCAATCTGCTCTCGGGCATCATTGTGATGACGGCACTGCTCTCGGTGAATCTGGCACTGACGACGCTGCTGACGCCGAACGGATACACCACCACGATTTTTTCCTACCGGGGCGGCAATATTGAGGGCCTGTTCTCGGGTTCAGTGACCGGCCTGTTCGGCCCCGGGGGCAAGGAGTATGTCATTCTGCTGGTCCTGCTGGTTTTTGTGGTGGCGGTGAAGCTTCTGATCGACCTGTTTCTGCGGACTAAGCTGGGGTATCTTTTGCGGACGGCGGGGGAGAACGAGCGGGTTGTGACCTCGCTCGGCCGGGATGCCGGCCGGTATAAGATCCTGGGTCTTTCTCTGGCCAATGGCCTGGTGGCGGTCTCGGGCGCGCTGTACGCGAACCTGTACAACTCCTACGACAACGACAGCGGAAGCGGCAAGGTCGTGCTGGCGCTGGCGTCGGTCATCATCGGGATGTCGGTCTTTTCGCGTCTGCGTCATATCCGGAACACCACGGCCGTGATTTTCGGCGCTCTGATCTATTCGCTGTGCCTGAACTATCTGGTGCTGGTGGATCGGAACGGTATTTATCTGAAATTGCTCAACGCGATTCTGTTTGCGCTGATCCTGATTTTCCACGACAAGCTGTCGGCGCTGCGGCGGGGTGGCACGCGGGGCGGGACGCCGGAGCGTGTGTCCGGTGCGGAGGCGCCGGAGGCCGGCGAAATACGGGGAGAGGAGGAAGACGGCCATGCTTGAATTGCGGAATATTGACAAAACCTTTCACCGCGGCACGGTCAACGAAGCGCCGCTGTTCCGGAATTTTTCGCTGCATGTGTCCGCCGGAGATTTTGTATCGGTGGTGGGTTCGAACGGCAGTGGGAAGACCACGCTGCTGAACCTCATCAGCGGAACTGTGCCGACCGATAGCGGGGAGATCTGGCTGTGCGGGGAGGACATCACGCGGCAGGCGGAATACCGGCGCGCGGTACGGATCGGACGTGTGTATCAGGATCCGGCGGTGGGGACGGTGCCGGGGATGACCATCTATGAAAATCTGTCGGTGGCGGAGAACAAGAACCGCCGCTATACGCTCGGCCTGATGCTGAACCGGCGCAAATACGAGGAATTCCGGGAGCTTGTGCGCACACTGGGTCTTGGTCTGGAAGAGAAAATGAACATACCGGTAGGCCTGCTGTCCGGGGGGCAGAGGCAGGCGCTGTCGCTGCTGATGAGCACGATGACGCCGATTGATCTGCTGCTTCTGGATGAGCATACGGCGGCGCTGGACCCCAAGACCGCAGAGGTCATCATGGAGCTGACCGACCGGATCGTGCGCGAAAAAGGGATTACGGCAATCATGGTCACACACAATCTGCGCTATGCGGTGGAATACGGGAATCGCCTTCTGATGTTTCATCAGGGAGGAATCGTATTTTCTGCCGACGGCGAGAAGAAGAAGCGCACCCGTGTGGAGGACATTCTGACGCTGTTCAATGAGATCAGCGTCGAATGCGGCAACTGATCCGCCCGGCTGGCGCAGTCGCTTCCCGCCGGAGCATCAGACCTGCTTTTTTCCCGTGTGCGGGACCTGCAAACCGAATAAACGGGGGCGTGCGGCGCGGAAAGCGCCCACGCCCTTTTCCTTCCGCCGCTTTTCCCCGCACCCCGCCGCAGCACCCACAGAATCTCCCTCCCGCGCCCTGCCTGTCCCCGCCGCAGCGGTCCTGAAGGTTTTTCGCCAGGCCTTTTTGCAAAAAGGCCGCCGTTCTCCGTCCCGCCCTGCTTCCGCCCCCGCTTTTGCGCCGCCCCGCTATCCATTGCCCCGGCGCAAAAGAGAGTCCGGCATCCTTATCGGATACCGGACTCTCTTTCTTTGCCTGCCTTTCACAACACACGGGAATCCCCGTTCCCTTATTTTGCCCGGTAGGGGGCAAGCGCGGCAGCGCTGACCTCAATGCTCCGGAAGGGATTTCCGTCAAGAAAATGGTCGTCCTGCTCCACCACATAGTGCTTTACACCGATCTTTTCGGCGGTTTCCAGAATGCCGGGCCAGTACAGCGTTCCGTTCCCGATCTCGGTCATGGTGGCCACAAGCTTATCGCCGTCGCGAACCAGCTGCATGTCCTTCAGATGCAGGATGTCGACGCGCCCGGCAAGCTTTTCCAGCCATGCGCGGACATCTCCGCCGCCTGCTGCCACCCAGCAGGTGTCCAGGACAAAACTGGTGGTGGCCGGATCGAGCTCGTCGGCCAGGATGTCCATGAGGGTGCGCGTGCCGTCTATGCGGAGAAATTCAAAGTGGTGATTGTGATAGGTGAGGCGGAACCCCTGCTTTGCGTACATTTCAGCGGTCTTATTGAAAAGACGGATAAAATCCCGGAGGGCGGAGAGGGAGGTGCGCGCCTCGCCGGGCATACCGCCGATGCCTATGTTGGTCGTCCCCCACAGGCGGTGCAGCTCCATGGTCTTTTCGGGCTCGTTCAGGATCTTTCCGAAGTCGTAATGCGTGCCGACGAAGCGGATCCCGTGCTTGTGCGCCAGCGCAATGAAGCGATCCGGCGTGCATACGGGCATGCCGGCAGTCTGTGCCTCGGTATAGCCAAGGGCGGCCATGCGGCGGAAGGAAAGATCGATAAAATCCTCATCGATAAAGCAGTTGCGCAGGGTATAGAGTTGCAGTCCCAGTTGTTGTATCATGGCGATTCTCCTTTATATTGTTCCGGATTTTTGATGACAGATTTTCGGGCGGATTTTTTACCGGCCGGCAGAGGCAGGGGAGCAAAAGGGGAGCGCGGCGTCTGTCAGACATGCTCTTCTCCGGCACCGCTGTCCTTGCGCGTCCGTGCTTTCCGCCTGCGCAGGATGAGAATGACGGCGACGGCAACCGCCGCCAGAAGGACCAGGACGGGGGAGGCAGAAACCAGAAAGACAAAGACCGCAGTGAAGAAATCTCCGACGCCGGAAAGGCAGTTAAGGAAGCCCTGTCCGGCACGCTGCAAGGGTGGCAAAGCCTCTGCGGCATCTTCGCGGACCGAAAGATACACGGTGGAATATGCGATCTGGTCGTCATAAGAATCGAGAAGGTCCTGATAATAGGTCAGCTCTGTGAGGACTTCGGTGATACGCTGACGGATGGAGAGGAGTGTGGAGACCGAAGTGGCATCGACATTGGCCTGACCGGCCTTTTCGTACAGGTTCAGCAGCTCGGTATATTCTGCCTCCAGGGCGGTAACCCAGCTCTGCGCATCCATGTAGGAACCGGAAACATCGGTAGCGGAGACGGATTTCCGGGATATGGTCCCGGTCCCGTCCAGCGCGGAAAGAAAGGCGTCAAGGCGTTCGGCAGGGACACGGACGGTAAGGGATGCGAAGCGCGCCCCCTCTTCGCCGCCGGTGCTTTCGTCCGAGATCCAGCCGCCGACGGCATCGGTCTCTGTACGGACCCGCCGGAGCAGTTCGCTAAGATCCGTACAGTATGCGGTCAGGCGCGCGGTACGAATGTATTTCTGCGGCAGCAATGCGGACCCGCTCCCGTTTCCGGAGGAACTGTCTCCGGAGCTGTCCCCGATTCCGCTCTGGTTCCCTTCGTATGCCGGAGTGTCGGTGTCGGCGCAGGCCGGGAAAAGCATACAGGAGAGCAGCAGGATACACACGACCACAAGAATTCCCAGGCGACAAGGAAATTTCTTTTCAGGCATGGAACTCCTCCTTTATGAAAAGCGGATAGAGCGCACGGCAGGGCGTGGGAAGGCAGGTGAGAGCCTGGCTCCTTGCTCATCATTATAGCATGTTGCGCCATAGCTGTCAAGGCTTCCGCGCCCGGCTCCGTCGCAGCGAAAGCGGAGGGCGCGGGAGAGGCAGAGGAAAAAACGGCCGGGTCTTGTCAAAACCCTGAAGCTGTGGTATGATAATACAAAAGTCTGACTTGCAAGGCTCGCTTCGGGCGGCGGAAAGGCGGGCGGCGGAAAGAGAAAGCTCCCAACGGCAGGGTGGCGCGTGTGCCGTCGGCGGATGCGTGGCGCCGCTTGGATATCTGCGTGCGTCGAGGCAGGATTTTCCCTGTGGGGATCCCGCCTGTGCAATATATACTATACTGCCTGTGAAACGGCAAAATTACAAGTTCACCCATAAAGAAACGATGCAACCAATAAGGGAAAAGGAGAGGACCGAGATGTTTTTTCACAGACGAAAAGCGAAGAATGCGGGAAGCGCAGGAAGGGAGACACCGGACAGCCCCGTCCTGCACAGCGGAACGACGTGCGCAGCGCCGGATACGACGCCCATCCCGGAGGCGCCGGTCACGCCGGAAGAAGGGGAGCGTCCGGAAGAGAAGGTCCCGGAGAAGGAGAGCCCGGAAGAGAAGGGCCCGGAGAAGGAGAGCCCGGAAGAGGAGCAGCCTGAGGTCGTGGCGGAGGACGTATGGCCGATCCCGGAGGAGGATGCCGGAGAGATGCTGGAGCTGGAAGACGGTCGGGTCTTCCCCCGGGCCTTTGTTGAGAACATCCGGTCGTTGGCAGCGGAGGATCTGCGCACGGTGCTGGATGAGCAGCGCGCGCTGTACAGCGAGGAGGAGTACCGGTATATTGAGGAGGTCTTTGCGGAGCGGCTGGGCGACATACATTGATTTTTCGCATTTTCCGGGGACGTGTGTCGCGGATTTTGCGGAAGATCGGCCGGACATGTCCTGCTGCCGGGCATTGTGAGGTTGTATGCCGCTTTTTTCACTGCACGGCAGTTTGGGGTTCCTGCTGCACGGAAAAGGCCCGTGTGTCGCGACAAGCCGTGACAAAAGGTTTTGTAATAGCATCTGCTTCACGCCCCGGAGCGGACCCGTGTGTCACGGTCAGAGCACTGGCTTTATCTGCCATGGCGGTGCGGGAAAAAATCTTCCCGCGCAGCGCAGGGAAACATGCGCATCTCCTCCGCGCGGCGCACCGTATATTCGCGCCTTTCATGTAACGCATCGAAAAGGCGCCAGCAGACGCTGCTACGTTTGCCGACTGTGCCGTCGCGCGTCCCACGCAACGCACGGAATCCGCGTAACGAACGGAAAAGGAAGCGCCGCGATAAAGCCGCGGTTGGCTGTCCCCACGCTGCCCGCGTAATGCGCGGCCTCCGTGCGGTCAGGACTTCGGGCATATACCCTGGACACCCGCGCCGCCCGCGTAATGCACGGAATCC
>CALWTT010000101.1 GCA_944384545.1 uncultured Clostridia bacterium | reverse complement strand
CCGTAAACACATCTCCCGTGCCGTGAAAACAACAGTCCACATACGGAGCGTCGGCAGAAAAACGCGTTTTGCCGGCCTCTCCCAATATTCCGATCCGCTCCTCGGAAAAACGGATACCTGTCAGAATCACTGTATGCGGTCCCAGTGCATGCAGACGCGCAAACAATGCATCGTAAAAGCCGGGCGCGCCGGCTTTTTCATATGCCATATCCGACAACAAACAGGCCTCGGTCAGGTTCGGCGTGATGATATCCGCCTCCGAGCACAGTCCACGCATCTGTTCGACAAAAGCGGGGGTATAAATCGGATACAGGGCGCCGTTGTCGCCCAGAACCGGGTCGATAATGCGCAACGCACCCGGTTTCAGTAACGGAAGCCCCATCCGACGCAAAATCCCGATCTGATGTGCCGAACCGAAATACCCTGTTACCAGCATGTCAAATCGCACGCACATCTGCGTGTAGTGGGCAAGAATTTTTTCCATTTCTCCGGTCAGATCCAGAAATGTATATCCCTGAAACCCGCCCGTATGGGTCGATAAAAGCGCGGTCGGCAATACCACCGTTTCAAGCCCCGCCGCAGACAACATCGGCAACATTACCGTATTGGAACACTGTCCCAGACAGGAGATGTCCTGCACCGACAGAACCTTCCGTTCTCCGTTTGTATTCTTCATATCCTTTCCTTCTTTCCGGCCTCCATACTCCCCCGGAATCAGTACATGTGAAAACCGGATTCGCAGGAGCCTGTTTCAACTTTCTTTTCGGATCCATTGCCGGATCCGGTCGGTCATGGCCGCGAGCTCTTTGTTCGGACGGCCTGCCATCCGTTTGGTCAACGCCAGCAGTTCCTCTGCCGCCTCCACCAGTTCGTCATGCAGCGCTGCCGAACGGCTCCTGCCGCCGGCCTTACTCCGGATCGGAATGCCCGACGTACGCTGCAAAAATTCCTCCCGGACAGGATCGTATACCGTACCGCTGTACGGTGCCTCGGCAGTATACCCCTTCTCCCGCAGCAATTCCGTGAAAGATTCGCACGCTTCCGGATCTCCGTGATTCACGATCACCATGGCCGGACGTCTGTCCATTCTCTCCAGCCATGCCAGCAATTCGTTGCGATCCGCGTGGCCGCTGGTCCCGGGCAGACTCGCTATCTCCGCCGCTACATGCACCTCTTCTCCGAAAAGACGAACCTTCTTTGCACCATCCAGCAAAGACCGCCCCAGCGTTCCCGCTGTCTGGTACCCCACAAACAGAACCGTGGATTCCGGACGCCACAGATTGTGCTTCAGATGGTGACGGATCCGTCCCGCTTCACACATGCCGCTCGCCGACAAAATGACCTTCGGCTCCTCATCCAGGTTGATCGCCTTCGATTCTTCACTCGTCTCCGCCAACCGGAGGCCGTCGAACCAGAACGGATTCTTGCCTGCACGGATCAGTTCTCCCGCCTCCCGGTCCATATGCTCCGGTCCGCACTGCATGAATATCCGCGTAGCCGCACCCGCAAGCGGACTGTCCATATATACCTTGAATTCCGGAAACTCCGGCACAAGATTCTGCTCCTTGATGTGCCGGAATTCATAGAGAAGCTCCTGTGTACGCCCCACTGCAAACGAGGGGATCACTACGTTTCCGCCGCGACGGAAAGTACGCGTAAGAATCTCACACAGGGTATCCGTATGCCCCGGCGTTGCCTCGTGCAATCGGTCGCCGTATGTCGATTCGATAACGACACAGTCCGCCCCCTCCGTGATCGGCTGCGGATCGCGCAGAATCGGTCGGCCTGCGCGGCCTATATCCCCGCTGAACAGAAGTTTCCGCTCCTCCGTCCCCTCACGGACCCAGATCTCCACCGATGCAGAGCCCAGTAAATGCCCTGCATCCCGAAAACAGATTTCCACATTCTCAAGAATCCGGATGCGCTCTCCGTATCGGCAGGGGCGAAAACAGCGCAATACCGCTTCCGCATCCTCCATGGTATAGATCGGCTCGTATTCCTTCTCTCCCGATCGCTTGGCCTTCCGGTTCCGCCACTCGGCCTCAAATTCCTGGATATGCGCGCTGTCCCGCAACATCACCTCCGACAGTGCTGCTGTGGCGTCGGTCGTATATACGCTCCCTTCAAACCCTTTCCGCTTCAGCAGCGGAAGATTTCCAGCATGATCGATGTGCGCATGCGTCAGCAATACCGCTTCTATTTCCGACGGATGTACCGGTAATTTCTGATTCTCAAACAGGTCCTTTCCCTGCTCCATGCCACAGTCGACCAAAATACGATGCCCGTCCGCCTCGATCATGGTACAGCTGCCTGTCACCTCATGCGCCGCTCCAAGAAAAGTAATGTTCATTTGCTTCTCCTCTCGCTCTCACAGTACGTACTTATTCCGATATTCCTGATACATCCGGTCAAAATCCGCGCCGCCCTGCTTTATCTCGCCAAGATACCGGTGCATATCCAATGCGTCATGACGGGATATTTCTATGATACAACCCGCGACATTCGAACAGTGATCCGCCACACGCTCCAGATTCGTCAGAATGTCCGACAGAATAAATCCATGCTCAATCGTACACTCACTCTTCTGCAAACGCAGAATGTGATGGACCTTGATCTGCTCGCGCATTTTATCGATATGCTCCTCCAGTGGCTCAACACGCGACGCTTCCTCAATGCTGTTTTCCGCAAAGGCATTGTGCGATAACGTCAATATCTCGGTCACCGCTGCCATCAGTACCGACAATTCATGTTGCGCATCCTGCGAAAATTCTATTCGTTTATCCCGGATTTCTTCCGCCGATTCCAGCAAATTCACCGCGTGATCCGATATCCTCTCAAAATCCCCGATCAGGCGCAGCAGCTTCGTTACCTCATGGCTGTCTTTTTCATCCATGCTGCATCCCGAAAGCCGCACCAGATACGACCCGATTTCATCTTCCAGTACATCTACACGATCCTCTGTCTCACGGACCGATGCCGCCTGTTTGTCGTCGTACGCCGAAAACATCCGCATAGAATCGCGCAACGCGCTGCAGGAAAGATCCGCCATCTGCCGCGTCACCTCTTCCGCGCGCTCTACGGCTACCGCCGGTGTTCCGAACAGACGCTCGTCCAGCGGTTTGCTATCGGTTTTCTCTTCCCGGCCCCGGATCGTGAATACCGCAAGACGCTCCAACTGCCGATGAAACGGAAACAGCAACAGCAGAGACAGAATCTTGAATCCCGTGTGTACCGTCGCCACGCCCCACATATCAATCGTATTCCCGAACAGCGATAGCGGCGCCAGCCATCCCACCAGCGCAAATACCGTCAGCCAGATCGCGGTTCCGATAACATTGAAATACAGGTGCACAAATGCCGCACGTTTGCCATTCTTGTTCGCACCGATCGATGCGAGTATCGCCGTAATGCAGGTCCCGATATTTTGCCCCATGATGATCGGGATCGCCATGCCGTAGGTGATCGAGCCCGTCGTCGTCAGCGATTGCAGAATCCCGATGGAGGCCGACGAGGACTGTACAATCGCCGTCAGCAGCATTCCCGTCAGTACGCCGAGCAACGGATTGCGGAACATTGTCAGAAATGACTGGAATTCCGGCAGGTCCCGCAATCCACTCACCGATCCCGACATGATGTCCATCCCTACCATCAGCACCGAAAATCCCAGCAGAATCCGCCCCACATCCTGCCGTTTCCGGTTCTTCGAAAACATCAGCATGCAGATTCCCGCCAGCGCCAGCAGCGGCATCCAGGAGGAAGGCTTCAGCCAGGCAATATACGAGCTTACAACCGCCCCGCTCCCGCCAATCCCGGAAAGAGCCGTCAGCCAGGCCGTCACCGCCGTACCCAGTTCCGCTCCCAGAATGACGCCTACCGACTGCGTCAGCGTCATGGTTCCGGAGTTCACAAAGCCCACGACCATGACCGTCGTCGCAGAAGATGACTGTATGATCGCCGTGACGATCAGCCCCAGCAAAAAACCCTTGCCGGGGCTGGATGTCATTTTACCAAGCATCGCTTTCAGACGGTTCCCCGCACTGCGCCGCAATGCTTCGCCCATCACTTCCATCCCGTACAGGAAAAGCGCCAAACCGCTGATCAAGGACAGTGCATCAAATATTCCCATTCTTCTCTCCCCGCAACAGGACGTCCGTCGCATCCCATGCCCGCTGTTTTTTCTTTTATTTTAGGTAAAACCGTTCCCTTTTGTAAAATTTATTTCTTTGTAAAATTTATTTCCATTTTACCCTGTTTTTGTTAAATCCAAAAGAGGCGCATTGTTAAATCCGTGTTAAGTGGCGCCTTCCTTCCCCGGCAGAGGAAAGACCAGTGTAATCACCGTTCCCTTGCCTTCCTCGCTTTCCAGCGTCACCGTTGCACCGTGGCAGGCCGCAGCATGCTTCACAATCGACAGGCCAAGTCCGGTTCCTCCGATCTCCTTCGAATGGCTCTTATCCACGCGGTAAAATCGCTCAAACACGCGCGACTGCGCTTCTTTCGGAATCCCGATCCCCGTATCCGCCACCTGCAGTTCGGCACCTTTTCCGGTGCGCCGGACCCGTACATGCACCTGCCCCCCTTCCCGGTTGTACTGGATTCCGTTTTCTGCCAGGTTGTATATCATCAGACTGATCAGCTGATAGTTCCCCGATACGTATACAGGCTCTCCCTCCACCGTCAGTGTAACCTGCCGATCCTCCGCCACATTGCGCAATCGTTCCACCGTCTCCCGCGCGACCGCATACAGGTCGATCTGTTCCTCATCCATGCTGACCTCACCGCCATCCATTTGCGACAGACGTATGATATCTCCCACCAGCGTAATCAGTCGCCGCGCCTCACGGTATATGTTGCCCGCAAAGCGGCGCACATCTTCCTCGCCCGCCAAACCATTCCCGATCAGTTCCGCAAAGCCCGATATTGAGGTCAGAGGGGTCTTCAGCTCATGCGATACATTCGCCGTGAATTCCCGGCGCAGACGGTCCCGTTCCTCCTTCTCGGTTACATCCAGAATCATGATGACCGTGCCTTCCACATTTCCTTCCCGCAAAACCGGCGTTGCCAACAAGCTGTAATATTTTCCCTCTCGCTCCATGGTGTCATATCCGTTCTCGCCGGAAAGCGATGCGCGCACTGCTGCACGGAATCCGTCCGTCCCCCGCAATGTCAGCACATTGCGCGGGATCTCCCCGTCCCCAAGTCCGAACAGAAGGCGCGCACTGCGGTTGCAGGACAGAATCTCCGCCCGATCGTTGAGAATGATCATTCCTTCGCTCATATGATCGGTCAGGGTATCAAATTCCGTGCGCCGCATAAGTATTTCGCTCATCTGCGCACGCACACGCCGGTTCTGCTCCGAAAGCCGCGCCACAATCGGCTGCAGTTCCGGATACACCGGCGTGCATCCCGGATCCTCCGGATTGATGCGGTTGATCGGACGCACAATGCCCGATGACACCCGCGCCGACAACAACGCCGACAGCAACAAAAGCCCCAGCAAAATAAAAAGCGTCGGCTGTATCAGACCGTATATCAATGCTCTCCCCGCGTCCTGCGTGCCCGACAGCCGCAGAACGCTTCCGTCTGACAGTCGCGTTGCATAATATACTGTCTGCACACCCAGTGTGCCGGACTGTCTGGTTGCACGCCCTACTCCATCCGCTAAGGCTTCCAGAATTTCCTCGCGGTCTCCATGATTTTCCATCATCGTGACGTCCGCACGGTTGTCGTACAGAACATCTCCGTTTGCCGCTACCCATGTCAGGCGGATTTCATAATCAGAAGGCAGTTGCATGAGATACGCGCTTCCCATGCTTTCCACACCCGGGCGCAATGACTCCGACACTTCTTCCAACGAAAGCTCATACTGCACTTCCGCCTGATAACCAAATACAAAAAATGCTGCGACCGATGACCCCAGCATCACCGTCAGTGCCGTCAGAAATACCGCCAGAAAAATCCGCCGTGTCATACCTGCTCTCCGCCAATCCGGTAACCAAATCCACGCACTGTCTCGATCAGTGCACCCGCTTCTCCCAACTTGCTCCGCAGAGTCCGAACGTGTACATCCACCGTCCGGTTCTCTCCGTCAAATTCATACCCCCATACCTCGCGCAGAATCTGATCCCGGCTGAGCACCGTTCCACGATGTGCCAGAAGGAAACAGAGCAGCTCAAATTCTTTACATGTCAGATTCACACTGCGATTCCCGACCGTCACCATGTGCTGCGGTACCGATACACGCAGCTCTCCCGCATGGTATACCTCGTCTCCCGTTGCCGCCGCGCTACGCCGCAATACCGCTTTTACACGTGCGCACAGTTCCATCACACCAAATGGTTTGGTTACATAGTCGTCTGCTCCCGCATCCAATGCCGTCACTTTATCGAATTCGCTCCCTTTGGCCGTCAGCATAATCACAGGGATCCGCGCCGTCGCCGGCATGCTCCGCAAACGGGAAAGTACCGAAAGCCCGTCCTCCTCCGGCAACATCAGATCCAGCAGAATCAGTTCCGGCAACGTCGTGTTCAGAGCCGCATAAAACGCCGATGGCGTCGCATACCCCGTCGCCGGCGTTCCCGTCTTCGTCAGCGAGTAGCATACCAGTTCCCGTATGCTGTCATCATCTTCCAGAAGATAGATCATGTCCTTCTCCTCTTCTGCGTCCCACACCTTTACGATGCCCTTTGGATCTTTTTGCATCGCACGAACGGTTGACGCTTTCCCTTTTTTATGCTATAATATTTATTGTTACTGTCCTATATCGCATTTCTTTCCGCAAGGAGGATCCCATGGAGTTTTTTGTTCAGGATGTTTTTGCTTTCACACCGCTTTCCACATGCCTGCGCCTTGTACTCGCACTGCTCTGTGGCGGACTCGTCGGCATGGAACGTGGACGTCACGGACGTGCCGCCGGACTCCGTACGCACGGTCTCGTTTGTCTTGGTGCCGCGCTCGCCGCACAGGTCGGACTCTTTGCCTCTGAAATCCTGCACTATTCCTCCGATCCTCTCCGCGTTGGTGCACAGGTCATTTCCGGCATCGGTTTCCTCGGCGTCGGCACCAT
>CALWTT010000100.1 GCA_944384545.1 uncultured Clostridia bacterium | reverse complement strand
GGGAGAGAAGTACGGTTTCCTTTGATGCGGCGTAGCCGATATACAATCGTAATAAAAAGTCGGGACGGTCGTCCCGGCTTTTTGCTTCCGGTCCGATCCAGCGCTTTTTCAAAAGATTTTATCGTGCTCTTTCTGTGAAAAACGGAAAAATCGGTTGCGGAAGTTGCTGATACGCGCCAGCAAGCCGTATTTGTCCAGGAAATACGAAAAAAGGTTTTTTACATGAAAAATAAAGTTTTTTTGCCCACAGATGGCGTTTATTATAGAATGAGTGAAGAAGCAAGAAAGGAGCAGAAAAATGGAGCGGATCAGTGATGTGTTTCTTTCCCGGGAGGAGGAATACCTGTCGCCATATGCGTTTTTAACGCGAAATACCAGGGGTCGGGAAAGGCCGCTTGCTCCGTGCAGGAACCGGACGGTATTTCAGCGCGATCGTGACCGGATATTGCACTGCAAGTCGTTTCGGCGCCTGATGCACAAAACCCAGGTTTTTTTCTCACCGACGGACGAGCATTATCGAACGCGGATGACGCACACACTGGAAGTGACGCAGGTGGCGCGTATTATCGCCCGTGCGCTGCGACTGAACGAAGATCTGACTGAGGCCATTGCACTGGGGCACGATCTTGGGCACACCCC
The DNA here is from genome assembly GCA_944384545.1 of uncultured Clostridia bacterium. Lineage (GTDB taxonomy): Bacteria > Bacillota > Clostridia > Oscillospirales > CAG-272 > UBA1740. The sequence goes on along the minus strand of CALWTT010000100.1, from coordinate 11,317 downwards.
GTTCGGACATGCCGGGGAGGATGCATTGCAGAAGTGCTATTCTCCGGATTTTACGCATTACAAGCAAAGCTTACGGGTTGTGGAACAATTGGAAAATGACGGGGAAGGTCTGAATCTTACCTGGGAGGTCCGCGATGGGATTGTAAATCATACAGGAGACTGTATGGCTTCCACATTGGAAGGAGTCATTGTAAAATTTGCGGATCGTATTGCCTATATCAACCACGATATTGACGATGCCTGCCGCGCGGGTATTCTCACGCCGGAGGATATTCCGGCACATTTGTCATCCGTGCTGGGGAATACGCACGGAACACGGATCAACACCATGGTCAGCTCGGTCATTGAGGCCAGTGCCGATCGGAATGTGATCGCCATGACACCCGAGATCGGTGAGGCGACGATGGCGTTGCGCGATTTCCTGCGGCAGCGGGTATATGTGAATTCCATCGCCAAGGCGGAGGAGCAGAAGGCCAAAGATTTGCTGACAGCTTTATATCAGTATTACATAGAAAAACCAGAGCAGATGCCGGAATTATATGTACGTAATATTGCGCGCGACGGACTGGGGCGGTGCGTGTGCGACTACGTTTCCGGAATGACAGATCGGTATGCTATTGCCGCATATGAAGACCTGTTCATACCGAAGGTCTGGAAGGGATAAGCATGGCAGCACGAGACATTGCCGCGGAAATCCTGGCCAGGACGGATATCGTAGGTTTGATTTCCAACTATGTAACGCTTCACCGCGCCGGTGCCAATATGGTGGGATTGTGCCCGTTTCACAGTGAGCGGACCCCGTCCTTTACGGTTTTTCCGGGGAGTAACAGCTTTTATTGCTTCGGTTGCGGAGCAGGCGGAGACGCCATAACTTTTGTGCGCCGGATGGAAAATCTGGATTTTCCGGATGCGCTTGAACAATTGGCCAAACGCGCCGGCATCCGCATTCCGCAGGAACCACAATTGTACCAAGGGAAAAAGTACGACCGGAACCGATTTTTTGCGATGAACCGGGAGGCAGCCAGGTTTTTTCATCAGACGTTGCGTGACGGGGAGGCAGAATCAATAGCTGCCATGGATTATCTTGTAAAAAAGAGGGGCCTGAGTACGGCCACCATCACACATTTCGGCCTTGGCTTTGCACCGCCCGGGTATGAGACGTTTCCTGCATACATGCTGGATAAAGGCTATACACCGGACGAATTGACCACAGCTTTCCTGTGTGGGCGGTCGGAACGGAGCGGACGTCTGTACGCTTCCTTTCGCAACCGGGTGATGTTCCCGATTATCGATCTGAGCGGAAATATCATTGCCTTTGGCGGGCGTGTGATGGATGACAGTCTCCCCAAATATAAAAACTCTTCGGATACGCCGGTGTTCCGGAAAAGCAGGAATCTGTTCGCGTTGAATTTTGCACGCAGTGCCTGTGCGGAACAACTGATCTTGTGTGAGGGATACATGGATGTCATTGCGTTGCACGCGGCGGGCTTTACCAATGCCGTGGCAACGCTTGGTACCTCACTGACAGAAGAGCAGGCCCGGATCCTGACGCGCTATACCAAGAAGGTGATCATCGCCTATGATATGGATGAGGCGGGACGGCGTGCGGCGGACCGTGCGATCCGGATGTTCGGGGATGTGGGGCTGGAAGCGCGTTTTTTACGGCTTGACGGCGCCAAGGATCCGGACGAATACATAAAAAAATACGGTGCAGATCGGTTCCGCCAGATGCTGGGAGAGAGCAGAAGTCGCTTTGATTATTATTATGAAAATGTGCTGACGAAGTACGATCTGCATTCACCGCAGGAAAAGGTGAGAGCGCTTTCCGAAATGTGTACCCTGATTGCGAGCTTCCCGTCTCCGGCGGAAAGGGAAGTGTATATTACGGAGATTGCCAGACGCTTTGATGTAAAGGCCGACAGCCTTCGTTCAGAGATCGGCCGATTGCTTCGCCGGCGTCTTACCGAGGCCAATCGGCAGCAGGTACAGAAAATGCATCAGGCGGCCTCCGGGTACAACGACCGGGTGAATCCGGATTTTGCCCGGAATCCCGGGGTGGCGCGCGCGGAAGAAAATGTATTGGGAATGCTTTTGATACGAGAGGAGCACCGCAAGGCTGCGTTTTCTCCACCGATCTCTTTGACGGAGGCGGATTTCAGTACGGCACTCGGAAAGAAAATCTTTGCATTTTTGAAGAAATGTGAAGAGGAAGGGCATGGGCCAGATACGCCGGATGCGTACTTTACGACAGAGGAAGTAGGCCGGATCACACGGATGAAAGTGATGCGGATGCAACTGACGGAGAACGGAGATGCCGTTTTTTCAGAATGTGTGCGTCAATTGCGTCGCGCAGTTGCAGAACAGTCACAGGAGACAGAGACTCCGACGCTTACGGATCTGACGGCATTGGTCCGGCGTCGCAAGGAGGAAGTGGATCTGCCATCCGAAGGTGACGGGAAAATCAATGAGTGAGGTTTTGGAGTATGAATGACGAAAAGAAAATGGATGTAAACGAAATCATTGAAAACAAGACGAGTTCCATGACAAGCAGTGATATCATGGAGGCTTTGGAAGATATCGATTATGATATCGAACAAATGGAAAAAATCTATGAATCCTTGGAAAGCAATGGCGTCAACGCTTCCGGGGATGCGGAAGCTCCTGTTTTTACGGACGAGGATGCCGAAGTAGAGCCGTTTGACAATCCCGGTGATATGGAGAAATTACTGGCCCAGGAAGGTCTTGCGATTGATGATCCGGTGCGGATGTATTTGAAGGAGATTGGCAAGGTACCGCTGCTCGACAGCGAGCATGAGATGTACCTGGCGGAGCGCATTGCACTGGGTGACAAAAAGGCAAAGGACGAGCTGGTGGAGGCCAATCTCCGGCTGGTGGTAAGCATTGCAAAGCGGCATGTGGGAAAAGGAATGTACTTTCTGGATTTGATTCAGGAAGGGAATCTGGGGCTGATGAAAGCGGTGGAGAAATTTGACTATCGGAAGGGCTACAAGTTTTCCACCTATGCAACCTGGTGGATCCGGCAGGCGATTACGCGTGCGATTGCAGATCAGGCCAGGACGATCCGCATACCGGTGCACATGGTCGAGACGATCCATAAGGTATCGCGTACGGCACGGCAGCTGTTGCAGGAACTGGGCCGGGAGCCGACCTCAGAGGAGATTGCGGAACGGATCGGAATGCCTGCCGATAAGGTGCGCGAGATTATGAAAATTGCCCAGGATCCGGTTTCGCTGGAAACACCGATCGGAGAAGAAGAGGACAGTCATCTTGGAGATTTTGTGGAAGACAACGACTCGCCTGCACCGGCGGATACTGCCTCCTATTCGCTTTTACGGGAGCAACTGTGTTCGGTTTTACGCACGTTGACTCCGCGCGAGGAGCAGGTGCTGAAATTGCGGTTTGGACTGGAGGATGGAAGGCCGCGTACATTGGAAGAAGTCGGAAAAGAATTCAATATTACCCGTGAGCGTATCCGTCAGATTGAAGCAAAGGCATTGCGTAAATTACGACATCCGAGCCGATCCAAACTGTTGCGCGATTATTTGGAATGAGATCGACGCAGTTTTTGTACACAACGGACAAAAAACGCAAAAAGAAAATGTGCAAGATGCATATGTTTAAAACGAAGAACAGCGCCGTATGCGCAGGATGAACAAAAATTCATATTTGAAAGCCGCAAATGCGCTTGACATTTTGCGTAAATCATAGTACAATAGTTGAGTACTGTGGAATGGTATGTTTGAAAAGCACCATGTACCTAGGAGGATACCCATGAAGAAAATTCTCATATGCCTTGTTCTGTGTCTTTGTATGCTGACACCGCTGGCCTTGAGCGGTTGCGGAGGTGAGGAAACAGATCCCAATGCAAATTATGAAACGGTGCGTGACGCGGTCACTTTGAGTTTCTGGATCATTACGGAAGAGGAAACTACACCGGAGGCGCAGGCTGCCATGCAGGAGGCATTCAACGATGTTTCCGAGGCAAAATATACGACTCATGTGGAATTCATATTCTGCACAGAAGAGGAATACAAAGAGAAGCTGGATGCAAAATTCACGCAGATAGACGGACGTCCTTCTGGTTCGAACAGCCGTCCGTCCGGTCAAAATGAAACCTACGTGGATGAGGACGGGATGACGGTTCTGAAATATCCGGATGTGGGAACCTATCAGATGGATATTCTTCTGATTACAGGTAAGGATATGCTGACCGAATATGTTGACGCCGGTCGTCTTCAGTCGCTGAACGACAGTATCAACAATACATACAGCAATATTACGAAATATATTTACAACGATATTCTGAACAATGCCATGGTAAACGGAACCTGGTTTGCTGTTCCGAATAACAGTATGATCGGAGAGTATACGTTTTTACTGGTGAACAAGGAAATGGCAGCGAAGTACTATTTCCAGAAATCTGATTTTACCGGATTCGGAACTGATACGGCGGCGGCCGAATTGATTGATCTGATTGCAGAAAATGAGGATGCTGATCAGATTGCACCAATGCTTGGTATGGCAGATTATCCGCTTGTGAAGTATTGGACACGCGGAGATATCGATAAAGCGGTGATAAGTACGCTGTATCCATCCGCAGGTACACCGATCGGGAACGGCGTGACGGCGACCAATCTGTTTGCGGATGCCAATTATCGCTCATTCATGAACGAAATGTTCTATTGTAAGGAAAACGGATATTTTCTGACGAATCAGACATCCTTTGGTGTGGGTGTTGTTGCGGATGATTATTCGGCGTATGCTACATATGGGGAAGAGTATTATGTTATACCGCTGAGCTATCCGCGTCTTGAGGATGAAGATGTGTTTGGTTCCATGTTCGCGGTTTCCAGCTATACGGCAGATCTTGCCAGATCGATGGAAATCATCACGGCATTGACCTGCGACAGCGAACTTCGTAACATTTTGCAGTATGGTGTAGAGGATGTGCATTATGAGCTGCGTGAGGATGGTACATTGCACCGCTTGAATCACGATTATATGATGAATATCAACTATACAGGAAATGTCATGATGGCGTACCCGGAAGAAGGGATGTCGCCGGATGTGTGGGAAACGGCAATTTTGCAGAATCAGCAATCCATGCTTTCTGTTGTTTTCGGTACATCCGATTATCTGAAGGGGGTCGATATGGAAGCATGGGATCAGATGTGTTCGGTATCCAGTTCGTATTTTGAGCGCATGTATATGTGTGAGACCTCCAGCGAGTTTAATTCGTATCTGGATGCAGCCAGTCAGGAGATCACTGCATCCGATTACTATCAGGCTCTGGTGTTGGACATTCTGGATTCTTATGGGAATTATATAACCACATCGATCAATGGATCCATCCAAAAATGGTGGACGGATGTATACGGATCGGCGACCTGATGAAAACAGAGAGAAAACCGGGCTGTGCAGAAGGCACAGCCCGGTTTTTATACGTTTTGGGGCATACGGTATTGTGTTTATGCCAGCCCGGGAATCATCGAAGCTGCAATGGCAAAATAACAGATGAGGGAAACCGCATCCACTATGGTGGTAATAAAAGGAGAAGCCATAACGGCAGGATCAAACCCGATTTTTTTGGCCAGAATGGGTAAAGTGCATCCGATCAGTTTTGCAGCAATAACGGTAACGCCCAAAGTAAAGCAGACAACAAGAGGAACAATGAGAGCCTCATCTGCGGTAAGCGAATGCAAAAGGAGATAATCCAGCAGGTAAATTTTGAGATAGGTGAGCGCCATGAGAGAAACCGAACAGAGAATGGCCACGCGCGCTTCCTTCCAGACAACGCGCATAATGTCCGAGAAAGAAATTTCTCCGAGGGATAACCCACGGATTACGGTTACAGAGGCCTGGCTCCCTGAATTTCCGCCGGTATCCATCAGCATGGGGATGAAGGCATTCAGCGCAATACAGGCGCTGAGTGCGGCTTCGAAAGAGGAAATGATAATACCGGTAAAGGTTGCGGAGATCATCAGAATCATCAGCCACGGGATTCGTGCTTTGTAGATGGAAAATACCGAGGTTTTCAGGTAGGTGGTTTCGGAAGGCGTGATGGCAGCCATTTTTGCAAAGTCTTCCTCCGCCTCGTCGTGCATGACATCGATGGCGTCGTCGACGGTGATAATTCCTACCATACGGTTTTCGTTGTCCACGACCGGCAGGGCAAGGAAGCTGTATTTGCTGAAGAGAATGGCCACCTCTTCCTTGTCTGTGAGAGTGCGGACGGAAATCACGTTATGCTCCATAATGTCGGCAATTTTCGTGTCCCGCGGGGAAATCATGAGGGTTTTTGCAGTAATGATTCCGATCAGCTTCCGGTTGGCGTCGGTAACATAGCAGTTGTAGATGGTTTCCTTATCAATGGCAACGCGGCGAATTAGCTCAAAGGCAGCATCTACCGTCATGTCCTGTTTTAGGCTGACATACTCTGTAGTCATAATACTGCCGGCGCTGTCATCGGGGTACTGTAAGAGCTCATTGATGGTTTTTCTGTCTTCCGGAGAGGAGTTTTTCAGAATACGGCTTACGACATTGGCGGGCATTTCTTCGATCAGATCTACGGTATCGTCGAGATAAAGCTCGTCGAGCATCTGACGCAACTCATAATCACTGAAGGCGCTGATCAGAATCTGCTGAAAATCGGGGTCCATTTCCACAAAAACTTCAGCCGCCAGCTCCTTTGGCAGAATACGGTACAGGATCGGGCAGAGTTCGCGATCAAGTTGCTCAAAGAATTCTGCAATATCTGCGGGGTACATGCGGAGCAGAATCCCGCGCAATTCTGAAAATTTTTTCTCCCGGATCAGTTCTTTTGCCTCTTTTTCGCTGATGGGACAGGTGACAGTGGAATCTTCCATACGTATACCTCCTGCGTTAAGAATAAAGGCCACGCACAGAAGATCGTATGGTATTCTTCCCGCCTGCAACAGTTATGGCAAGAGTATCCGGGAAGGAAGGCATACAGCAAATTCCGCGCGAAGCAAGAAGTGAGACGAACATAGGTGACCATAATCTCCGGAATCACTACTTCGCCGCATATCGGGCATACCTCCTTTTTTGTGTTTTATAAGAACAGTATACCACAAAATCCTCCGGAAGTAAACCGGCATGCAATGAAAAGTTTTCCCGTATGACTGCGGAAATATCTGTACGCATTCGGCAGAATTCCTTTTCGGAATCTATTGCGCGTCGGAAGAAAATATGGTACAATGGAGGCAGTTGCAGAAAGGGGACGGAGAATGCTGTCAAAACTGGTGCCCGATTATATGTTTCGGGAGTATGCTGCCATCACGCCGGATTTTTTACAGGCATGCGGGATCCGAGCACTTCTGATGGATGTGGATAATACGCTGGCGCCGTATGAAACGGAAGAACCGGATGAAGCGCTGCGTGCGTGGATTGCGGTTCTGACAAAATCCGGGGTACGGTTGGCACTTCTTTCCAACAACAGCGCGGGGCGCGTGGAGCGTTTTAACCGGACATTGGGCCTGCCGGCATATTCCAAGGCGCGGAAGCCACTTCTGCGTGTGTCGCGATGCGCGATGCAGGCGCTTGGGTGCCGCGCAGAAGAAACCGCTGTTCTGGGAGATCAGATTTTTACGGATCTCCTGGTAGGGCGGCGGATGAAGGTGCGTGTGCTGATTGTTCTTCCGATCCGGGATCGTCGCGATCCGCTGACGCGGTGCAAGAGATGGTTGGAACGTCCGTTTGTCCGAATCTATGAGAAACGGCGGCGCGCGCTTTGCCCTGCGCCGGAATCCGGGGGTTCGGAGCACCGGAGCGGAATGTGCACAAAGGAGAAGGGAACCGAAATGCGGGAGAAAAACGATGAATGATCTTGAAAAGAAGACGCCGCGGTTTGGCCCCGGTGGAAACGGGGAGGCCTTTTACCGGGCGGGGAAAAAGTCCACAAAAGAAGTGGCCGCATGGTTGCGGGAGATCGGACTGGATGCATATGAGTATGAAGCGGGAAATGGCATTACTGCCAAGGAGGCTACGCTTCGCGAGATCGGTGAAGAATGCCGCCGGCACGGAATTGCTGTTTCGTTTCATGCGCCGTATTTCATTTCACTGTCAGGAGTAGAAGAGGAGAAGCGTCTGCGCAGCGTGGAATATATCCGGGAAAGTTTATGTGCGGCTGCTTGCCTGGGCGCGCGAACCATTGTTGTGCATTGCGGCAGCGCCGGGAAAATCCGTCGGGAGGAAGCAATGCGTTTTTCTGCCGACACATTGTACCGTACACTGGCATCGGTTCCGGATAATGGGGTGCAGATCGGTATTGAGACAATGGGGAAAAAGAATCAGCTGGGAACATTGGAGGAAGTTCTGACATTGTGCGCGCTCGATGCGCGACTGGTCCCGGTTGTGGATTTCGGTCATCTGAACGCGCGGGATTGCGGCGGCGTTTTCGAAACGGCGGAAGATTATACCCGCCTCTTTGACCGGGTTGCCAACCGGCTGGGAGATGCGGTAGCACGGCAACTGCACTGCCATTTTTCCAGAATCGAGTGGACGGCGTCCGGAGAGAAGAAGCATCTTACCTTTGCAGACACGATGTATGGCCCCGCGTATCTGCCTCTGTGTGAAGCACTGGCGCGGGACAATCTATGCCCGACGGTGATATGTGAGTCGGCCGGCACACAGTCAGAGGACGCGCTGGCCATGAAGACGGCCTGGCAATCGTTTTCCGCAGCCATGCACGGCGAGGAAGAGCTGCGGCGATAAATAAAAAAGAGAAAATCGGTCACACCCTGCGGCGCATAAAGAACAATTCACGGAAATGCTTTTGAAAATACAGAGGGATATCCGGCTTTTCTATGGATAAGGCGAAAAGGAGAAAAGAGAGATGCGCGAAAAAATTCTTTTGGATGATGGGTGGTTATTTCATCGGGGCGATATCCGTCCGCCGTTTCCGCAGACCAAGGGAACGGCGTACATATCTGCCAAAACCGAGCGCTGTCATATGGGGCCGGCTGCCGTTGGGTACACGGCCGTCGCGGACAGCTATGACAACCGTGCAGAGCATCGTTCGGAACGATGGCAAGCGGTGACATTGCCGCACGATTATGTCGTGGAGGGTACTCCGGATCCGCAGGAAAACAACGCACTCGGTTTCCTGCACTATGACAATGCCTGGTATCGGAAAACCTTCACACTGCCGGCCGAGGACGAAGGACGGCGGATCACGCTGTACTTTGAGGGAGTGGCAACACATGCGACCGTGTATGTGAATGGGTGTCTGATGTACCGGAATTTCTGTGGGTATACCCCGTTTGAAGTGGATATATCGGATGTGGCGCAGTACGGAGGGGAAAATCTTCTTGCTGTCTATGTCAATACCGAGGAACACGAGGGGTGGTGGTATGAAGGCGGTGGGATCTATCGGCATGTATATCTGTGCAAAACCGAGGCTACGGCATTGGATCTGTACGGAATATATATCCGCCCGGAAGCATTGCCGGACGGAGGGTTTCAGGTGACGCTGGAATGTACGGTCCGGCGGGATGAGAAAGGGGATCTTCCGGTCCGTGCGACGGGGCGTATCACCGATCGGGAAGGCAGACCGGTGATGGAACTGACCGCAGAGGGAATGGTGCCGGCTTTTGGAAAGACGGTATTGACAGCTTCCGGAAAGACGGATTCGCCGCATCTGTGGTCGCCGGAGGATCCCTATCTCTACCGATGTGAGGTGGAGATTGCGGACCTTTCGGATAGTAAAGAAACGGTCTGCGATCTTGACAGCGTACGCTTCGGATTCCGCACGGTGCGGATGGATCCGGAGCAGGGGCTGTTTCTCAATGGGAAGCATGTGGTATTACAAGGGGTGTGCGGACATGCGGATTGCGGCCTGACCGGTAAGGCCGTGCCCGATAATCTTCATCGGGAAAAGGTCCATATGTTGAAAGCGATGGGGGCGAATGCATACAGAACCAGCCATTATCCGCAGGCAGAAGCACTGATGGACGCCTTTGACGAACTGGGCATGCTGGTGATGGACGAGACGCGCTGGTTTGAGTCGACCGAGGAGGGCCTTTTGCAGCTGTCGACACTGATTCGCCGCGACCGGAACCGACCGTCTGTACTGTTCTGGTCGGTCGGGAATGAGGAACCGCTTTTTGTAACCGGGCAGGGACGTCGGATCTGCCGTCGGATGATGGCGCTGGTACGCAAGCTGGATCCCACCCGTCCCGTAATGACCGCAAACGATAAAGACCCTTCCCGCGCCACGGTGTATGAAGAAAACGATGTGATCGGAATCAATTACAATCTGTCCATGTATGATGCCGTACATGCGAAGTATCCGGAAAAACCGATTTTTTCGTCCGAATGCTGCGCCACCGGCAGCACACGCGGGTGGTATTATCCGGACGATCCGGAGCATGGGTATGTAACGGCGTATGACCGGGATACGAATTCCTGGTTCCGCGGTCGCGAATATACCTGGAAATATCTGCGCGCGCGTCCGTATGTGATGGGGGGGTTTCAGTGGATCGGGTTTGAGCATCGCGGGGAAACGACATGGCCGCGGCTGGCTTCTCAGTCGGGTGCCATCGATCTCTATCTGCAGAAAAAGGATGCATTTTATCAGAATCTGTCCCATTGGAGCGAGGAGCCGATGATACACCTTCTGCCGCATTGGAATTTTCTCGGGAGAGAAGGTGAACAGATCACCGTGGTGGCCTATACGAATCAGCCGGAAGCAGAGCTGTTTTTGAACGGGAAAAGCCTTGGCAGACGTACGGTGGAACGGTACGGGCACGCGGAATGGCAGGTCCGCTATGTGCCGGGCAGACTGGAGGTTATCGCCATGTGTAACGGCGTGCGCACGGCCGAAGATCGGAGGGAAACCACGGGACCGGCGTACCGGCTGGGTCTCCGTCTTGAAAACAGAGAAGCGATTCGTGCGGGAGGCAGGGATCTCGGGATTGTCAGTTGCTATGTAACCGATGCGGAAGGCCGGGAAATCCCGGATGCCGGACCGTTTGTCCGCTTCACGACGGACGGAAACGGACGGATCTATTCTACGGGGTCGGATGTCTGCGATCATGTACCGCTTTTTTCTCCGGATCGTCGCATGCGCGCAGGGCGTATCACCATAGCGGTACGCCCCGGCAAAGAGTCCGGGGCAATGCGTGTGTATGCCGAGTCAGAGGGCTTGCTTTCTGCATCGCTGGAAATTCCGCTTCTGTGAATGGCTGTCTGCTTCGTCTGTTTGCACCGGATAATCCGTGTATCTTAATTTCACATAAGAAAAAACCGTCGGGAAGCCCGACGGTTTTTCTTTAAA
>CALWTT010000099.1 GCA_944384545.1 uncultured Clostridia bacterium | reverse complement strand
AGGTGTGCGCTGTCTGTGCATGACGCCGCATTGCAATCCGGCTATGTTTCCTGCCGCAACGGCGGAAGCGGCAAAAGAGAAATTTGCCCGTGTGTGTGAAGCGGCTTCGTCCCGTTTCCCGGGACTGGAGCTCGCCCTTGGCAATGAGTTTTTCGCGCTGACGGAAGATGTAGAGCTGATTCGTGCCGGACAGTGCCTGACGTTGGGCGGCGGGCGCACGGTGCTGGTGGAATTTTCTCCGGATGCCTCCTATCGGATGATGGCAAATACAATGCGCGCCATCCATGCGATGGGGAAAATGCCTCTTCTGGCACATGCGGAGCGGTACGACTGCCTGGTACGGGATCCCGGCCGGGTAGAAGAGCTGCGGCGTATGCGGGTGCATATCCAGGTGAACGCCAGAACGGTAACGGGGAGTATTTTGTTTCCTGCCTCGCGTTTTGTGCGCAGCCTTTTACGCGAGCGATGGGTGGATGTGGTGGCATCCGATGCACATGACGCAAAGCATCGGCCACCGTTTTTGCAGGCGGCACACCGTGTGGTACGAAAGTTGTGCGGCCGTGCATACGCGGAGGAAATTTTCTGTATAAACCCACATGATATGGCAAATTTTAAGTAGTGAAGTGAAAGAAATCGTATCGGAAGCAAGGAAAACAGAGAAAAGCGAAGGAAGAATACCATGAACAATTCAGTAGATTTAGCGGTGGAAGAGACAGAAGAAGGCGGGATAGATATAACCGAACTGTTTCAAACATTGCTTTCCCGTATTTTCTGGATCATCGGAGCAGTGGTACTGTGTGCGGCACTGGCTTTTGGTTACACGAAATTTTTTATGAAGCCGTGGTATGAATCTACCGCATCTTTGTATGTGGTGAGCAATAATATGCAGAGTTCTGCGGACATTACGGTGGCGAATAATCTGACGCAGGACTGTGCGGTAATGATCCGGCGTCGTCCGATCATGGATAAGGTGTTGGAGAATCTGCGTGCAAAAGGTGTACAACTGCCTGAGAAGATGACGTATGCGGAGCTTGCATCCTGTGTGAGCGTATCCCTTGCAGCAGATAACAGTCGATTGCTGGATATCCGTGTGACATATACAGATCCTGCCATCGCCAAAGCGATAGCGGATGAGGTATGTGCGGTTGCGGCAGTGGAGATTGTCAAATCCGTGGAAGCCGATGAAAGTCGTGTAAGTCTGAATACCTTTGGAGAGGCATCGTTACCGCAGAACGCGGCAGGGCCGAGCGCAGTAAAGAATACGTTGTTGGCGGCGGCGATCGGTTTTTTGGTCAGCGGCGGAATTATAGTGCTGATATATATATTTGACGACAAAATCAAGAATGCGGAGCATGTACAGCGTGTATTGGGTGTGAGTGCGCTGGGAATGATCCCGCATCAGCACAAGAACGGCGAGCACCGATACGGAGCAAAAGGAGAAACTGGTCATGCAACAAAATCCAAATAAAATGAGTCAGACCGTGCAACTATCGGAGCCGTGGACAGAGAATTACGGAACACGGGAAGCATACAAAGCCCTGAGAACAAACCTGATGTTCTGCGGCCGCGATAAAAAGGTCATTGCGCTGACGAGCTGCCAGGAGAACGAAGGGAAATCGACGCTGACGATGGGGCTGGCCAAAAGCCTCGCGGAGGTGGGGAAGCGAGTGTTGCTGATCGATGCGGACATGCGGAAGTCAAACATGCAGAATGTGTTTACGGAGGGCGGAGAATACCTGGGATTGAGCCAATATTTATCCGGTCAGGCGGAGTGGCGTGAGGCGCTGTGTGTCACGCAGTATCCGAATCTGCACGTGATGTTCTGCGGCTATTATCCGCCGAATCCCGTGGAGCTGCTTGAGAATTCCCGCTTCCGGAACATGGTGAGCGATGCGCGTGCAGAATACGATTACGTTCTGATAGATACACCGCCGATTGGTGCAGTGATAGACGCGGCGGTGATTGCGCGTGCCTGCGATGGTACAATCATGGTCATCGCGATCAATAAGGTGTCTGCGAAGTTGGCGCGGGCCTGCAAGGCACAGCTGGGGAAGAGCGGGTGCCCGTTGCTGGGAGCGATACTGAACCAGACCGAGAAGCATAGCCGCGCGTATTATCGTGGGAAAAAGAGTTATTATCAGAACGTCTCGTATTACAGCGAGAACTGAAGAGCATGGCGACGTGGGAGAAGGTGCCGGAAGAGCGTACCACGTCGCCATTTCCACATACATGGGGCGGACTGCCATGTGCGTCTTTGCGTGGTGGTGAAGCTCATACGGTGAAGAAAGGTGGGGAGCAGGCGTTCGATGTTGACGGTGGCGTTGCGCGGTACCGACCGTGCGGAATTTGTACGTCTTCGCGCATTGCGAGCGGCGGAGCGTGAGCTATTACGGCTGAGCAGTTTGTATCTGAACCGGGCGCCTCGCCTGATTACCAGGGAAATGCTGGAGCCGTTGCAGCGTGATTGTCATGTGTGTGTAGAGGAAGCGTACTGCGCATTGCTGGAAGCGGCATTGATTCCGGAGGAGCGGGAAAAAGAAGCGGAAATGCGTTATGTGCGCCGAAAACTGCTTCCGCGCGTGATTCGCCGTGCGGATCCCGCAGTCTATCGCAGGGATCCGTATTATGCGGGCATATGCGTACGGGAATGCCGTACAGCATCTCTGCATCTGACGCATGCGACGTATGCTCCCTATGAAGGATTTGCGGCGGGGAACCTCCTGGAAGACGAGGCGGGATATGCGGAGCTTCCGCCAATCGGTTTTTTTGAAGAAGAATTTTCCTACCCGGTGCTGTATGCGGAGGGACGGGAATGGATGGCGATCAAGCCGAGTGAAATCGAGACGATGCGCGCGCCGTTGCGTCGCGCGCGGGGGCATGTCCTGATGTTTGGCTTAGGTCTTGGCTATTTTGCATACATGGCGGCGGCAAAGCCGGAGGTCAGCCGGATTACGGTGGTGGAGCGGGATGCGCGCATCCGTGCCTTGTTTGAGAGCGAGCTGCTCCCGCAGTTTGCAGAGCGGAAGAAGATTGAAATTGTGGAGGCAGATGCTTTCTGCTTTGCCGAGGAGCAGGGAGTACATTACGGATACGACTATGCCTTTGTGGATCTGTGGCATGATGTATCCGACGGATTGGATATGTATCTGCGCATGCGCCGGGCAGAGAAGCACTTCCCGGGCACGGAGTTCGGGTATTGGATAGAAGATTATTTTCTGTCACATCTTCGCGGCTATGTAATGGATGCTCTGTGTGAAGCGGCGGACGGGGGGAAAAGTTCTTCCGGAACGGGGGGAAAATCCGTGACGATCGACAGCATGGACGGAATCCGGAAGCTACTGAGTGCCGAATATCTGCGGCGCCTTTCTCCGGATCTGTACCGGATAGGGGATGGAGAGCATGCGGGCGCGGAGAGGGCAGATGCGGGTTAACCGTCGCCCTGCGTGCCGGCGCAGGGAGAAGAATCTGCGCCAAACGGCGTAAACAGACGAATGACAGAAGCACAGATAAAGGAAACAGGGAGGTAGAGGAATGCGGTACTTGGAACATCATGCGGACCTGTGTGTAGTAGGCGGAGGAATGGCAGGGCTTGCGGCAGCTCTGGCGGCAGCACGCCGCGGATGCCGTGTCGTACTGATGCAGGACAGACCGGTGCTTGGGGGGAATGCATCGAGTGAGATCCGGATGTGGATCGGAGGTGCACACGGAAAGGACAATCGCGAGACGGGAATCTGTGAGGAACTGTTTCTTGAGAATTTTTATCAGAATCCGTCTCTGCGGTATTCATTGTGGGATGCGACGCTGTATGGCGCGGCAATACAGGAAAAAAATCTGAAACTATTGCTGAACTGCACCTGTCAGAAAGCGGAAACCGAAGCGGATCGGATCGTGAGCGTAACCGGCTGGCAACTGAACACCGAAACCTACCATACGGTATACGCGAAAAACTATGCAGACTGCTCTGGCGACTCGGTACTGGCCCCGTTGACCGGAGCACCGGTGATGTACGGCCGTGAGGCAAAGAGTGAGTACGGAGAGAGTATTCCTCCGGATAAGGCCGACCGGAAGACCATGGGTATGAGCTGTCTGTTCCAGGTGCGCGAGACCGACCACAAGACCGAATTCATACCGCCGAAATGGGCGTATACATTTCCGACCGATGACGACATACCGTTCCGAGGACATGATCTGGATTCGAATTTCTGGTGGATTGAGCTGGGCGGCGAAGCGGATTGTATTCACGATACGGACGAATGCCGCGATGAGCTGTTGAAAATTGTCTACGGGGTATGGGATCATGTGAAGAACCGCGGGGATCACGGAGCAGACAACTGGGAATTGGAATGGATCGGATTTCTGCCCGGGAAACGTGAATCCCGGCGTTACATCGGCGCGTATGTGGTCAATGAAAACGACGTGCGCGCAGCGGGGAAATTTCCGGATGTGATCGCATACGGCGGATGGAGCATGGACGATCATTTTCCGCAGGGGTTTTATTACAAGGAAGGACATCCGACGATATACCATCCGGCACCATCGCCGTGGGGGATCCCCTACCGTGCCCTGTACGGAACGGCGTATACGAACCTGATGTTTGCGGGACGCAATATCAGCGTAACGCATGCGGCCCTGAGTTCCTGCCGCGTGATGGCGACCTGCGCGATGTTGGGTCAGGCCCTGGGAACGGCAGCGGCGGTCATGAAGGAGGATGGCAGCACCCCGGCTACGGTGAATGTATCCAAGCTGCAGTCCTATCTGTTAGAGGACGACTGCATGTTGCCGGGGCTTACGCGTACAGTGTCGCCACTTACGCTTTCAGCACACACGGATACCCCGATTCTGTGTAACGGCAAGGATCGGGGCGAGGAGAATCTGTGGATTGGTCCGGCGGGAAGCAGGCTGGGATACCGGTTTGACCGGCCTGAAAAGATCCGTACGGTGCGGCTGATTTTTGACAGCGACCTGAACCGGAACTATCACAATATGCCATGCGCGTATCCGTTGAAGGAAGAGCGTTTCCGTCTTCCGAAGACCCTGATACGTACTTATACCTTAGTCTTTGCCCACGCGGACGGAAGTGAGACGCGGATGCAAGTGACGGAAAATCATCAGCGCTTTGTACGGCATGCGGTAGAGGAAACCGTAACCGGCGTATATCTGATTCCCGAAAGCACGTGGGGATCACCGGATTGCCGTATTTTCTCGCTTGAGGTACAGTGATTCAAAACGGAAGGCCGTATGTTCCGGAATTTGCGGTGAGCGTCCGAAAACAAAAAGGGAGCCTGCCGGATCCGGCAGGCTTAACCTGTATTTAACACAGAAGCGGTTGTTGTTTTTACTTTTCCGACGTATTCTTAATTTTAAAGATATCTTCTGCATTTTTATGAACAGGTAAGGCGTTGGCAACAGGAGGAGCAGGGAAAACGAAGCAGGCAGACGGAAAGGGCGCTTTTGTCGGATTTTAGCAGGAAAGGCGCAGGGGGTGGAGATATGGCGCCCCGGCAGCGGACCGATGGATGGACAGAAGGGCCAGAGGGATGCGCAAAAAGTGTGAGATGAGAAAAGGAGACATACGTGGATCTGTATCAGAAACTGAAACATGATGAGAATATCCGGACCTATATTACCTGCGCGGATGAATCCTTGCGTGCGTTGGGATATACGGAGCATAGTTTTGCCCATGTGACGCGTGTAGCAGAAACGGCATCCTCGCTTCTGACCACGCTGGGATACGATGCGCACACCGTGGAACTGGCGAGCGTTGCCGGTTATCTGCATGACATCGGGAATCTTGTCAACCGGGTCGATCATTCGCAGAGCGGAGCGGTCATGGCCTTCCGGATACTATCCGAGTATGGTCTGCAAGCTTCAGACATTGCGACCATTGTGACGGCGATCGGCAATCACGATGAAGGAACGGGAGTGCCGGTGAGTGCAGTGTCAGCGGCACTGATCCTGGCAGACAAGAGCGATGTGCGTCGGAGCCGCGTGCGGAATGACGATTTTGCGACCTTTGATATTCACGACCGGGTAAATTATTCTGTGACAGAGTCCGCATTGGGCATCAGCGAGGATTTGAGCGAGGTGCGCCTGACACTGTCGATCGATACGGCCATCAGCCCGGTGATGGATTATTTTGAAATTTTTCTGGGGCGGATGACGATGTGCCGGAAGGCGGCGGAGAAACTGGGATTGCAGTTTCATCTGACGATCAACGGTCAGCAGCTGTTCTGATATTATACCGATTCAAGCGCATACGCAACGCCGGGGCAGGAGCGGATTGCATCGATGACCTCCTCCGGGGTGGGGTGAATACCGTTGCGCGTGAAGATGGTACATTCGATTCCTACGTAATTGGGGAGTGCGGAACGCGGGGGAGTGACCTGGATGTCGCCGGCGGTGAATTCACGGATGAGGAAGGCGGAAACGGTCTGCACGAATGCAACGTCGGACAACTCCACATAAATGCCAAATCGACGGTGACGCCGGTTGATTCTGGCTTCGAGGTGCGATAGAAGTGTGATGGTAATGAGAGCGAGGAATGTACCGACGAGAGCCCCCTCGTAATAACCGATACCGCATGCGAGTCCGATGGCAGCCGTGGCCCAGAGCCCAGCGGCAGTGGTGAGCCCGGTGACCTGAAAGCGTCCTTTGATCAGAATGGTGCCGACGCCGAGGAAACCGATGCCGGAAATGACCTGTGCACCAACGCGGAGAGGATCGGAGGAATAGTTCAGGATTTCGGAGGCAAAGAGGCCGACCTGTGCGGCGAGAGCGGCACCAAGACAAACGAGACCGTGCGTACGGAGTCCGGCGGCGCGTCCGTGACGTCCACGTTCCATGCCGACGAGTCCGCCGCAGAGCAGTGCGAGTACAAGGCGCAGGCATGTGGAAAGCGGTGTGAAAGCAAAAACATCCTGAACAAAAAACTCCAT
>CALWTT010000098.1 GCA_944384545.1 uncultured Clostridia bacterium | reverse complement strand
CTATCGCGTGGTTTTCGTTATACAAGAAAAGCGCGCCCGCCGCCGGAACGGGCGGGGCGGCGGACGCGCTTACTGTACGGGCACAGGAGCTGCGGCGTGGGGTGGCGACACGAAGTGCGCTGCGGCGCGGGATATCGCCGCGCAATGGCTGAGGATGTGCGCGGGGGCGGAAATGGATGCGCGGCGCGCCGAAGCGGACGCAGAACGGGCGCTGTGGCGCGGGGGTGACGGCCTTTTTGCAAAAAGGCCTGGCGAAAAACCTACCAATCCGCTGCGGCGGAGGAGTGTCAGAAGCCGCGCCGGCCGGGGATTCGCCTGCTTCTGCAGCAGCGTGTGCGTTTTCACAATTTATTGCTTGTTTTTTGCGGGAATGTATGATAAAATCGATTCACCAATCTGTTTTTTACAATGGTTGTTGATTTCTTCAGGTTCGCAGGATTCTTTCCCTGCACGGAGGTGTATTATGTCGGAAAATACCGCGCGGAAGGATATTATCCAGTTCCGCCATGTTCGCAAGGTCTACAAAATGGGCGAAGTCGATATCGTCGCGCTCAATGACATTTCCTTTTCGATCGACGAAGGGGAATTCGTCATCGTCCTCGGTGCGTCCGGCGCCGGCAAATCCACCATTCTCAACATCCTCGGCGGCATGGACCGCGCCACCTCCGGCCAGGTCCTCATTGAGGGGACCGATATTACCCGCTTCTCCTCCAAGCAACTCACGCTCTACCGCCGCGAAAAGGTTGGCTTTGTCTTTCAGTTCTATAACCTGATCGCCAACCTCAATGCGCTCGAAAACGTGGAGTTCGCCGCCTCCGTCACCTCCGGACACCTCGATCCCCTCGAAATGCTCACCGCCGTCGGCCTCGCCGACCGCCGCCGCAATTTCCCCTCCCAGCTCTCCGGCGGCGAGCAGCAGCGCGTCGCCATCGCACGCGCCGTTGCCAAAAACCCCCTCCTCCTGCTCTGCGACGAGCCCACCGGCGCTCTCGACTATAAAACCGGGAAAATGGTCCTCAAACTTCTCCAGGACCTCAACCGCACCTATCACAATACCACGGTCCTCATTACACACAATTCCATGATCGCTCCCATGGCCGATAAGGTCATCCGCGTCCGCAGCGGCATGATTGAAAGTGTCACGAACAATGCACAGCCTCTTCCCGTCGAAGAGATTGAGTGGTAGGTGATCCCGTATGAAATTGCTCTTTCTCAAACTCCTCCGGGACATTCGCAATTCCCTCGGTCAGTTCCTCTCCATCCTCGCAGTTCTCGCTGTCGGCTGCTACTTCTTTGCCGGCATGCTGGAATCCAATAAACTCATCGGCGATTCCGTTGAAGACTTCTATACCGAACAGAACTTTGCAGATGCGACTGCCACCTTCCTGTTCGTCAGTGAAAACGCCATCCCTGCCGCCGATACCCAGGACGGAATTCTTGCCATGGAAGGCCGCGTATCCATCAACTCCTCCATGCGCAACCTGCAAAGCGGCGGCAAGTGCGATGCGGTTCTCTCTACCCTTACCCCCTCGATCAACCAGCCCGTTATAACCGAGGGCCGTATGCCCGTCGGCACCGGGGAGTGCATTGTGGACTATGTTTACGCACAGGCAAACGACCTGCACATCGGCGATACCGTGCAGATCTTCCTGCCCCGGATCACCGCCATTTCCATCCCCCTCCGGGAGGGTGCCGACGGCGTTTCCCTCATCGACCTCATCCGGCCCGACTTCGATTTTGCCAGCCTGACCCAACAGCTGGATATGGATTCCGCCGATATTCTCTATACCCAGGAAGGCGACGGCTACGAAGCACAGACCTTTACCGTCTCCGGCTTCTATCACTCACCCGAGCTCATTCATAAGGTCAACACCCAGAACATCGCCGCCTCCGATACCGAGTTTGCCTGCGTACTGGTCCATGCCGACGCCGTTCAGCTGCTCACCGATTCTCTCACGCTTTCCGTGCAGATCAACCGTGAGGACTCCCCCTTTACGCCGGGGGGCTTCTACTCGATGGAAACCGATGTGTCCGGCACGGCATTTTTCAACCAGGTTCTCGTCGATACCGCAGAGGAGGATGCCCTCTCCGACGAACAGCTCGACGGCATCTTCGCCCACTGCACCGGCGATTCGCTCTTCGCAACCAACTCCGACGGCGCAGGTCTGCCCGACTTCTCTGAAATCTTCACCGAAAACCCCGTCGGGATGTATCTTTCGCAGTTGAGTTATCTCCGCGCCGACGATCCCAGCGAATCCTCCTTCCGCAACACCTACACCCAGATCACCGACCTGGTATTCATCATTCCGTTTATCTTCTTTCTTGTGGCCGCCATTATTACCTTTATTTCCCTGTCCAAAACCGTGGAAAACCAACGGACGCAAATCGGTATCATGCAGGCCATCGGAATCCGCAAACGGCATGTATACGGCATCTACCTCTTTTATGGCATTCTCGCCGCCATGGTCGGCTCCCTCTTCGGCGGCATACTCGGCATCCTCACGCTTCCCATGATTTATACCTGGATTTTCGGCGTGCAGTTCAATATGCCTGCCGTAACCCCCTCTGCCTCCTGGCTGTATGTGTTCATCGGGTTCGGGGTTGCCATCGTCGTGGCGGCGATCGCTTCCTACACCTCCTGCCATCGCACGCTCAAAGAAATCCCCGCGCAGGCGCTCCGGCCAAAACCACCGAAACGGACCCGGCGCATTCTGCTCGAACGCTGGACTTGGCTCTGGAACCGCATCGGTTTCGGCGCAAAAATGATTCTGCGCAACATGTTCCTGCACAAAATGCGCATGCTGCTCAGCTCCGTCGGTATCATCGGCTGCATCACCCTCCTGATTGCAGGCTGGGGCATCAAGGATCGCGTCGATTATATCACGGAGTGCTATGCAGACAGTCTTGGCTATGACATGCAGGTCACCCTCAACGAAGAGCTCCCCATACAGGAAGACAGCGCTGCTCTCCTGACCGCACTCGATCCCAATATCCGTCAGGTGACCTTTGCCTCTACGCTTTCGGTCACGGTCAGCAAGGACGGACAGGACTCCCGGCATGTGCAGATGATTGCTCTGCCCGAAGGCTCCGAACAGATCCGTCTCTACGGCGACGAACGGCAGACCGAGAGGATTCCTCTGACATCCGTCTCCCGGGACGGCAGAACCCTGCCTCCCTTCATTCTTCCCCGCCAGCTCGCACAGGAACTGGATATCCAGGTCGGTGATACCGTCCGTGTCTCCGGGACCTCGCTCCGTAACGAAAAAATCGACCGGGAAGTGGTAGTCACGGGAATTGCCAACCAATACATTATGGCATCGATATACACCACCTACGACATGCTGGACGAAATGGGAATCGGGCGCAGCGCCTCCACGGCGTATCTGAACCTGTACGACACCGAACCCGAAGCGCTCGAACGGTCGCAGGCCGCGCTCACGGAAACCGAAGACTCACCCGTGCATGCCGCCGTTACGGTTGCCTATATGCTTGACTACATCGACAGCCTGCTGGTCATTCTGGATACGGTGGTGGTGATCATTGTCATAGGTGCCGCTACCCTTGCCATGACCGTCATCTACAATATCACCTCCATCAACATTTTCGAAAGGACACGCGAGATTGCCACACTGATGGTTCTCGGCTACAAAAAGCACGAGACCAACCGTATGATCCTGGTGGAGAACATGGTCATTACGACCATTGGGTGTCTGCTCGGCCTGCCGCTTGGGTACGGGCTGTTCCGCTGGCTGGTTTCGATTGTCAACAGCATGGACATCTCCCTGCCCGGCAATCTGACCTGGCCGGTGGTGCTCCTTTCGTTTGCCATGGCGTTTCTGTTCTCGCTGCTGGCCACGTTGAGTCTGAACCACAGGATGCAGAAGATTGACATGGTGGAAGCACTCAAAAGCGCAGAATAGGTGTGTGGGCACCCCGTGTGGCACAAAAAAGCGTTGCCGTAAAACGGCAACGCTTTTTTGTATCTGTTGGGACGGCACGGCGCGAAGCGGCGGGCGCGGCCGGCGGACGGAGCAGGCACACACGACGCACAGGCCGGCTCCGGCATAGATGACGACAGGAAAGCGCGCCCGCCGCCACCACGGGCCGGGCGGCGGGCGCGCTTACTGTGCGGGCACGGGATCTGCGGCGTGGGGGGGCGGCACGAAGTGCGCTGCGGCGTGGGAGCGGCGGCCTTTTTGCAAAAAGGCCTGGCGAAAAACCTTCAGGCTCCGCTGCGGCGGGGACGTGTGTTGCAAAGCGACAAAGAAAACGTCGGAGCAAAACATATCGCGCGCCCCCAAGATCCGGGCATATGTCGATAACGAAAAGCTGTTATCTATGGCTCGTGCGTTGCAAAAGCGCGGCGGGCGCATGAAGCGGGCGCGCGGTGACAGCAGATAAGACGGCGCGGGAGAATAACAACGGACAGGAAAAACACCGCGGCACAGCGAAGGAAACGGCAAAGGTTACCCGGCGCGGGGGATGGCAACTACGAGACGGACACTCCGGCGCAGAAGGAGTGGCCACAGGCACAGGCGCGGCAGGGGATGGGCGCTGCGGCGCGGGAGCGGCGGCCTTTTTGCAAAAAGGCCTGGCGAAAAACCTTCAGGCTCCGCTGCGGCGGGGACGTGTGTTGCAAAGCGACAAA
>CALWTT010000097.1 GCA_944384545.1 uncultured Clostridia bacterium | reverse complement strand
TTTGCCCCGAACAAGGATATCAAGGCGGCCGTGCAGTGCAAGATGTGCCGCGACTTCTGCCGCAAAAACGGCGTGACGCATTTTTACGATGTGGGGCGGATGGGCGTAGAGCACGCACTGCTGCCGGAGCAGGGCCTTGTGACGGCGGGCGACGTGGTGATCGGTGCGGATTCGCATACCTGCACCTACGGAGCACTGGGCGCCTTTTCGACAGGGGTAGGCTCGACCGATATGGCCTGCGGCATGGCGATCGGCCGTGCGTGGTTCAAGGTCCCGGCGGCGATCCGGTTCAACCTGCACGGTGCCCTGCGCCCGCATGTGAGCGGAAAGGATCTGATTCTGCACATCATCGGACAGATCGGTGTGGATGGTGCGCTGTACCGCTCGATGGAATTCGGGGGAGAGGGCGTGTCCTCCCTGACGGTGACCGACCGCCTGACCGTGTGCAACATGGCGATTGAGGCGGGGGCCAAGAACGGCATATTCGAGGTGGATGCGCAGACGCTTGCGTATCTGTCGGAGCACGGCGCCGGGGAGCCGAAGGTCTATACGGCGGATCCGGACGCGCCGTACGAGCGGGTGATCGACATCGATCTGTCCTCCATCCGTCCGACGGTGGCCTTCCCGCATCTGCCGGGGAACACGCATACGGTGGACGAGATCGGAGAGATCCGGATCGATCAGGTCGTGATCGGCTCCTGCACCAACGGGTACTACGAAAACATCCGCGAGGCGGCGGAGATTCTGCGCGGCCACAAGGTGGCGCCGGGTGTGCGTGTGATCGTGATCCCGGCGACGCAGGAGATCTATCTGCGCGCGATGCGGGAAGGACTGCTTGCGGTATTCATTGAGGCGGGCTGTGCGGTATCGACGCCGACCTGCGGCCCCTGTCTTGGCGGACATATGGGCATTCTTGCGCCGGGCGAGCGGGCGGTAGCAACCACCAACCGCAATTTTGTGGGTCGGATGGGCGATCCGACCTCGGAGGTATATCTGGCCTCACCCGCGGTGGCGGCGGCCAGCGCGGTGCTGGGGCGTATTGCGAGTTTTGAGGAGGTGGACGCACAGTGATCTTCAAGGGACGTGTGATCCGATACGGGGACAATGTGGATACCGACGTGATCATTCCGGCGCGGTATCTGAATACCATTGACAAAAAGGAGCTGGCCTCGCACTGTATGGAGGATCTGGATCCGGATTTTCCCGCGCGTGTGAAGGAGGCTCGGATTCTGGTGGCAGGCCGCAACTTCGGCTGTGGCTCTTCGCGTGAGCACGCGCCGCTGGCGATCAAGGAGAGCGGCGTACAGCTGGTGATCGCGGACAGCTTTGCCCGGATCTTTTACCGCAACGCCATCAACATCGGCCTGGCGATTCTGGAATGCCCGGCAGCGGCGGCAGCCATTGCGGACGGGGAGGAGATCGAGGCGGACACCGATACCGGCCGGATTACCGATCTGGCCACGGGGGAGTCGTTTGCAACCAAACCGTTTCCGCCGTTTATCGGAAAGATCATAGCGGAGGGCGGCCTGATGGAGGCCATCCGGAAAGGGAGCATTCGCTGATGGAATACCGTATTGGATTGTTGCGCGGGGACGGGATCGGACCTGAGATTGTGGACAGTGCGGTCCGCGTTCTTGAAAAGATCGGAGAGAAATACGGGCACCGGTTTGTGTTCGCGCCCTACCTGATCGGAGGGGCGGCGCTGGATGCGACGGGCGAACCGCTGCCGCCGGAGACCGTGGCGGGCTGTCTTGCATCCGACAGTGTGCTGCTGGGCGCGGTGGGCGGCCCGAAATGGGACGACCTGCCGGGGGATCGTCGGCCGGAGAAGGCGCTGCTCGGCATCCGTTCGGCGATGCAGCTGTACACCAATCTGCGTCCGGCACGCCTGTATCCGGCGCTGCGCGGGGAATGCCCGCTGCGCCCGGATATTGTGCAGGACGGATTTGATCTGCTGATCGTGCGGGAGCTGACCGGCGGTATCTATTTCGGCGACCGCGGCTACCGCACGGGGAAGTACGGAGAGGAAGCATATGATACCGAGTGTTACAGCCGGACCGAAATCGCACGCATTGCGCATGCGGCCTTCCGTGCGGCGGAGCGGCGGCGTGGCCGGGTGACCAGCATCGACAAGGCCAATGTGCTCGAAACCTCGCGCCTGTGGCGGCGGACGGTGCACGAGATTGCGGGAGAGTATCCGGAGGTGACCTGCACCGACATGCTGGTGGACAATGCGGCGATGCAGCTGGTGCGGAACCCGTCGCAGTTTGATGTCATTGTGACATCGAATATGTTCGGGGACATTCTCTCGGACGAGGCGTCGCAGATCACCGGTTCGATCGGCATGCTGCCGTCGGCGTCGCTGGGCGACGGGACGCGTGGGCTGTATGAGCCGATTCACGGTTCGGCACCGGACATTGCGGGACAGAATCTTGCCAATCCGATCGCCACGGTTTTGTCGGCGGCGATGATGCTGCGCTATTCGTTCTCGCTGACGGCGGAGGCCGATGCGATTGAGGCGGCGGTGGATGCGGTGCTTTCCGCAGGCTTCCGGACGGCGGATCTTCTGCACGGCCGTCCGGGCGCGCTGGGCACCGTGGAAATGACCGACCGGATTCTTGCCGCCCTCTGATGCCGCCGTGCAGGAGCACGACGGAAAGTGCGCCCGCGCAGCCGGAACCGAATCCGGTGCGCGGGCGCTTCGCGCCTTGCGGGCCGGCTGCAGTCCGGCGCCGGCAAAACCGAAGAAACAACCGGAAAAAGGGATACGGAGGTACAGGGGTCGATGGACAAGCTACAGGAACTGACGTCCCGCTATGACGGGCTGGTCATATACCGCACGGCGGCGAGCTGCGGACCGCTGCTCCCGCTGGGCGTACTGCTGCATGCCGCGGCGGCAGGGGAAGCGTCCGGACGGGCGCTGGTGCAGGACTATGCGGCGTTTCTCGCGGCGCTGTATGAGGCGGGCGGGGACCTTGGGAACTGTCTTGCGGAGCAGATCGGGACCGACGACAATTTCTATGTGCGCCGGGTGGCGGCGGGGCGTCCGGTGACGCCCGAGATGCAGGCCTGCTTTGCGTCGGAGCTGGCATACTTTACCGAGCTGACGGCGCTGGACGACGCGACGCTGCGTCGGATGACCGGCCTGCCGGATACGCTGCCGGGATACAGGACGACCCCAGCCGATCTTTCTGCCCGGATTCCGGCGCGCCTTGCGCAGGCGGGACGGTACGGCTACGGGGAATATGCCCGGCATCCCATGTTCCGCGTGGGGAATGACGGACGGATTCTCCCGATTCTGACGCCGGATCCGGTCAGCCTGTCGGAGCTTGTGGGCTACGCCGAAGAGCGGGAGGCGGTGATCCGGAATACCGAGGCGCTGCTTTCGGGCGGCCCTGCGGTCAATGTGCTTCTGTGCGGGGATGCGGGGACCGGGAAATCGGCGACGGTGAAAGCGATCGTGAACCGGTACTTTGCCGAGGGCCTGCGTCTGATCGAGCTGCGAAAGGATCAGCTCTGTCTGTTGCCCGAGATCATGGGAAGACTTGCGGAGAACCCGCTCCGGTTCATTTTATTTGCGGACGATCTGTCTTTTGCGGAGGACGACGACGGGTATGCGGCGCTGAAAGCGGTGCTGGAGGGCTCGGCGGCGGCGCGGGTCCCGAATGCGGTGATCTATGCGACCAGCAACCGCCGCCATCTGGTGCGGGAGACCTTCTCCTCGCGGTCGGGCGACGAAATTCACCGCCGGGACAGCATGGAAGAGATGCTGTCGCTTTCGGCGCGGTTCGGGCTGACCGTCCTGTTCTCCAAGCCGTCGAAGGAACTCTATCTGCAGATTGTGCATATGCTGGCCGGGAACGCGGGTCTCTCCCTCCCGGCGGAGGAGCTGGAGCGGCGGGCGGAGGCCTTTGCGCTTGCGCGCGGGGGGCGCTCGGCCCGCACGGCAGGGCAATTCATCGCCGGCCTGCAGTCGGGCACGCTCTGAGCTTCCCGCGGCACCCGCCGCCCCGCCCGTTCCGGCGCCGGATGCCGCCCCCCGTGCGGCGCGAACCCTGCCACCCCGCCACCCCGCCGCAGCGGAGCCGGAAGTTTTTCGCCAGGCCTTTTTCCAAAAAGGCCGATAGCCCGCGCCACAGCGCGCCCTGCCGGTCTACCCTCCCGCGGCATCCGTCGCCCCGCCCGTTCCGGCGACGGATGCCGCCCCCCGTGCGGCGCGAACCCCGCCACCCCGCCACCCCGCCGCAGCGG
>CALWTT010000096.1 GCA_944384545.1 uncultured Clostridia bacterium | reverse complement strand
GTCCGCCGGCGCGTGGCCGGCAACAAAAGCGCGTCCGCCGCCACCACGGGCCGGGTGGCGGACGCGCGCGGCGGTACGGGCACCGAAACCACGGCACGGCGAGAAGGACGGCAAAGGTTGCCCGGCGCTGGGAATAACGGTTGCGGGACGGGCACTCCGGCGCGGAGGGGGTGCAGGCACAGGTGGGGCGCGGGATAAGCGCTGCGGCGAGAAGGCGGCATAAAATGCACTGCGGTGCAGGGTGGGCGCTGCGGCGCAGGGTGGCGGCCTTTTTGCAAAAAGGCCTGGCGAAAAACCTGCAGATCCCGGCGGGGGAGAAGATGCGGGGGGGATTCTCCCTGTCCGCAGCCGAATCCGATGGGAGGACACGTCGGCCCTCCTTCCCGACACACGGAATACGGAAAAAGCTACGCCCGTCCGCCGCCCCGCCCGTTCCGGCGGCGGGCGGGCTTTGACCGGCCGGGCTATGGAAACAAAACGGAGCCGTTATGGCAAGCAGGAGAAAAGAAGACCGCGCCACCGGGATCCGAACCAAAACGGAAAGCTGCTTTGGTTCTGCCGTCTCTCTGTTTTCAGTCAAAATCGGGAATTTTCTCAATTCGAGCAGAAATTATCATAGCACGCAATCCCCTGCTTGTCAACAGGAAAATGAAAAAATTCTCAATTTATAAGGAGGCAAATTATGCACATACAGCACAGCCCGCCGGGAAGCAAATACAACAATGGAATGGGACCGTGCAGGGATCGCAGAGCAACCGCGCACGGAGAGCCGGCGGAACAGGCAGGAAAAGCGCGTCCGCCGGCGCGTGGCCGGCAACAAAAGCGCGTCCGCCGCCACCACGGGCCGGGTGGCGGACGCGCGCGGCGGTGCGGGCACCGAAACCACGGCACGGCGAGAAGGACGGCAAAGCTTGCCCGGCGCTGGGAATAACGGTTGCGGGACGGGCACTCCGGCGCAGAAGGGGTGACCACAGGCACAGGCGCGGCGCGGGATAAGCGCTGCGGCGAGAAGGCAGCATGAAATGCGCTGCGGCGCAGGGTGGGCGCTGCGGCGAGAAGGCGGCATAAAATGCACTGCGGTGCAGGGTGGGCGCTGCGGCGCAGGGCGGCGGCCTTTTTGCAAAAAGGCCTGGCGAAAAACCTGCAGGCTCCGCTGCGGCGGGGACAACCATCGCGCGCGGCAAAAAATTTCGGGGCAAACCATGTCACCCCGCAAAATCCCGGCACATGTCGGTAGCGAAAAGCCGTTGTCTATGGCCCGTGTGTTGCAAAGGCGCTGGCTGGCATGCGCAGCGGCCTCGGACGCGGGGGCGACATTACTGAGCGTCCGCCGGCGCGTGGCCGGCAACAAAAGCGCGTCCGCCGCCACCACGGGCCGGGTGGCGGACGCGCGCGGCGGTACGGGCACCGAAACCACGGCACAACGAGCGGGGCAGCAAAGGTTACACGATGCGAAGGAGGGCGCAGAACCGATGCAGGTGAGGGTGCAAAAACAAGCCGCAAACAGGCGCAACAAAAGGGGAATGATCTGCCGTCATGTACGCCCCCCGCAGATACAGACAGTATACTGCATGCTTCCTTTCCGCTATTTCCCAGGAAAAACAAAAGCGGCCCCTGCCCGGATTCCCGGCTGGGGGCCGCTTTTTTCACTTTCGTCTTTCGGAGAAATGCTTGTATATTCACAGCCTCGCCGGCTGCATGCGGCATTTTAACAGGAGTTGCGTCGCTTCCTGCGCCGCTCCTTACAGCAGCGGTGGATCCGCCCCGTTTTTTGTAGCGCTTTTTATACCGCTCTGCCCACTCTTACGGTTCACGCATGGCCGCGTACGCCAATGCGCTGTACCCGTAGTTGATCAAGGAAGAGGCCAGCTTTACCATATCCGTGCGTTCTGAATCCGCACAGCCCGCCACATACGACTCCACACTGTATGTGACGATCGGACCGTAACAGGTCTTTCCGCCCCGCTCGCACCGCAGTCGGAAATAATACAGACGCCCGACCTCCGCCGCATGCATGCCATCCACCGTCACGCTGCCGTCTGCGCCCACCGGATACGATACCGCCGACACCATGTTATAATGCTCTGAGACCTCCAATTCCAGGCTGGCCGCTTCGTCCGCGTCGCTATCTACATATGCGCGGATCGCGATCCGTTCTCCGAGCACCAGCGAAAACGCACGGAGTCTCGACAACGCCGGGTTACGCTGGTTTTCTTCTCCCACATGACGGGCATCATTGTACAGATACGCCACCGTCGATGCACTGGCACGTTGCTCTTCGGTCAGCGTCGCCGTTGCCAGCCGCTCCGTATGGTAGTCGAAATATTCCTGTGCCGCCGCTCCGTATAGCAGCATATCCGTCAACAGCGTATCCAGCGTTGCAGAACGGCCGTACAGCGCCTCCGCATACGAAACAACCGAAAAATCTATCACGCTCCCGTATATGCGCGTTCCATTCTTGACCGCATACGGACGCACATACAGGCAATCCGTCATTTCCTTGGCCGCAATGCCCGTATAGGTAAACCGGAATCCGAAATCCGATTGCATGACCCCCTCCGTAACCCGGATGGCAGTTCCCTCTGCGGCGTCGTAATCGCTCTGCGGCGTCCGCCAGATCAGCAGTCCCTTTTCCTCTGCCTGATGCAACAGCAGATTGGCATCCACATAGAAGTTCACAGCAAGACCGGACGACAACGTCATACTGACTCCGCTGATACAGATCTCATCGGTCAGGGCTTGATATGTGACCGAAGGAACCAGCAAAAGACCCTGCTTTGCCTCTGCTCCCGATGGCGAGGAGAGCACAAACCGCAGAATATCTCCTGCCTCCACATCCAGCTCATACCCGAGGGCCGAGATCGAGGAGGACGTAGTCCCCTTTCGCGTAATGACCGGCGTTCCGTTGCGGTAGAGGATGTAGTCATACACCGCCTCCCCTCCGCTCGGATCGATCGCCTGCTGCGAAAGTGTCACGCGCCCTTTGTAGCGCACCTCATAGCTGACCGACAGATCATATTTGCTGCCCGGGCTCAGGCACGCCGCATCCGCATTGTTGTGGCGCAGCCCCACATACCCCTCAGCCTCCGATGCCCCGGCCAACATGCGGTATCCGCGCACCGACGTCAGCCGGAAAAATTCCGCGCTTCCCCGCGCGGCGGCTTCATAGAACCATCGTCCCGTATAGGAGGCAATACTTCCGTTTCCTCCACCGGCGTCAAGACGCGGATAGTTCCCCGCCAGTGTGCTTGACGCCTGCTCGGGCGTCGGCATGGTGGAGGTGATGTTCTGATAGGCAACGGAAAAAGCGGGATCCTGTGCCGTCATGCTGTTTCCATTCCGCGCCGTCAGACAAAACTGCAGCAGATCGCCTTCCTCGACCGTGAGCCCCTGCAGACTGCCCGCATTGACCAGCGTATCCACCGTCACATCGGCATCCGCCGCCGTCAGATTGTACCAGGAGGATAAGTCGGTATACGATCCGCCCAGCTGCGGCCAGATCATACGCCCGTTATGCAGAATACAGAACAGGATGTCCTCGC
>CALWTT010000095.1 GCA_944384545.1 uncultured Clostridia bacterium | reverse complement strand
GCGCGCCCGCCGCCCGGCCCGTGGTGGCGGCGGGCGCGCTTTCCTTGGCCGCCGGGGCGAAACAGGACGAGGCGGATGGTTTTCCGCATCGGATTTCCGGCTGTCGGCGGTTGCCGCACCGGGCTTTTCGCCCCCTTGCGGCGCCAGCGCCTGTGCCTGCCTTGGGGGGAGCGCGCTTCTGCCGGACAGCTCCGGCCGCGCGCCTTGCCGCACAAACATTCCCGCACGCATTGGCGCCGGGGGATTACCACAGCTCACCGTTTTTTTGTACCGCCTGCCACGCCAGCCCTCGTCTGTGTCCTTCCCGCCGCTCTGCCTCCGGCGCCGGTCGGGAAGAGCATCCCCGCCGCAGCGGTTTTCGGGTTTTTCGCCAGGCCTTTTTGCAAAAAGGCCGCCAGCCCGCGCCGCAGCGCCCGGTCCTTGCCGACGCCCCGGCGACCGGAATCTCCGTTCGCCGCCCGCGCCTTCCTGCAACCTCGTCCCGCCGTCCTAATCGGTCGCGCGCGCGTTCAGGTCGCTGCCCGCACGGATGCCTGCCAGGTAGGAGTAATGCGTCTGCGCGCCTACCATGGCCGCATTGTCCCCGCAGAGAGACAGCGGCGGAATGGTGAGCGCAACCCCGTGCGCATCCGCACACACCCGCAGCCTCCGCCGCAGATGGCTGTTGGCCGCTACACCGCCCGCTACGACCAGCGGAAGTCCCGGATAGGCGGCAAAAAGCTCCTCGGTCTTCCCGACGACGGCTTCCACTGCCCGGTAGGTGTAGGCCGCGGCAAACAGGGCACGGTCGGGCTCTTTCCCATGCTGCGCAAACTGGTGCAGCAACTGGATCGCCGCCGTTTTCAGCCCTGAAAAAGAAAGGGAAAGCGATCCGGTCAGCGCCGGGGTGGGGAAGTGATAGGCGGGATCCTGTGCGGCGCCTGTTTTCGGAAAGCGCCGGTATGCCTGGTCGGGGTCGGAGCATTGCGCCGCCTGGCAGAAGCCTTCGGTGGCCAGCCGGTCAAAGGCCGGGCCGGCCGGGTAGGGCAGACCAATCCTGCGCCCGATCTTGTCAAACGCTTCTCCCATCGCGTCGTCACGGGTCCCGCCGAGCCGGCGGAAGGCGGTGTAGCTCTCGCACAGGTAAAACGCCGTATTCCCGCCGGAAACCGCCAGCGCCAGAAAAGGCGGCCGTGGCGGATCCGCCGTCAGATACGCCGCGGCAATATGCGCCTGTACATGATGTACCGGTACCAGCGGCAGATGCCGCGCGACGCAGAAGGCCTTGGCAAAGTTCACACCGACCAGCAACGCGCCGATCAGTCCGGGCGACGCGGTGACACCTACCGCATCGATCTGCTCCGGACCGAGCTCTGCGGCTTCCAGCGCCTGCCGGGTCACGCCGGAGATCGCTTCGATGTGTGCACGGGAGGCAATCTCGGGCAACACGCCGCCATAAAGGCGGTGGACCCCGATCTGCGAGGCCACGATATTCGACAGAACCCGGAGTCGATCCCCGTCGGCGCACACAACCGCCGCCGCTGTTTCGTCACAGGAAGATTCAAAAGCAAGATACTTCATGATACCCCTTTGCCGGTACGCGACCGGCACTTGTTCTTCGGCCATTCCGCAAAAAAGCGCACCGGACCCTGCCCGTCCGTCACTTCTGCGTCCGCCGTTTTTTTCCATAATGACGCGCTCGCCCCTGCGCCGCCCGGATGTGTTTTGCCGCCGGGAGCGGATTCTGCCGTTACGGATCCTGCGCGGCGGCGCGCGCCTCCGGAGCTCCGGCTTCCGCCGGACCGGCACTGCCCGTCCGGCCAGCCGATGGATCCGGAAGGTCGCAGACCAGGACCAGCGCGTCCTCGCGGGGGTCGCGGTAATAGTCCCGGCGGCGGGAGAGGAGGCGGAATCCGTTTTTCCGGTACAGAGCAAGGGCCGGCAGATTTCCGGCGCGCACTTCCAGAAAGACGCGGAGAACGCCGGCGCGCCGCCCGGCGTCCAGGGCGGCGCGGAGCAATGCATCGCCGTATCCACGGCGCCGGCGGGCCGGGTGGACGGCTACGCGTTCAATCTCCATCTCCGGTGCCAGAATGCGCCCGGTCAGGGCGCCGGCAAAATCTTCGGTCAGAAGCAGGATGGCGCCGGCACTCTCCCGGTGCGAACCGAGCGCCCGCTCGGACCAGGGATCGGAAAAGCAAAGGGCTTCCAGCGCGGCGATCCGGACAAGATCCTCCGCCGCTGCCTGCCGCACCCGGACCGGCTCAGTCTGCATCGTCCTCAAAGCTGAGCCGGTAGCCGTCGAGCAGCGCATCGTCCACCAGAACGGTGTGATCGGTTGACGGGTCGTGCAGATAGGTGCGGCCGGGCCCGTATTCCAGATACGTGATATAGTAACTGTAATCGGTGTTGGTTTCCGAAGAAAAGAGCAGAAAGACCGAGCGCAGAGGCTGTCCGGCCGGCAGCTCGGTGTCCGAGCCGAGCAGGAAGGCGGAGAGCACGGTATCAATTTTGGCCTGGGTGCGCACGTAATCGTACACATTGGCGGTCTGCCAGAAGAATTCCTCCTCGGTGCCGCAGATCACAATGATGCTGGCGTCCAGCCCGGAGAGCGGGAGGAGAGCCTGTCCGTCGGCGACGATCATATAATAAGGATAGAAATCTTCGGGATCGGCGTAGACAAGATAGCGCTGCGCGGAATCCTCGCCGATGGCGAAAAAGGAAAGGTTGGCCTCACCGCCGGCGGGCGCGGTATAGCGACAGGTGGCATAGACGCGCCGGAGCATACGGTTGGGAATATAGGCATCGGGAGCGCGGCGGTAGGTAATGCCGTTTTCCTCATCGCGGAATGCGCCGTCCTCGGTCCGCGTGAGGGAAAGGGGCGGAATTTCCGGATCACCGGTGCAGGAGCCACAGGCGACGAGCGAGAGGCAGAGGAGGAGGGAGAGAGCAAAAGAAAGCAGTTGTTTCACGGTACACCTCATAGGGAAGAGGAGAGCTCGCGCAGGAAGGCGCGGAAGTCCTTGCCGGTCTCGGGGTGATCGATGCCGCGGAGGACGTTGGCGGTAAGGAATCCGAGTTTGGAGCCAAGATCGAAGCGGCGGCCTTCGAAGTCGAGTGCGATCATACCGCGGGAGCGGGCCAGAATGGCCATGGCATCGGTCAGCTGGATTTCCCCGCCGGCGCCGGGGGGCAGTTCGCGGAGAATAGCAAAGACATCGGGTTCGAGCAGGACGCGGCCGAGAATGGCAAGATCGGAGAATTCCTGACCGGGTGCGGGCTTTTCGATCATATCGTCGCACAGGAAGGCGCGGGGGTCGTCCGGGAGAGACCGGACGCGCAACGAGCAGTACTTGCGGAGCAGCTCAGGCGGTACCGGCTTGACGGCGGCGACCGGCTTTCCGTAGCTTTCGTACGCGCGGATAAGCTGTGCGGTGACGGGGGTTTTGGAAAAGATGATATCGTCGCCGTAGAGCACGACAAAGGCGTCCTCGCCGACAAAGCCGGCGGCGCGAGCGACGGCATGGCCGAGGCCGCGCGGCTCGCGCTGGCGCAGGAAGGAAATATTGGCCATATCGGCGATGGCGCGGAGACGGTCGGCCTCCTCATCCCGACCGTGGCTGCGGAGGAGGGAATCGTATTCGGGAGAATAGTCAAAGAAATCCTCCATGCACTCCTTTCCGCGGTTGGTAATAATAAGGATATCGCGGATTCCGCTTCTGACCGCCTCATCGACAAGGAAATAGACGGCAGGCAGATCGACAATGGGAAGCATTTCCTTGGGTACGGCGCAGGCGTACGGGAGCATGCGCGTGCCGAGGCCGGCGGCAGGGATTACGGCCTTTGTCACCTGATTCATGGCAAACCTCCTGATGCGGGAGAGCGCGGCCGTCGCAAAGGCGGAGGGCGAGCGGCAATCCCGAGGG
Source organism: uncultured Clostridia bacterium (assembly GCA_944384545.1). Classification (GTDB taxonomy): domain Bacteria; phylum Bacillota; class Clostridia; order Oscillospirales; family CAG-272; genus UBA1740. Next base: position 2,199 of record CALWTT010000095.1, on the reverse strand, counting down.
GTGAAAAGCTCCGGAGCGGAGCGGGTCCGAAGCGGAGCGTGCGGTTTTCTACCGCATAAATTATAGCAAAGAGCAGGGAACAAGTCAAGACCCCGCCCGGAGGCATGTATATATTTAAATATATGGACAGTATATACAATTTCATTCTTTACATTTTTGGAGCAGAATAGTATAATTACAATTGAACAGGTGAAGTGGCGAAAAAATAGCAATATTGCACAAAAAAACGTGCGACTGCTTGTGCGAACTGCCTTTTTCCCCCTTTTTATCCAGTGAAAACTCATTGCGAAAGGAATATTTACAATGAAAAAGACACTTGTAGGCGTCCTTGTATTTGTGCTTGTTCTTGCAACGGTGCTGACGGGAACGCTTCTTGCGAAGCCTGCGGACGATGATGGCCATACGAATTATCTGGGCGACATACCGCTGGTCGGTGCAGACAATCCGATCCAGGTAGACGGTCGTATGGATCTGGCCTATACGGAGTCTCCGGTAGCGGTGGTGGATTTCTATGCATCGTCGAGTACAGGAATTTATACGCTTGCCTATGCACGGTTTGCCTGGTCGGCTACCGAGAAGGCGCTGTATTGCTTTGTCATTGTCAACGATAATGAAATCTGCCGTGAGGGCGCATATCCCTGGGAATCGGACTCGGTTGAGCTGTTTGTGGACTGGAGCAACTCGGGCACGCAGGACTGGGGGATTGCCACGGGTATCAGCGGCGACGGCGCATTGCAGCGCGGTCTGCAGTACCGTATTTCGGCGCAGGGCAAGGCCTCCTGCTATCTGCTGGAAGAAGTGGGAGCGGGCTCATCTGCGGATACCTATCTGTGGGACGATGAGCTGGGGCGCTTCACCAATGCCAATAATATTCTGATCAACGAAACGACCAATATCTTTGGCTGGACGACGGATCCTGACGATGCGACCAATGTGAATAAGGGCTGGGCGACATCGACGACCGAGTACGGCTATACGGTTGAGTTCCGCATCAACAATGCGGATCTGACGGCGGGGCAGGAGATCGGGTTTGACATTCAGCTGAACGACCGGTTCAACGACGGCGCAAACCAGAGCAATGTATATTACAGCGGAAAATACCGTGTGGACTCGAATATTGTAGATTCCGGCAGCAACTCTGCCTACTATGACTACTTCACGCTGGGCGATGAAGAGGTAGCGAACGACCGTATTATTTCGAACGATTCGCTGGGCGAGTACGGCATGGACGAAGCGACCTCGCGTACGACCACGGCGGCTACTACGCTGCGCACCACAACGCAGAAGGTGACGATCGACCGCATACATACCTACGGAACGACAACGGGTGCCGGCGGCGGAAATGCGACCCAGCCGGGCGGCACGACGGCTGCGACCACGACAGCTGGCGGTAGTTCGGGCGGATGCGGATCTTCGATCGCAATCGGCTCTTCGGTGGCAATGATTGCTATGGTAGGCGCAGCTGGCTTCTTTGCCTTCCGCAAGAAGAAGGATGATCGCTGATATCTGGCAACAGAATCCATAAAAGCGGGCGGCAGCGATGTGCCGTGCCGGGAAAAGGCGGATCTGCCGTAGAAAACGGCAGATCCGCCTTTTTGCAGCAGAAAGCAGGGAAGAGGATTTGATCCGGCCTGTATCTTTTCTTCCCCGCCTCCTCCCCGCTGTGCCGACAAGACCTTCCGTTTTCTTTCCCCCGCCCTTCTTGCCACGCCGACAAAAAGCGGCCCCTCCCCGCCGCACCGACAAAGACGCACCCCCGCCCCGCGGCAGCGGAGCCTGAAGGTTTTTCGCCGGGCCTTTTTGCAAAAAGGCCGACAGCTCCGCGCGCCGCGCGGCCTTTGCCGTCCTCCTTGCTGTGCCGCAGCGCCCCGCTTCTGCCGCCTACCGGCGCGCCCGCCGCCTTGCCCGTGGTGGCGGCGGACGCTTTCCCGCTCCACCCTTGCGCTCCCCGGCTCCCGGCCTTCCGCGCTCTACAACCTTTGCCGTCTTCCTCGTTGTACAGCAGGGTCTCGCGTCTGCCGCCATCCGGTGCACCTGCTGTCGTGCCCTGTGCATGGCGACCCAGCCCGCCGCAGCGACTTTTGCAGTTTTTCGCCAGGCCTTTTTGCAAAAAGGCCGACAACTCCGCGCCGTAGCGCCCCGCTTCTGCCGCCTACCGGCGCGCCCGCCGCCTTGCCCGTGGTGGCGGCGGACGCTTTC
>CALWTT010000094.1 GCA_944384545.1 uncultured Clostridia bacterium | reverse complement strand
ACCTTTGCCCTGTTGCGCTTCCGCTCCGCGCCCGGCACGGCGCGGGAGATATCGGCGGTGTTTTGCACGCTTGCCATCGGGATTACAACGGGCATGGGGTATGTGGTCTACGCAGTGGTGATCACCGTGGTGCTGGGCCTCGTTATGATACTGCTGGGGCTGACACCGTTCGGAGAGGATGCGGGAATGGATCGCGCACTGCGCATCGTGATTCCCGAATCGCTGGATTACACGGAGGTCTTCGATGATGTTTTCCGCGAATATACACGAAAGTATCATCTGGAGCTGGTCCGGACGACGAACATGGGGAGCATGTATGAATTGCAGTATTATGTAACGCTGAAGGATCGGAAGAAGGAGAAGGCCTTCATGGATGCGTTGCGTGAGCGGAACGGGAACATGCCGATTACCTGTGCACAGGTGATGCCGAAGAAAGATGAGCTTTGATTCGGGCATCGAAGAATGCTACACGACCCGGAGGGCCGAACATTGGTAAAAAAAATTGCAGTTCTGCTGATCGTGGCGGGATTGTGCGTCGGAGCGTTTTTCCTGATTCCCGGTTTTTCCGATTTGCTGATATACGGGAAGGATGAGAAACCGCCGACGTACGGAGAAAGCACGCTGACAGCAGAAGAAATATACATAGACCCGAATAGAGTAGATCCTTCGTATACTCTGCCGACCTCCAGTCTGGTGACACTGTCGGACAGTGGGATCACGGTGCAGGGGACGGGCGCAACGGTCTCCGAGAGCGGGAACGTGCTGACGATACTGCGCGAAGGAACGTATGTCATTTCGGGTCAGATGCTGGACGGACAGATTGTTGTCAGGGCGCCGCGCGGGCGCGTACATCTGGTACTGAACGGCATGGACCTGCGATGCACATGGTCGGCACCGGTATACATCGAGCAGGCAGGAAGCGTATGTCTGACGGCAGTGGAGGGAAGCGAGAACCGGATTGCCGATACGGCAGGCACACTGTTTACCGACGCGGTGGCGGAGGTGCCGGATGCGGCCATTTACAGTGCCGTGGATCTGTATTTGAGCGGTACGGGCATGCTGAAGGTGGAAGGAAATTTCCGGGAGGCCATTCATACATTGGACCAACTGGTGGTCGTGGACCTGACACTGGAAGCCCATTCGGTTGCCGACGGATTGGTAGGCCACGATGCACTGCTTCTGCGGGATGCGAAGATCCGCGGGGAGAGTGGTCGGGATTTTCTGAAGAGCAATAATACAGAACTGGAAAATCTGGGATATATTTATATATCGGGCGGCCAGTACGATCTGACATCGGGGTGCGATGCGATACAGGCCGAGCGTCGGATGCTGATTGCGGAGGGAGAATTCCGGTGTCAGTCGGGTGGCGGATATACGGTATTGCGCGGATTTGAGAGCAGCAAGTGCCTGAAATCGGGCAAAGAACTTGTGATTCTGGGCGGAGATTTTTATCTGGACGGATCCGATGATGCGGTGCATACGGATGGACTGCTGTCGATGAGCGGAGGAAGCTACACGTTGTACAGCGGGGACGATGCGATATGTGCGTCCACCCTGCGGATTCTGGGTGGGAGCATCCGTGCGTCGGTTTGCATGCAGGGCCTGGTAGGCGAACGGATTGAGCTGGAAGGCGGCAGAATCTCGGTGTCCTCGCAGAACGACGGGATCCTGGCACGTCCGAATGTATTGACCGATGCGAACGATTTTACATTGTATCCAGAGAATGCATTGGCGGATGCGACGGCAGAATTTCACATGCGCGGCGGATATCTGTCGATAGCGGCAGAGGGGGATGCGCTGGATGTGCGCGGCAGTCTGTATGTGAGCGGCGGCTTGGCGATGCTGAACGGGCCGACCTATCAGGGGGGAGATCCGCTGGATTATGACGGAGAATTTGTCATGAGCGGAGGAACCGTGGTGGCCACCGGGCGTTCGAGTTTTGTGCCGGAACTCCCGAAGGGAGAGAGTGTACGTCTGCTGAGCGCGGTATTCACGGGAGTGCGGACGGCGGGGGTGTACCTGTCCTTGCGCGGAGATGCGGGAGAGCTCCTGTTTGCTCTCTGCCCGGCGGAGGACTATTACACGATGAGTGTGTACTCCTGTGAGCTATCCATAGGAAGCGCGTATACGCTGATGGAAAGCGGAACGGCAGTCGGTGAGGAGTTTTACGGAATTGCCAGCGATCTGGAAGGTGCGGAGACGGTGAGCAGTTTTACAGTGATGGGGCCGCTCACGCAACTTCTGGGACGTACGGACATCCCGTTTCCGGACGACTATTACGAGGACGAAATTCTCTGACCGACCGTATGGAACCGAGCGGGACCTGGAACCGGAATACCGGGAAAGAAAAAGAGCGCGGCCTGTTTGGCCGCGCTCTTTTTTGCGGAAGGGAATTATTTCGCCGCTTTGGCAATGATTTCCTCGCCGTTGTAGGATCCGCAGTTCGCGCATACACGGAACGCCGGGTTCATCTCGCCGCATTTGGGGCATTTCACGAGACTTGGCGCCGTCAGTTTCCAGGTGCTGGAACGGCGGGAATCTCTGCGGGCCTTGGATGTTTTTTTCTTGGGTACTGCCATGGGGAACACCTCCTGATCTTAACGCGCACAGCGCATAGCAATAATTATAGCGGAAGGGAAAGCGGGACGAAGGCCGCGTTATGAAAGACCGCTTTCCGGATTGTCCTTATCGTGCATTTTGCGGAGCAATTCGCGCAAGGGAGCAAGGCGAGGATCCGGGAACGTGTCGGAACAGTTGCAGGGGCCGTCGTTGAGATCTTTGCCGCACTGGGGACATAAGCCCCGGCATTCATCGCGGCAGAGGACTTTTGCAGGGAACTCGGCCTCAAAAGCCGAAAGGATCTGCTCGTCCGGATCGAGGAAGCCGTCATGAACAATGATATAATCGTCGGAGTCCTCTTCGCTTTCATGAACGAGCAGCCCGGCCGGGACAACAGTCTTCTGCACCGAGATAGAGAAGCGGTCCGAGACCGGCCGCAGGCACCTTGCACAGTGCGCGGTGTAGGGTGCGGAGACGGAAAGTGACATCCGCATATAGCCGGCAGTATTGACGATGCTTCCTGCGACCGCAATCGGTTCCGGGAAGCAGACATCGAAGAGCGGACTGTGCGGATCGTGGAGAAGATCGTCCGGTACCGGCAGAAGGAACTCGACCGGCAAGCTGCGGATATCCTCCGCGAGGAGGGATCGCAAATCCAGTTTCATAGGAAAAGAGTCCTTATAGGCCGTAAAAAGCTCAAAAGTCAAAAGTCTGGAAGATATTATACACGAAAAGCAGATATTTGTCAAGAACTTTCCGAAATAAATTCACGAAAAAGCGAAAAAGCGATCGGGAATCGGATTGACAAGCCAGGCGGTACAGAGTATAATATAAGAAGATAAAAGGGAGAAGAACATGGCAGAACGGGAAAAAGGAAAAAGGGAAACGGAATGAAATATGTATCGCGTCTTCTGAAATGGAGCGCTCTGTGTCTGATATTCGGGGTGATCGGCATTGTTTTGGCGCGGATCGCCATTGCCAATTATTATCCGGGGGGAATGACATCGTATTATGTAAGCGAGGCGCACCGGGACCTGTATCAGACGGGAGCACGACCGATGGTATATCGGCAGGATCTGCGTTTTTCGTATGATGACAACGATTTTGCAAAATTTATGGCGGGGAGTCAATATTATTGCCCGTCGTTGGGGGAACTCCAGATTACGGTACGGTATAATGATGCAACCCTGCGAGAGGTACAGGCAGATTATGCGCTGAGTGAAGTGCCGGAGGCAACGGCAGATCTGTTCGATTATTCGCTGATGGACGACAACGGGAACCGTTCGCCGCTGATGTATAAGGATACCGATCGGAAGTTTATGTACAATTATCTGAAGCTTTGCTTTTCGGGTGTTACTTTCGATGAGGAGACGAACTGGATCCGGCTGGAAATCTATTATAAGGATGACATAGATTATACGGAGGAGCCATATGCCTGTATTCTGGTGTGGGAAAAGGGACTTGTGCCGAGCGATGGGGAATACAGACCGACAGAGCAGGAGGTAGGCGCATGAATGAAGAAATCCGGTATACCCCGCACCGTAAGAACCGGAAGGCGTGGTATTGGAGTATCGGACTGATGCTGCTGGGTGCAGCGACATTCGCATTCTCCTATATGGCAGAGTCCTATCGTGGCGGCATCCAGATGGCCGCCCTGCTTCTGATCGTATGTGGCCTGTTCTTTCTGCTGAAATACATCTATATCACCACAACCTACGTTCTGGGGGTAACGGAAGCCGGTACGCCGTATTTTCTGGTGGAGCAGATGCAGGGGAAACGCATAAGCACCGTATACCAGGTATCATTGCGTCGGGTTTTTTCGATCCGGAAATGGGAATTCGGGAAGGGAAGCGCTCCGCGCGGCCGGTATTACTCCTATGTGGCGACACCGGGCGGACGGGACTATCAGGTGATTACGGCACGTGCCAGCAACGGCGCACACGAATATGTGAAAATCGAGGCAGACGAAGCGTTTTATGCAGCATTTTGCCGTCGTCTCGCCGCTTTGCGTGCGGAAGAAAGTGCGGCAGACCTGACCGAGGAGACTGCGCAGATGCCATCGTCTGTGGGGGTGGAGGAGGATGTAAAGGCGTCCGCTACACCCGTACAGAGTGAGAAAGAGCAGAAGCGGGAGGCGAATGCGGGAGCGGAAACGGATCCGGAACAAACCGGACCGAGCCAGAAGCCGGATTTTCCTGGCTGAGGGACTTCGCAGGAACGGCGAGGGTGCTTCTCATGAAAATGCATCGCGCAAGCAAGGCAATACACAAGACGCATCCTGGGAATCCATGGGACAGTATAAAAAATCCCAGCTTTTTACAGGAGGAGAACTGTGAAAAAGAACCGGTCCGTGTGGCGCGAAATTTTCGTCTCCTGCAGCAAAAGAAAATGAAAGCAAGGGCCCGTGCGTCGGGAAGTCACGCACGGGCCCTTGCTGCGTGGCGGGGGCAGGGTGCAAAATGCGGGCTCCGCTTGACAGATATGGCGGAATGTGCTATAATAAGCAAAAAATTGTTACAGGAAATTTTTGCAAAGGAAGAACTGTCATGAAGCGTCGAGCACGCCTGTCCACCACTCAGATGATCGTCCTGTCGTTTCTGTACACCATTCTGACCGGTGCAGTACTGCTGTGGCTGCCGATATCGTCGGCAGACGGCAGCTTCACACCGTTTGTGGATGCACTGTTCACTTCGGCGACGTCGGTCTGTGTGACAGGGCTTGTCGTTGTAACCACGGCGACACATTGGAGCCTTTTCGGCCAGATTGTGATCCTGCTTCTGATCCAGATTGGTGGCCTTGGTATCATTACCATCACTACGGCGCTTTTGCTGGCGCTGGGTCGAAAGATCACCTTGCGTGACCGCGTTCTTCTGGAAGACGCCTTCAATCTGAGTACCCTGAGCGGACTGATCTCCTTTTTGCGCCGTGTACTGGCCGGGACCTTTCTGATCGAATTTGTCGGGATGCTGCTGTGCCTGCCGGTCTTTGTTCCGCTATATGGTGGGAAAGGTATCTGGTACTCTCTGTTTCATTCGGTTTCTTCTTTCTGCAATGCGGGACTGGATATACTGGGGCCGGACAGTTTGATTCCGTTCAGCGGAGATGTATGGCTGAATCTGGTGACGATGGCACTGATCGTGCTGGGCGGTATCGGAACGGTGGTCTGGTGGGATGTATTGGGGACATTGCGTGGGGTTTTCTCGGGGCGGATCCCCCGCCGCCGTATATTCGGCTCGCTGAGCCTGCACACACGTATTGTTCTGATCATGACCGGTGTGCTGATCTTCGGGGGCGCGTTTCTGTTTCTTCTGTTCGAGTACAACAATCCGGGCACCATCGGGGACATGCCGTTCGGGGAAAAGCTGCTGGCCTGCCTGTTCCAATCGGTTACGTCGCGTACGGCCGGTTTTGCAACGATTTCGCAGAAGGCACTGACGCCGGCGTCGGCATTGCTGAGCATATTGCTGTTTTTTATCGGGGGATCGCCGATCGGGACAGCAGGCGGTGTCAAAACCACAACCTTTGCCATATTTCTGCTGTCGGTGGCAGCCACGGTGCGCGGTCGGCCGGAGGTAACCGTGATGCAACGGACGGTGGTACAGGAGACGGTACGGAAGGCGATCGCCGTCATGTGCATCTTTTTTGCGGTATGCATTGTGGCGATTGTTCTATTGCTCTGTTTTACGGGCGGTTCGGCATTGGACATTTGCTTTGAGGTGTTCAGCGCGGCGGGAACGGTAGGGCTGTCCCGGGATTATACGGTGGCGATGAATACCGTTGGGAAGTTGATTGTGACCGCTTGTATGTATCTGGGCCGGATCGGCCCCATATCGCTGATTCTGGCGCTGAGTCACAAAGACAACAATCCGCCGATGCGCTATGCGGAAGGGTCTGTGATTGTGGGATAATGCGTTGTACGGAATGCGTCGGGCACGATCCGGGACAGAGAGCCGGAGACGAAGAAAGGTACGGAAAGCGGAGAGAAAGATATGAAAAAATCATTTGCTGTATTGGGACTCGGACGGTTTGGCCGTGTGGTGGCAGAAGAAATGATGGCGTCGGGCGCGGATGTTCTGGCAGTAGACCGTGATGAGGAAAAGGTGCGCCGTCTTGCGGATATTGTGACGGTTGCGGTGCAGGCGGATGTATGTAATGACGAGGCAATGGCCAAACTGGGATTGAAGAACATGGACGGCGCGGTAATAGCCATGTCGGAGAGTGTGGAATCCAGTATTATGGCAATCATGACGGCGAAGAAGGCAGGGATTCCCGCCGTATGGGTGAAGGCGATGAACGAGACGCAGAAGGAAATTTTTCTGCGGATCGGAGCCGACCGCGTGTTCATTCCGGAAAAAGAACAGGGCATCAATGTGGCAAGGAGCATGCTTTCGGGCAGTTTTCTTGACTTTGTGGGGCTGTCGGAGCGCATCAGCATGATCAAATTGCCGGTGCGCCCAGAATGGGTTGGACGCACCCTTTCAGAGCTGGAATTGCGGCGGAATCTGAAAATCAATGTGATAGCGATATCGCGGAACGGGCAGGTATCGCAGGATATTGATCCGCAGGAGCAGCTGTCGGCGGACTCGGTCCTGTTCGTGATTGCGGACCGGAGCGGTGTGGAAAACCTGTTGAATCCGAGGGGATAAACGGGAAACACGCTACATTACGGAGCGAACAGAGGACAGGAGGGACGGCTGCAGGGCCGACAAGGGGATCCGATGATGAACAAACGAGCGGTTGTCGCAATACTGTTATTGGCGGACACGATAGGAGCTGCCATTATTTCGCTGTGTTCGATCTATCTGGTGACAGGGCAGATGCACGCACGATTACTGGGAGAGTATTTACCGGTGATTGTATTGGTGCTGGTTTCGACGTATATTATACTGTTTTTGCTGGGTTTATATCGGAGCACATGGCGGTATGCCGGTGTGTTTGAATGCATGGCGACCGGTCTTGCGGCGGTGTGCGTGCTGGCGGTGGGACTGATGGGGTGTATTGTGCGGTCGCTGACGGTGCGATTTGCATTTTGTTACGCCATTCTGTTTTTCTGCCTGACGATGGTGACGCGATTTTTTGCACGGTTTGTGCGTCAGTTGCGCTCAGAGCACAGCCTGAGTCACGGAAACGGAAAGCGCGTCATCATTGTGGGCGCAGGGGATGCCGGGCGGATGCTGCTGCGCGAGATTCGCAATTCGGCCTATATGGATTATTATCCGGTATGCTTTCTCGACGACGACAGGAACAAAATCGGACTGGCTATAGACGGCGTGCCGATATACGGTCCGGTCGGACGGATCCGTGCGGCAGTAGCACGGTACCGTGCAGAGTGTGTTTTGGTGGCAATGCCGTCGGTACCGCGTGCGGTGCTGCGCGATGTACTGGAAAAATGCCGGAGCTCGGGTTTGCGGATCCAGACTTTGCCGGGTCTGTATCAGTTGGCGAATGGCGAAGTGCAGATTTCTGCGTTGCGGGATGTGGAGATCGAAGATCTTCTTGGCCGCGAGCAGATATGCGTCAATCTGAATGAAATCATGGGATATATCGAAGGGAAAGTGGTTCTGATCACGGGAGGGGGAGGCTCCATTGGATCGGAGCTATGCCGGCAGATTGCCACACACCGTCCGAAGCGGCTGGTTTTGCTGGACATCTATGAGAACAGCCTGTATGATATCGAACAGGAATTACACCGGCGCCATCCGGATCTGATGGTGGATGCGTTGATTGCGAGCGTGCGGGATGTGGGAAAGATGGAGCAGGTGTTCGGGAAATACCGGCCGAACATTGTGTTCAATGCAGCAGCGCACAAGCATGTGCCGCTGATGGAAACCAGCCCGAACGAAGCGGTAAAAAACAATGTATTCGGGACATTGAACGTGGCGCGCATGGCCGATCGGTACGATGTGAGCCGGTTTGTGCAGATCAGTACGGATAAGGCGGTGCGGCCGACGAACATTATGGGCGCTACGAAGCGCCTGTGCGAGATGATTATCCAGACATACGCGCGGCATTCGCGGACCGAGTTTGTGGCGGTGCGGTTCGGGAACGTATTGGGCTCCAACGGATCGGTGATCCCGCTGTTCCGGCAGCAGATCCGCGAGGGAGGCCCGGTGACGGTTACGCATCGGGATATCACGCGGTATTTCATGACAATTCCGGAAGCGGTGTCGCTTGTATTGCAGGCGGGGGCGTACGCAAAGGGCGGAGAAATTTTTGTTCTGGACATGGGAGAGCCGGTCCGGATCTATAATCTGGCAGAGAATCTGATCCGGCTGAGCGGACTTGAGCCAGGGGTGGATATCGAGATCAAGTGTACGGGTCTGCGGCCGGGAGAAAAGCTGTATGAAGAGCGTCTGATGGAGGAAGAGGGCCTGCAGACGACCCCGAGCGGTCTGATCAGCATTGCCAAGCCGATTGCGGTCAATGAAGACAAGCTGTTTGCAGGGCTGGACGAGCTGTACAAGGCAGCCTATTCTGAAAGCACGAACATCAAGGAGCTGATGGCGGAGCTCGTGGATACGTATCATGCGGCGAAGCAGGAGTAAAGCGGATGCTGTTCCATGCGAGAAATGGCGAACCTGTATGGAGTGCGATGAGGATATGGCGTAAGGGAAAAGCGGTATGGGGAAAATTTCCGTACTGCTTTTTTCTGTTGCCATCGGCGCGGGAATTCCGGAAGAGGGGAGCGTGCAGGAAAATGCCCTTGACATCGCTGCCGATCTGCGGTATGATAAAAGCGGAAGATCTGTGCCGGAGATTCCCGGGTGAAGGTACGCAGAGAAGGTATTATAGCAGGAAAAGGTATCTTAGCAGGAGAAGAGGAGAAGGGACATGAAAGGAATCGTGTGTGGGAGCCGTACACTGCGCTTGCACTACATCCCGGAAACATGCGGATTTACCGTGTGTACGGGCGGCAAGGAGTTCGCCACGGTAACGGGAGCGGAGCCCTGGATTCTGTTTCGGGACGGGCGCCGTCTTTTCTTTCGAGAGGCTTCGGAATGCACCGTACAGCTATACCCGTGTGGTGTGGGAGAAGGGATTCTTGCCACATATTCCGGTTTTCCCGATATAGAACTCTCCTTTTCCCTGTATCTGTGGGTAGAGGAGGCAACCGACCGCGTGCATGCGGAATGGATTCCGTTGCGGGAAAGCAGCGCTGAGATTGCGGAGGTGGCCTGGCCGCCGCCGCTGGCAAGCTACGATGCGGAAGCAGGATATGCGGTGCTCAACCTGATGAACGGGAAGCTGTTGCGTGACGACGATGAGGAAGAAGTGCATCCGGTGATGAGCCGACGGTTTCTCGGGCGGGAAGCCTATATGCCGTTTTTCGGGCAGGTGCGTGGAGATGCGGGCTATCTGGCGGTAGTGGAAACCCCCTGGGACGCAGCGTATACCTACGATCATCTGCCGCACAGCGCGACCGAAATCGGTATGCGCTGGATACCGTCGCTCGGTCAGATGTCCTACCGCCGTTGCATGTTTTACCGGTTTTATCCGACTGCGTGCGACTATGTGGATTTCTGTAAGGAATACCGGGGGTATGTCAAGGAGCAGGGACGGTTTGTATCCCTGCGGGAGAAAATGGAACGCAATCCGTTGCTGCGGCACATGATCGGAGCGCCGGTCATTCATACGCCGTCGGTTTGTGTCAACATCGTACCCGCCTCGCAGTACTATGACCGGGAGCATCCGGAGAGGAACCATCGCGTCATGCGTTTTTCGGCACTGGCGGAAGAGCTGGAAGCCCTGTATGCCGAGGGTGTACGGGGCGCCTACGTCCATATCGACGGCTGGGGCAAGCGGGGATACGACAATCTGCATCCGGACCTTCTGCCCCCCTGCGAGGAAGCGGGAGGATATGCGGGGATGGCGGATCTGCTGACGCGCCTTCGCCGGATCGGCTATCTGCCCGCCATTCATGACAACTACCGGGATTATTATACGGATGCCGCCACATATGCGGAGAATCAGGCACAGGTATATGCTGACGGCAGGTATGAATGGGAGAGCGTCTGGCACGGTGGCATGCAGCGCAAGCTGTGCGGGGAACTGGCGCTGGGGTATCTTCGCCGGAACTATACGCAGTTGCGGGAACACGGATGTCTGCCGGACGGTGCTTATCTGGATGTATTTTCGGTGGTGGAACTGGACGAGTGTGCCCATCCGATGCACCGCATGACGCGCAGGGAATGTCTTGCGCGGCGGTGCGAGTGCTTTGACTATGTCCGTTCGCTGGGCATGGTTGTTTCTTCGGAGGAGCCGATTGACGGCATGGTATCGCATCTGGAACTTGTGCATCATGCGCCGGACTTCTGGGGCAAGATGCGTGGCATAGCGGTTCCGCTGTTCGCACTGGTATATCATGACAGTCTGTTTATTCCGTCGTATCTGGGACGGGGCGAGGGATGTCCGCGGGAGCATGCGGGATTCCTTTATGCACTGATGCAGGGCAATCTTCCGTATCTGTCATTGCATGCGGACGAGGAGGAGCGGGCGCGTGTGGAACTGGTCTGCCGCCTGAATCGCGCGGTATGGGATCAGGAGCTGCTGGCGCACCGGCTTCTCGACCGTACGGGATCCCGCCAGCAGAGCGAGTTTGCGGACGGCACCTGTGTGGAAGTGGATCTTTGCGAGAACCGGTATCGCATCCGATGGACGGACGGAAGTGTGAGTGAAGGACAGATTTGAGGCTCCGTGTGTTTCCGGCCACGAACCGCAGGCTTGCTCTGGGAGGCCAGGAGGCCCGGAATCGAAAATGTACGGACGCGAAGCGCAGGCTTTGGCGTCGGATAGGAAAGGAGAAAAGCGTGCAGGAATTTGTAGAAAAATATATTGCGGAACAGAAGCGGAAGCTGGGGGCGATGTGTACCGGAATGGAGGAAGATACGCAAAGCGACGAGCAGCGGGAAAAAGAAGCGCGGCTGATCCGCCTCGGAATGTGTGCAAAGGAATACAGTCCGGCGAGCGCCTAT
>CALWTT010000093.1 GCA_944384545.1 uncultured Clostridia bacterium | reverse complement strand
CCATGATTAAAAGTCATGTGCTCTACCATCTGAGCTAATGGGGCATTACAGATATCCGCAATCTGCATGATACCTGTATATAGTAGCATATTTTCCCGCGTTTGTCAATATTCTGCAAAAATTTTTTTAGCCTTCCCCGTACTGCGAAAACTCACCCAGCGCCCCTTCGATTTTCAGAAGACGGTTGTATTTGGCAACGCGCTCGCTGCGGCAGGGCGCACCGGATTTGATATATCCGGCATTGGTCGCCAAAGCAAGATCTGCAATGGTTGTATCTTCGGTTTCGCCCGAGCGATGCGACAGGATATGACGGTATCCGGCTCGTTCTGCAAGACGTATCACGTCCAGCGTTTCCGACAGGGTTCCGATCTGGTTTGGCTTGATCAGGATTGTGTTTCCTGCATGACAGTCAATGCCCATTTTCAGCCGTACCACATTGGTTACAAACAGATCGTCGCCTACCAGCATTACCTGTTTTCCCAACGCTTCTGTCAGAAGCTGCCAGCCCCCGAAATCCTCCTCGCCCAATCCGTCCTCGATCGAGGCAATCGGATACTCCGCACACAGACGTTTCCAATACGCAACCAACTCCTCGGTATGCATGCTCCGTCCCCGCTTCGGTTGCGTATAGATCCCTTCTGACTCGCCCGCCCATTCGCTGGCAGCCGCGTCCAGTGCAATTTTCACCGTATCGGTATCGTATCCCGCCTCTTCAATGGCACGGCAGATCAGTTCGATCGCTTCCTCATCTCCGGCAAGATCCGGCGCATAGCCCCCTTCGTCCCCCACCGTCGTACCAAGGCCGCGGGCACGCAGAAGCGATCCGAGCGCACGGTATATTTCGCTCCCCATGCGCATTGCTTCCTGAAAACTCGCCGCGCCTACCGGCATGATCATAAATTCCTGAATGTCCACATTGTTGGCCGCGTGTGCACCGCCGTTCAGAATATTCATCATCGGCACCGGCATCCGCTTTGCCATGCACCCTCCAAGATACCGGTAGAGAGGCAAGCCCACCGATGCCGCACCTGCACGTGCCGCCGCCAGGGATACCGCCAGCATCGCATTGGCACCCAGTTTGGACTTGTTCTCGGTTCCGTCCAGCGCGAGCATGGTATGATCGATCTCTTCCTGCTCGAATACCGATATGCCACTGATGGCAGGCGATATCAGTTTATTGACATGGTATACCGCATCCAGTACGCCACGGCCTCCGTACCGACGTCGGCCCGTATCCCGCAGCTCATGTGCCTCGTATCGGCCGGTCGACGCGCCGGATGGTACCGCTGCAATTCCGGTTGTTCCGTCTGAGAGCAGGACGCAGGCCTCTACCGTAGGCGTCCCGCGTGAGTCAAGTATCTCACGGGCACTCGCCCGTGCTATCTGGTTCTTTCCCATTCTGCACCTCTGTTCGTTCTTGTTGGAATACCTGTAGTATCTCCCGCATGTCCGCTTTCATACAACGAGCGCCGCGGCCAGTACGGCCGCGGCGCTCGTTGTATCTATATCCTTATATAAAACCTGGCAGCGTCATTTTCCGATGTATTCCCGCACTTTCAGTTGCACGCCGAGTCGTGCGCAGATTCCGCGACAGATTTCCAGGTCCTCCGGCGAAAGAAACTGCCGCACCACCGATAAATATACCTGCGGCACATACGCCGTAATACGCGAAGCAAAGTCGAGGATCCCCGCATACGCTGCCTCGCCGAAACGCGAATGGCAGACCGACTGATACTTCTCTGCCGTCGCTTCATTCAGACTGATCGACACGGTATCGAAGCAGCCTGCGTACAGCGGGGTGGTATCATATCCGTAAATCAGCGAAGACTGGCCGTTGGTATTGAGACGGATCGGCGTCCGGGTAATCCCCCGCAATGCACGGCATACCCACAGCATATCTTCCAACCGACAGGTCGGTTCTCCGTACCCGCAAAATACAATCTCCGAAAAGCCATCCGGATTCTCCTGCCGGATCGCTGCGAGAACCTCCTCCTTCGTCGGCTCCCGCTCCAGCCACAGACTGTCACTCCCATAGGCGCCCGCGCCGTTATGGCGTATGCAGAAATCACAATGGTTGGAACAGCGGTTTGTCATATTTACATAAAGTCCGTCGCCTACATGATAGGTAATTGTCATCATTTCCCTGTATCCTTCTCAGGGCAACCGGAAAAAGCGCCGCGCATTTTCCGCCGTCACAGATGCGGCCTCCTCCGGGCGAAGCCCCCATAGTTCCCCCAGTTTTGTCAAGGTATGCACCAGATAGCCCGAATGGTTCAAAGCGCCACGGTGCGGATGCGGTGCGAGATACGGACAGTCGGTCTCTACAAGCACGCAGTCGTGCGGCAGAGATGCCGCCACCTCTGCCACCCGCGTAGCGTTCCGGAAGGTCAGCGTTCCCGAAAACGAGATCATATACCCCCGACGGATCAGATCACGCGCCATTTCCGCACTTCCGCTGTAGCTGTGAAAGACGCCTGTCACCTGCGGGTGGGCTGCAATCGCTGCGTAACAGTCCCCGTGGGCTTCCCGATCGTGAATAATGACCGGGAGGCCGGTCTGCTCCGCGAGCGTCAGCTGATCCTCCAGCCATGCCGCCTGTACTTTACGGTCTGTATCCGGATAGTGATAATCCAGTCCGATCTCCCCGATGGCCACAATCTTCTCCGGGCGATCCGAAAGAAAGCGGCGAAGCTCCTCTATTGCAGAAAAGCGATCGGAACAGCGTTGTGCGTCGCTCGGATGCACCCCCACCGCCGCATACATGTGCGGGTAACGCTCTGCCTGCGCAACGGCAAGACGAGAGGTGGCAAGATCCGTGCCCACATTCACGATCCCCGCGATTTCCCCGCTCCCGAACAGGCGATCCAGCAGTGCATCCACACCGCCCGGACAGGACTCCCTATCCGAAAAACGCTCATCAAAATAGTGTGCATGTGAATCGAACATTCCGGTCATGGCTGTATCTCAGCGGATCCGCGCGCCAAGCGGCGTCTCCGGATCAAGGAAAAGCACGCGGATCCGGTCTCCGCCGGATGCAAGCAGCATACCGCGGCTCTCGATTCCGCACAGCGTCGCCGGTGCAAGATTCACCACCACCGCGACGGTCTTCCCACAAAGTTCTTCCGGTGTATATTCTTTGGCAATCCCCGAAACGATCTGCCGCGTTTCCTCCCCCAGATCCACTTCCAGCCGCAACAGCTTTTTGGCCTTTGGCACCTTTTCACAGGAAAGAATACGGCCGGCGCGCAATTCCACCTTCATGAAATCTTTGATCCCGATTATGCCGGGATGCTCCTCATCCGGATCGGCGGGCGCACGTTCTTCCACCGGGTTCCGGTCGTTGCCTTTTGCAGCAATCCTGTCTTTTCCTTTTTCGTTCTGCTCTTTTTGTGCCGATTCTTTGGCGAACGTTTCCTTCGTTGCCGCCTGTTCGGCCTCTGCGGCACGCGCTGCCAGGAATGCCGCCTCGTCTATCCGCGCAAACAGGACACAGGAAGGCCCCAGTGCTGCCCCGGCCTCCAATCCTCCGAAGACTTCCGTGCTCGCATATTCTTTCTTTTCGCTGCCAAGCGCCAGCAGGATTTTCTCGGAGGTTTCCGGCAGAAACGGCGCCAGCAGTATCCC
This sequence comes from uncultured Clostridia bacterium, assembly GCA_944384545.1. Classification (GTDB taxonomy): domain Bacteria; phylum Bacillota; class Clostridia; order Oscillospirales; family CAG-272; genus UBA1740. The sequence goes on along the minus strand of CALWTT010000093.1, from coordinate 2,075 downwards.
TCCGATGCGGATGCTCTCCAGCAGATTGTACAGCACCGCTCCCAGCCGGTCGCGCATCTTGGGTTCCTTGGCCAGTGCCCAGGGCGTCGTTTCGTCAATATACTTATTGGCGCGGCGCAGCATACCGAAAATCGCATCCAGGGCATCTGCTATATGATAACTTTCCATCAGGCGGCGCGACTCTTCCCGCGCACGCAGAACCGCCTCCCGCAATTCGGCATCCGGACCGGAAACCGGGCCGGACGGCGGCACATGCCCGTCAAAATATTTCATCGCCATCGCATGCGTGCGGCTTACCAGGTTCCCGAGGTTGTTGGCAAGATCGGTATTATACCGGTTCACCACGCTCTCATAGGTGATGCTTCCGTCTGCCGCATACGGCATCTCCGCCAATGCATAATAGCGTACGCCATCCACCGATATCAGTGAGGCGAGGTCGTCTGCATAGATCACATTGCCACGGGATTTGGACATTTTATCCACACCGGAATTGAACCACGGATGTCCAAATACCTTCTTCGGCAGGGGCAATCCCAGCGCCATCAGAAAGATCGGCCAGTATATGGTATGAAAACGCAGGATATCTTTCCCGATAATATGCACATCCGCCGGCCAGAAGCGGCGGAACAGCTCCGGCTGTTCTTCCTTGTCCGGATCGTACCCCAAGGCAGTGATATAGTTGGAAAGCGCATCCACCCAAACATATATGACATGCCGCTCGTCAAACGGGACCGGGATGCCCCACCGGAAAGATGAACGGGATACGCAAAGATCCTGCAATCCGGCCTTCAGGAAGTTGTTCACCATCTCCTTCCGGCGGGATTCCGGCTGTATAAAGTCAGGATTGGCCTCAATGTGTGCAATCAGCCGGTCCACATACTTGCTCATGCGGAAAAAGTAGGCTTCCTCCCGCGATCTTTCCACCGGGCGGCCGCAATCCGGGCATTTCCCATCGACCACCTGCGTCTCGGTGAAAAAGGATTCACACGGTGTGCAGTACCAACCCTCATACTCACTTTTATATATATCGCCCTGCTCGTAGAATTTCCGGAAAATATGCTGTACGCGCCGGACATGCTCCGGATCGGTCGTGCGGATAAATCCGTCATACCGGACATTCATCATATCCCAGATGCGCCGGATCTCTCCCGACACCTGATCGACATATTCCTGCGGCGTAACACCTGCTTCCGCCGCACATCCCTCGATCTTCTGCCCGTGCTCGTCCGTGCCGGTCAGCATATAGACCTCTTTTCCCATCTGGCGCTGAAAACGGGCAATCGCGTCCGTCATAATACACTCGTAGGTATTCCCGAAGTGCGGTTTCCGCGAGCTGTAGGCAATGGCCGTCGTAATATAAAAGCGTTCTTTTTCCATTCTTCTTCTCCGTCCGGGACTTCCTGCCTTCTATCGCGGTATACGGCAGAAATCCTCCAGTTTATTCACAAAACATCCGACAACAATCCATATTATAGTACATTTCCCGGGATTTTGCAAGGCACTGCTCACAAAAATACGGCACGGATCCGTCTTCACCGTACAAATACGAAGGAATACGCAGCGCGTACCGTCAGATCGGACGTTTCCCATGTCGCAGTTAATACCAACTGATAATTCCCGGCAGACAGCCCTTCCAGCAGAGAAAGATCCTCCCCCTCTCCTACCGGCTGCCCTTCGAGGAAAAGTGTGTACCGACAGACGGAGGGGGGCTCTGCAAATACGGGAGAAAAGTGATCCGGATCGATTCCGGCCGAAGGAACGGCACTGTTCAGATATTCGCCGGAGGAGAGCGAGATCGGGTTTCCGTCCGCATCTGCAAAATGACGGATCCACTCTGCCGCCGAACAAAGCAATGTCCGCCCGGATACCGTCAGCGCAGGCGGATCCTCCCCCCGCAACAAACACGCTCCTGCCTCCGTTCCAAAAAAGAAAAGCGCGTCCTCAGTGCGCAGAAGATAGGAGCGATCCTCGCGGTCGGTCAATACCGCGCGCAGCGGAGAAAAGCTGCAACGCAAGCGGTATACTTCTGCACGGTCCCCCTTGATCCATTCGACAAGCATGACCGGGGCGGTATC
>CALWTT010000092.1 GCA_944384545.1 uncultured Clostridia bacterium | reverse complement strand
GCAGGGTATCGTCGTGAAAGACGACGGGGATGCCGTCGCGGGACAGACGCACGTCCAGTTCAATACCGTAGCCGGCCCGGCAGGCGGCCTCAAAGGCGGCAAGGGAATTTTCGGGCAGGTGTTCGTCGTGGAGGCCGCGGTGGGCATAATTGTAGGAGGTATACAGCGCGGTGGCTCTGCGGCGCCGGTTGGGTCGGATGGCAAGCAGGGCGAGCAGGACAAGCAGGAGCAGAAACAGCACAAGGCAGAGCAGAGCGATCAGATAAGCGGGCATGACGGCCTCCTGATGAGAGTATATATGGCAGCAATCGCAAGCCGGCCCGGCCGGATTGCAGCGCGGAAAGAGCAAGAATCGGGAATCCGGCAACCAACCTCCGGGAAGCAAAAGCAGCCGCAGCGGCAAACCCGGAACAGAGGCAGCGGGCGGAGCGTTCCGCGCGTGTCCGGGTTCCGGAAGGCGCGGCGATTTCGGCCGTCAGTCCTCCGGGTGGAGAGCCTCTATGCCGGTTTTGGGGGTGGGGCGTGCGTCGCCGTGCTGCACAAAGAACATGGTGAGGAAGGAGAGCGCACAGAAGACAGCGGCGTAGGGGAAGAGCACGGATCGCATGCCGAACAGATCCATCAAGAAGCCGGAGAGGACCGGTGTGACGATCTGTGCGGCCATGGAAGCGGTATAGTAGTAGCCGGTATAGCGCCCGACATCTCCGCCGCTTGCAAGCTCCACGACCATGGGGAAGGAATTGACATTGATGGTGGCCCAGGCGACCCCGGCAAGGGCGAAGAGGAAATACATGACAAGGGGCGGCGTGCCCTCTCCGACGAAGGCCGCGCCGCCAAAGGCGGCAACGAGCATGGCAACGCCGAGGAGGATGGTCCGCCGTCTGCCGACGCGGGAAGCCAGGAGCCCGACGGGAATATAGCTGACGACGGCAGCCGCCTGCGCGAACAGAAGGGTGTCGGAGTAGGAAACCTGCAGAATGTTGGTGGCATAGACCGAATATTTGGAGATAACGGCGTTATAGCCGATATACCAGAGCGCGACGGAGGCGAGGATGAGAAGAAGGGAGATCTGCTGGGGGCGGCTGAGCTTTCCGCCGGTGGCCTCTCTTTCTTCCTCTTCGGCGTCCTCGACACCTTCACTCTGCTTCTGCATATCGGCGACGAAGGCGGGCTCGCGGACGGTGAGCAGGAAGACGAGCATCCCGCCGATCATGACGCCGACTACGGCAAAGATGTAGGCGGAGAAATCGGTTTTTCCGGGCTCGCTGGTATGGAAGAGCGAGGCAAAGAGCAGGACGATGATGCCGCCGGCGGTGCCCATGAGGTTGATGACGGCGTTGCCCTTGGAGCGGAGCGGCTTGGGTGTGACGTCGGGCATGAGTGCGACGGCGGGGGAGCGGAAGGTGGCCATGGAGATGAGCGAGAGGAGCAGCAGGAGGATGAAGAGCGTGAGGGAGGTGGCCTGCCCGAGCAGTGCAAAGAAGAGGGCGGCGCCGAGTGTGCCGAAGAAGATATAGGGGGTACGGCGGCCGTAGGGGGTGTTGGTGCGGTCGGAGAGGCTGCCGAACAGAGGAAGCATCACGACGGCAAAAATATTGTCCAGGGCCATGATAAGACCGGACCAGGTCTGCTCCATCCCGAAACGGTTGGTGAGGATGAGAGGGACAATGGTGTCATAGGCCTGCCAGAAGGCGGAGATGAGGAAGAAGGCAAAGCCGACGAAAATGGTACGCTTGTAATTCAGTTTCATAGCGACACTCCGAATCGTATGCAAAACTATTTTTACAATAACAGTATTGTATCGACAGTATTGTAACACAGCGGGAAATTTTTGTCAATTCCGGCGCAAAAATCCGGGTCAAAGCCGGGCGGGGTATCTGTTGCCGGGCGGCGTGCGTGCGCGTTTCGGTACTTGACGGAAGCGGAAATTGGTGTATAATAGGAATACAGGCGCGACAGACAATGTACCTGCCGGGCACCGCGGAAGAGCAAGGGGGCGCCCGGGAGCAAAGGTCGCGTGCAGAGGGGGGCAGCATGGAAATCACAGATCCTGGCAGGAGTGGCGCCGGCCGCTTCCGGACCGTCGTTGCCCTCGGCTTTTTTGACGGGGTGCATGCGGGACATGCGGCGCTTTTGCGCCGCGCGGTGACGGAGGCCGCAGAACGGCATGCGGAGCCGGCGGTTTTCAGCTTTTATGACGGTGAGGGAATCAAACCGGATGTGCCCCGCCTGACGACGCAGGAGGAGCGCCTGCGCCTGCTGGAGGAGGCGGGGATCGCCCGTGCTTTTCTGGGGCATTTCGGAGCGATGCGGACGCTCTCGCCGGAGGCATTTGCGGAGCAGGTACTATGCGGCATCTGCGGCGCGTGTGCGGCGGTCTGCGGTCCGAATTTCCGTTTCGGATATGGCGGGCAGGCGGGCCCGGAGCGCCTTTCGGCCTGTCTTGCGACACACGGGATCCCGCTGTTTGTACTTCCGGCGCAGGAATATCATGGAAAAATGATCAGCGCCAGCGCCATACGTGGGGCGGTAGAGGCGGGGGATATGTCACAGGCGGCGGGGATGCTCGGCCGACCGTTTACGCTGAGCGGACCGGTCCTGCACGGCCATGCGCTGGGGCGTCGACTGGGCTTTCCCACGGCAAACCAGTCTTTTCCGGCCGGCACCGTGATCCCGGCGTACGGTGTGTATGCGGTGCGTGTGGCACTTTCGGATGAGGATCGTATATACCGCGGCATTGCCAACGTCGGGCGGCGTCCCACGGTAGAGGATGCCGGCGCGGTAAACTGTGAGACACATCTGCTCGACTATACGGGCGATCTGTATGGCCGGCAGATGCGGGTTTTCTTTCTGCGCCATCTGCGCGGAGAGCGGAAATTTGCGGATACCGAGGAATTGCGCCGCACGGTCCTTGCGGACATGGCGGCGGCGGAAAGGATGCATGTATGGGAGAATGGACCAAACTGAGTGCGGTCTGCCGGACCGGGGATCTGGAAACGGCGACGGCGGTGATGAGCATGCTGGACAACGGACTGATGATTGAGGATTACAGCGATGTGACGACCGACGGCGTATACGGAGACCTGATCGACGAGAGCATTCTGCATGCCGACCGTACGCAAGCGAGGGTATCGCTGTTCCTGCCGGAGGAGAGAAGCCTGGTGGAAGCGCGCGCGTTTTTAGAAGAGCGCTTCCGTGCACTGGGTCTTGCGGTGACGCTGGAGAGCGAGGGAATGCGGGAGGAGGACTGGTCGGAATCCTGGAAGCAGTATTACCGCCCGATTCCGCTGGGTCGTGTGACGGTGGTGCCGGCCTGGCAGGCGTACACGCCTGCGCCGGGCGAAGCGGTGATCCGGATGGATCCGGGCATGGCGTTCGGGACCGGGACCCATGAGACGACGCGACTGGTGATGCGTCTGATGCAGGACTGCCTGCACGGGGGAGAACGGGTGCTGGATCTGGGCTGCGGGAGCGGGATCCTGTCGCTCTGCGCGGCAAAGCTGGGGGCGGCGACGGTGGATGCATGCGACATTGATCCGGTGGCAGTGCGGGTGGCGCGTGAGAACATAGCAGCCGACGGCGCACCGGGCATCCGCTGTTTTGTCTCCGACCTTCTATCCGGTGTGGAAGCGCCGGAGGGCGGCTATGATTTTGTGCTGGCAAACATTGTGGCGGACGTGATCCTGCGTCTTTTGCCGGATCTTGGGTCCTGCATGGCGCCGCAGGGGCGTCTGATCGCCTCCGGCATTATCGGTCCGCGCGGGGACGAGGTCCGTGCGGCGCTGGCACAGTGGGGCTTCCGGATCCTTGAGGAACGGGAAGAAAACGACTGGCTGGCCATTCTGGCCACCCGGGGAGCGGAGTGAGCGATGCCACGTTTTTATACCGAAGACCTTCCGGCGTGCGGTGAGCATTTTCTGCTGACCGGCGAGACGGCGCGGCATGTGTCGCTTTCGCTGCGGATGCGGGCAGGAGACAGCGTGTGCGTGGGGGACGGCCGTGGCCGGGTGACGCGCTGCCGGCTGGAAGAATTCAGCAAAGAGACAGTGCGCTGCTGTGTGACCGAGGAGCTGCTGCCGGAAGGAGAGCTTCCGGTGCGCGTGCGGCTGTATCAGGGTTGTCCGAAGGGGGATAAGCTGGATCTGATCGTGATGAAGGCGGTGGAGCTGGGTGTCGCGGCGGTGCATCCGTTCGTGAGCGCACGGTGCGTCAGCCGTCCCCGTCCGGAGAAGCAGGACCGGCTCACGGAGCGCCTGTCGCGCATTGCGCGGGAGGCGGCGGGGCAGTGCGGACGGGATCTGCTGCCCGCGGTGTATCCGCCCTGCGATTTCCGGACCGCACTCGGGGATGCCGTGCACAGCTGTGACCGGATCCTGTTCTGCTACGAAGAGGAGCGCGGACGCTCGCTGCGAGCGGCACTCGATGCCATGACGCTGCCGTCTGTGGGAAGCATCGGAGTATTTGTGGGGAGCGAGGGCGGCTTTTCGCCCGAGGAAGCCGACGCAGCGGTGGCAGCAGGCGCCCTGTCGGTCGGACTTGGCGGGCGGATTCTCCGTTGCGAAACCGCACCGCTTTTCGTCCTCTCCTGCATCGGATACCGCTTTTCCTTATAAATTGCCGTCGTTTTGTATAAAAACTTTTCAGTAAAATAAGCAATTTCCATAAAAAAATAAATTTTCCTATTGAAAAACGACAAAAAAAGGAGTACAATAGTAGGCAGGTTTACCAAACGGGAAAAAAGAATGCGGAAAGAAAAAGCGGAGACAGGAAGGAGCAAAACGCTATGCCGAACCGATTGCTTCAAGGGGTTGTACAACAGATGAAAGAGGCCGTGGACCGCGTATTCGGAGTGCTGGACGAAACCGGTTCGGTGACGGCCTGCAGCGATCTGCAAAGAGTAGGGGAGCCACAGCCGACGGCACACGAGGCGCTGACCTATGCGTCGGGCTTCACGGTGCTGGGCGGATACACCTATCACCCGATCACCGTAGGTGGCAAGAGCGACTATGCGGTGTTTGTGGAGGGGGAGGACAAGACGGCGGAAAAGATCGCGCTGCTTCTGTCGATTGCCCTCGGGAATATCAAGAACCTGTATGACGAGAAATATGACCGGTCGTCGTTTATCAAGAATGTGATTCTGGATAACATCCTGTCGAGCGATATCTACATAAAGAGCAAGGAACTGCACTTTACCAACGAGGAGCACCGGATTGTGTTTCTGATCCGGTTCCTTGGCCAGACGGATCCGCTTCCGTATGAAATGGTGCAGAGCCTGTTTCCCGACCGCACGAAGGACTATGTCATCAGCGTGGGGGAGCAGGACATCGTGCTGGTGAAGGAAGTGGGCGATAGTTGTGACATCCAGGAAATGGAGAGCATGGCGGCGGGGATTGCGGAAACGCTGAACTCGGAATTTTATGCGCGGGTATCGATCGGGATATCGACGGTGGCGGACAGTCTGAAGGATCTGGCGCGTGCGTATAAGGAAGCACGCGTGGCGATAGAAGTGGGCAAGGTCTTTGATACCGAGAAGACGGTGGTCAGCTATGAGAATCTGGGAATCGGTCGTCTTGTGTACCAGCTTCCTACGACCCTGTGTGAGATCTTCCTGCAGGAGGTATTCAAAAAGGGCTCCATCGAATCGCTGGATCACGAAACGCTGATGACCGTGCAGGCGTTTTTCGAGAACAACCTGAATGTATCGGAGACCTCGCGCAAGCTGTTTGTGCATCGGAACACGCTGGTGTACCGGCTGGAAAAGATCCGGAAGCTGACGGGGCTGGATCTGCGCGAGTTTGAGCATGCGATCACCTTTAAGGTAGCGCTGATGGTGAAACGATACCTGACGAGTAAGCCAACGAAATTCTGAGGGAAAGTGAACAGGGAACGAGCCGTGCCCGGTCTGCCGTGAGGCGGGCCGGGTGACCGTTTTTTCTCATTTTCCGGAGCCCGTGCGTTCTGAAAGCAGGCGGCGTGATGTATGCCGCCCGGCGTCCGTCTGATAGACGGAAGGCGCATGGGGTGCAAACGCGGCGGAGCGGACGGCTCCGTGCCGGAACAGGGAGGGACTATGGAAAGACTTCCGAAACGGATACCGACAGGGCGCGGGATACTGTGCCTGATACTGTGTGTTTTTTTCACGGCCTTGACGACCTTCCAATTCAGCTACTATGCGGCCTATACGAATTACCGTGTGCGGATGGCGGAGACGGTGCAGGCGCTGCAAGCGGAGCGCGATGCGGCGATTGCGGAGCGGGATGCCATGATCCTGGCACGGGAGGACACGATTGCGGGGCTTAGCGAGCGGGCGGAGGCGCTTTCCGACCGGCTGGTGGCGCTGACGGGCGCAGAGGACGGGAGCGCGGAGGACTGCCTGCGGCTTCTGCTGGCGGCCTCGCTCCGCCGTGCCGACGGAATTGCCGGATCGGCAGACGAGGAATATATCGACGCGCAGGTGGATGCCTACATGGAGCGCTATGCGTCGGACTTTACGGCGGTGGCGGAGAAGCTGTTGTTTCTCGACTATCTGTACCGTACCAATTACATCGGAACGCTGGATACCGCGGCGCTGGACGAATCGCTGGCCGAGGCGTACATAGCGGCGGCAGGAGACATATACGGACACTACTATACAGAAGAGGAATATGAGGATTTCCGCCTGTCGATGGAAAGCGCAGTATGTGGGATCGGCACGGTGGTAGGTTCGGCAGACGGCGGCCGTGCGATAGCGATTCTGCATGTGCACAGCCATTCGCCGGCGGCGACGGCGGGGCTGCAGGCCGGGGATCTGATCCGGAGCCTGGACGGGCAGACGGTGGAGAGTCTTGGTTATGCCGAGGCCTGTGCCAGGATTGCAGGAGAGGAGGGCAGCACGGTGACGCTCGGAATCGAGCGTGCCGGTGAGCCTTTTACGCGGACGCTGCTTCGTGCGCGTGTGACGGCGGACGTGGTGCTGACGCGGATCTATACCGCGGGAAGCGATCGGATCGGCTATCTGCGGATCACGGAATTTACGGCGCAGACCGATTCCCAGTTCCGCAAGGCCTGCGAGGAGATGGAAGCGGCGGGTGTGAGCGCACTGATCTTCGATCTGCGGGACAACGGAGGCGGCCTGCTCAGTTCCATCCTCCATACGCTGGACTATATCTGCCCGGCGGGGACGCCGCTGATTTCCTATGAATACCGGAATCCGAATCTTGCGCGGGAAACATACTATGCGGAGGATCCGCATACGCTTACGGTGCCGATGTATGTATTGCAGAACGAACGTACGGCATCGGCGGCGGAGCTGTTCTGCGCCTGTCTCGGGCAGGGCGGCGCGACGCTGATCGGCACAACGACGTACGGCAAGGGGACGATGCAGACCGGCTATACGCTGGAAGACGGCTCATACATTACGGTATCGGTAGCGCTGTACGCGCCCGGAACGGGCGAGAATTATGAGGGGCACGGCGTGGAGCCGGACTATGCGGCCTATCCGTCGGAGGGGTATGAGGAGGTTTCGGTCTGGCAGTTGCCTGCGTCGAAGGACGGAGCATTGCAGACGGCGCTGTCTCTGTGCGGAGCAGGATAAAATGGCATCGGTACAGCGGCGGCGATCCGGAAGGGGAAAGAAGTAAAAAAGATTTGACCAGAAAGCAAAAAACTTTTATACACGGGAAAATTGTTATTATGCCGCAGGGGCATACAGAATAAATACAATATATATCCAACAAATACAGAATAAAAAGAAGGACGGCACCCATCATGAGCGAAATGAAGAACTACACACCGGCGGAATTCAGAGAGCTGCAGGAAGAACTGGAACTGTACAAGGAAAAGCGGGAAGAGAATAAGAAGGACATCTCCACGGCGCGGGGTTTTGGCGACCTTTCGGAGAACAGCGAATACGAGGAAGCAAAGAACGAGCAGGGCATTATTGCGGCGCGGATTGCGGAGCTCGAGGATATGATCCACAACGCGCATGTGATGGATGCGAGCGAGATAGACCGGAGCGTGGTGAATATCGGCGCGAAGGTGGAGGTAATGCGCGTAGAGACGGGGAAGAAGCAGACCTACCATCTTGTGAGCTCCTTCGGCTCGGATCCCGTGAACGGCAAGATCTCGGATGAATCTCCGATCGGTTCGGCGCTGAAAGGCGCGCGTGTAGGGGAGACGATAGAGGTGACCCCGCCCTCGGGCGTGGTCTTTCACCTGGAGGTGCTGAGCATCTCGCACGAAGAGGACTGAACCGCCCGGAGCATACCGGAAGATTCCAAAGACCGCAGGAAAGCGCAGAAATACAGAAATACAGAAGAGAAAACCCGAAGCGAACGGAAAGAAGACGGAAGAGGAAAAGAAAGGGAACGAGAGATGGGAGAGAAGAACCAGCCCGTTGCAGGAGGGGCCTCCGAGCTGGCGGTACGGCGGGAAAAGCTGTCCGAGCTGATGGAGGCGGGAGCCAACCCGTATGCGATTACGAAATACGACATAACGGGGGACAGCGCAAGTCTGAAAGCAGAATACCGGGATCCGGCGCCGGAGACCGACACATCGACGCTCCCGCGCGTACGGCTTGGGGGGCGCATGGTAAGCCGGCGTGTGATGGGGCGCGCCTCATTTGCGCATTTGCAGGACCGGAGCGGCCGGATGCAACTGTATGTGCGGCGTGAGGATGTAGGAGAGGAGGCATATGCCGCCTTCAAAAAATGGGATATTGGTGACATTATCGGCGTGGAGGGCTATGTATTCCGTACGCAGACGGGAGAGATCTCGCTGCACGTGACCGCGCTGGTTCTGCTGTCGAAATCGCTTCTGCCGCTTCCCGAAAAATATCACGGTCTGACCGACACCGATCTGCGCTATCGGCAGCGGTATGTGGATCTGATTGTGAATCCGGAGGTGCGTGAGACCTTTCTGAAACGTTCGCGGATCCTGCAGGAGATCCGTGCGTATCTGGACGCGCGGGGCTTTCTGGAGGTAGACACGCCGATTCTGACGCCGTGTGAGATCGGCGCGACGGCGCGGCCGTTTGTGACGCACCACAACACGCTGGATATGGACATGTACCTGCGCATTGAGACCGAGCTGTATCTGAAACGTCTGATTGTGGGAGGGCTGGACCGTGTGTATGAAGTGGGACGGATCTTCCGCAACGAGGGGATGGATACGCGGCACAATCCGGAATTTACCACGGTGGAGCTGTACCAGGCGTTCACCGACTACCGCGGGATGATGGATCTGGTGGAGGAACTGTATATCACGCTTGCGGAGAAGATCTGCGGGAGCCGTGTGATCCGTTACCAGGGCAAGGAAATCGACATGGGGCACTGGGAGCGCCTGACCATGAAGGAAGCGGTGCGGCGCTATGCAGGAGTGGATTATGCGGACTGGGCCGACGACGCGGCGGCGCGCGCCGCCGCGGCAGCGCGGCAGGTGGAAGTGCCGGCAGACGCGACGCGCGGCGGGGTACTGGCGGCGTTTTTCGATGCGTATGTGGAGGAGAAGCTGATACAGCCGACCTTTATATACGACTATCCGGTGGAGATCAGTCCGCTGGCGAAGCGCAAGCCGGAGGATCCGCTGTTCACCGAACGGTTCGAATATTTCATCGATGCGACGGAGTACGGCAACGCCTTTTCGGAGCTGAACGACCCGATCGACCAGCGTGCGCGGTTTGAGGAGCAGGTGGCGAAGAAGCGTGCGGCAGAGCCGAATTCGCGCGCGGAGGTGGACTACGATTTTGTGACGGCGCTGGAATACGGCATGCCGCCGACCGGCGGGCTGGGCTTTGGCGTAGACCGGCTGGTCATGCTGCTGACCGACAGCGCCTCGATCCGGGACGTGCTGCTCTTCCCGACAATGAAACCCTTGAAAGATGTAAATGCGGGAAATGATGTAGTAAATAATACTCCTGAAACCGTCTCAAATGATGGTAAGGCTGAGCCTGAAAAGATCGACTTTTCCAAAGTGGAAATCGAGCCTTTGTTCAAGGATTTCGTGGATTTTGAGACTTTCTCCAAGTCTGATTTCAGAGCAGTCAAAGTGCTTGCTTGTGAAGCAGTACCGAAGTCTAAGAAGCTTCTCAGATTTACGCTGGACGACGGTACAGGCGAATCCCGGACAATTTTAAGCGGTATCCACGCCTATTACGAGCCGGAGGAACTGGTGGGAAAGACCTGCATTGCCATTGTAAATCTGCCGCCAAGACCGATGATGGGCATGGAATCCTGCGGCATGCTGATCAG
>CALWTT010000091.1 GCA_944384545.1 uncultured Clostridia bacterium | reverse complement strand
CAATGACAAAGTCAAGGTGCATTTTCTGACGGAGCGGCGGCAGGTGCTCAGCGAGATAGGAAACGGCGCGCGGCTCTGTGACATCACCGACGGCAAGAATCTTCATGACAACCTCTTACGATGGATTTTCGTGGCAGAAGCGGAGGGTGGGCAGTGAGAAAGCGGGGGTGGACAGGCATCCCCGCTTATTTGTATGAGAAGGCCGTGCAGGCCCAACGTTCAGAGTTCGGTACCCGATTATTTGGCGTAATCGACGACGCGGCTTTCGCGGATGAGATTGACCTTGATCTGACCGGGATACTCGAGATCGGCCTCAATCTTTTTGGCGATATCGCGAGCAAGCAGTTTCATCTGATCGTCGCCGACGGCTTCGGGCTTGACCATGACGCGGATTTCGCGACCGGCCTGGATGGCGAAGGATTTATCGACGCCGTTGAATTCGTTGGTGATCTCCTCCAGTTTCTGCAGGCGCTTGATGTAATTTTCGACGTTTTCGCGCCGAGCGCCGGGCCTTGCGGCGGAGATGGCATCGGCGGCCTGGACGATGAAGGCCACGGTGGTGTGGGGATCGACATCTCCGTGGTGGGCCTCAATGGCATGGATGACATCGCGGCTTTCGTGGTATTTCTGAGCGACCTCGACGCCGAGCTGGACATGAGAGCCCTCGGCCTCCTGCGTGAGTGCCTTTCCGATATCGTGGAGCAGACCGGCGCGTTTTGCGACGGTACTGTCGGCGCCCATTTCGTCGGCAATGATGCCGCTGAGGAGTGAAACTTCAATGGAGTGACGGAGGACATTCTGGCCGTAGCTTGTACGGTACTTGAGTCTGCCGAGCAAGCGCACGAGTTCGGGATTGACACCGTGTACGCCGGTTTCAAAGATGGCTTTTTCTCCGGCCTGCTTGATGGAATTTTCGATGTCACGCTTGGCCTTTTCGACCATTTCCTCAATGCGGGCGGGGTGGATTCTACCATCGGAGATGAGCTTTTCAAGAGCGAGCCTTGCGGTTTCGCGGCGGATGGGATCGAAGCCGGAGATGGTGATGACCTCAGGGGTATCGTCGATGATGAGTTCGACGCCCGTCATGGTTTCGATGGTCCGGATATTACGGCCTTCGCGGCCGATGATGCGCCCCTTCATTTCTTCATTGGGAAGAGGGACGACCGAAATGGCGGTTTCGCTGACATGGTCGGCCGCGCAGCGCTGAATGGCGAGCGAAAGAATATTGCGTGCCTTGGCATCGGCCTCTTCCTTATAATGGATTTCAAAGGCGGCGAGTTTGAGGGCGGTTTCGTGCGCGATTTCGTTTTCGACTTTTTTGAGGAGCAGGTCTTTTGCTTCCTCGGCGGTGGTGCCGGAGATACGTTCCAGGGTTTCGGTCTGCTTGCGCAGGGTCTCCTGGACGGCCTCCTCGGACTGTGCGATGGCCTTTTGGCGATCCGAGAGTGCGGCCTCCTTGGCATCCAGATTCGCGAGCTTGGCATCCAGATTTTCCTCTTTCTGGACGAGGCGTCGCTCCTGTCTTGACACTTCCCTTCTTCTTTCTTTGAGTTCATTTTCCGCATCGTTTTTGGCGGAAAGGATCTGTTCTTTTGCTTCGAGGAGCACCTCTTTCTTTTTTGCTTCGGCTTCATGAAGTGCGTCGCCGAGGATTTTGCGCGCCTGATCTTCAGCGGAGCCGATTTCGCGTTCAGCGGTCATTTTGCGGCGCAGTCCGCCGAAATAAAACGCGACGGGGACGCCGACAGCCAGCGCAATGGCGCAGGCGATTACGATCCAGTAGAATTCTACCATTGTACACCTCCTTGTTTTGTTTTCCGGATACCGGTGCATATAAATATGGAGAGGGAGGGCGCGCGAAGCAGCGCACGATACCGACCGTGCGGAGAAAAAAGCGAAAAAAGGCCGGAAACCCCATATACACATACATACTAATTATATATTAGAAAAGACTACATGTCAAGAGAGGAAAGCGCAGGGGAAAAAACGGGCCGGAAAAGTTCACAAAAAATTCATATATTTTCGATGGGCCCCTCTTGACAATTGGCGTATAAAATGGTAGAGTAATAGCAGGATTAGCACTTAGAGCAATCGAGTGCTAATTCAGATAAACAAAACGGAGGGATGTGGATGAGCGGAATTGAGTTAAGCGACCGTAAGAAGAAGATTCTGCAAGCAATCATCGAGGCACACATCACCTACGGCGAGCCTGTGGGCTCAAAATATCTGGCGCAGGATAAGCAGTTATCCTGTTCGTCTGCTACCATCCGGAACGAGATGGCGGAGCTGGAAGCGATGGGATTTCTGGAACAGCCACACACCTCGGCGGGGCGCGTGCCTTCGGAGGCGGGATACCGGTTTTATGTGGACAGCCTTCTGGAGCGGTATCGGATGACGAGCGGGGAGATCGAGGAGATCAACCGGATGCTGCGCTACAAGCTGAACGAGTTGGATGAAATTCTGACAGGAGCGTCGCGTCTTGCGTCGCGTCTGACGAACTATACCTCGATAGCGGTACGGCCGCGTCCGGCGAGCGTGCGGATCAACCGGTATGAAACCATGTATCTGGATCCGCGGAATTTTGTGCTGGTGATGCTGTTTGGCAGCGGCACGGTAAAGACGCGGTATGTACGGCTGGGCTTTGACATTACGGATGGGGAGCTGACGCTGCTGACGCAGCTTTTGAACCGGCACCTGGTGGGCGTGCCTTCGGATAAGATCACGCTGTCGCTGGTGTGCGAGCTGGAAAAGCTGGCAGGGAGCGCGGCACCGGTGGTGGCGCCGCTGGTCAAGACGGTATACGAAACCATGAATCGTCTGGACGGCGGAGATATCCGTGTGCAGGGTGTGAACCGTTTGCTGGAATATCCGGAGTACGCGGACGTGGATCAGATGAAGAGCATGCTGGGCATGTTCGAGAAGAAGGACGCATTGCTGGACCTGATCGCAACGAATGCGCAGGACGACAGCGTGCAGGTATATATCGGAAGCGAGAACGCAGTGGAGGTCATGAACCGTTCGGCGCTGGTATACCGTCAGATCCGTCGGGACGGACGTGTGGTAGGTGCGATCGGAGTGATCGGGCCCTGCCGCATGAACTATCCGAAGGTGATAGAGACGATCAACCGACTGGTGGAGAGCATCGACCGCGCGATCAACGAGGATGAAGGCGCTGACAGAATGTAGAAAGAGGTGTATCCATGATGGAAGAGCAGAACAGAGAGCAAGATGTGCCCGCCGATGCAGTAAGCGGAGGTTGCGGAGCGGAGGAGAGCGAACCCGTGGAACCCGAGGTGGAGACGGCGAAGAAAGCGCTGGCGGAGGCGCTGGAAGAGACGGCAAAGCTGCAGGCTGAGCTTGCAGAGATCCGCGACAAATACCTGCGTATGCTGGCGGAGTATGATAACTACCGGAAGCGTACGACCAAGGAACGGGAAGGAACCTATACGGAGGCGGTTGCGGATACGGTGGGGGGCATTTTACCGGTGCTGGATATACTGGAAAAAGCCTCGCAGTATCACGACGCTGAGAAGATTGCGGAAGGACTTTCCCTGACGGTGAAGCAGGCCAGCGCGCTGCTGTCGAAGCTGAACATTGAGGAAACGGCACATCCGGGCGACAAATTCGATCCGAATCTGCACAATGCGGTCCTACATGTGGAGGACGATGCGTACGGAGAGGGCGAAATCGTGGAAGTATTGCAGCGTGGCTACCGGCGAGGCGACAAAATCATCCGTCATGCCATGGTAAAGGTAGCAAACTAACCAAATGCGTGGAAAACAACGGCGGAGCGCGGTTTTTCTGCGGAACGCAAAAGGCGGTCAGCGGGAGACGGAGCGAACGCCTGTACACAATATAAAGGGTAAAAAATGCATGAGATATATAGGAGGAAATCATTATGGGAAAGATTATTGGTATTGATCTTGGCACAACGAACTCTTGTGTGGCCGTATATGAAGGCGGTGAGCCGATCGTAATTCCGAATCCGGAGGGCGCGCGTACGACGCCGTCGGTCGTGGGCTTTTCGAAGACGGGAGAGAGAATGATCGGTCAGGTTGCAAAACGGCAGGCGATCACGAACCCGGAGCGCACGGTCATGAGCATCAAGCGCAAGATGGGCAGCGATTACAAGGTGGACATTGACGGAAAGAAGTATACGCCGCAGGAAATCTCTGCGATGATCCTGCAGAAGCTGAAATCGGATGCAGAGGCCTATCTTGGCAGCAAGGTGACCGAGGCAGTGATCACGGTACCGGCCTACTTCTCGGACGCACAGCGTCAGGCGACGAAGGATGCGGGCCGTATTGCCGGTCTGGATGTCAAGCGGATCATCAACGAGCAGACGGCAGCGGCGCTGGCCTACGGCATCGATAAGGAGAACAAAGAGCAGAAGGTCATGGTCTTTGACCTGGGTGGCGGAACATTTGATGTCTCGCTGCTTGAGATCTCGGACGGAGTATTTGAAGTGCTGGCCACGAACGGCGATACGCATCTCGGTGGCGATGACTTTGATCAGCGTCTGATCGACTGGATGGCAGACAGCTTCCGTAAGGAACACGGAATCGACCTGCGGAAGGACAAAATGGTCCTGCAGCGTCTGAAGGACGCGGCGGAGAAGGCGAAGATCGAACTGTCGGGAATGACGAGCACGAACATCAACCTTCCGTTTATCACGGCGACGGCGGAAGGCCCGCTGCACTTCGACACAACGCTGACGCGTGCGGAATTTGACCGTTTGACGGCGGATCTGGTAGAGCGTGCAATGGTGCCGACCAAGAAGGCGCTGGCAGATGCCGGTCTTACGATCGATCAGATCGATAAGGTGCTGCTGGTAGGCGGCTCGACGCGTATTCCGGCCGTGCAGGAAGCGCTGCGCAAGTTTATCGGAAAAGAGCCGTTCAAGGGCATCAACCCGGACGAGTGTGTGGCCATCGGCGCGGCGATTCAGGGAGGCGTTCTGGGCGGCGACGTCAAGGACCTGCTGCTTCTGGATGTAACCCCGCTGTCGCTGGGCATCGAGACGTTGGGCGGCGTATTCAACAAGATCATTGAGCGGAACACGACGATCCCGGTCAAGAAGAGCCAGGTATACTCTACGGCGGCGGACGGCCAGACCTCGGTGGAGATCCATGTGCTGCAGGGAGAGCGCGAGATGGCAGCGGGCAACACGACGCTGGGACGCTTCAGCCTCGACGGCATTCCGGTGGCACCGCGTGGTGTACCGCAGATTGAAGTCACCTTTGATATTGACGCCAACGGCATTGTGAACGTGACGGCCAAGGATAAAGGCACGGGCAAGGAGCAGCACATCACGATCACGTCGTCGACCAACATGAGCAAGGAAGATATTGACCGTGCAGTGCGGGAGGCCGAGCAGTTTGCGGAGGAAGATCGGAAGCAGAAGGAAGCGGTAGATACGCGGAACCGTGCGGAAAGCCTGGTATTCCAGTCCGAAAAGACGCTTGGCGAGCTGGGCGACAAGGTTGGCGAGAGCGAGAAGGCGGCGGTGACGTCTGCGATCGAGAAGCTGAAGGAAACGCTGAAGGGAAGCGATACAGAGGCGATCAAAGCAGACACCGAAGCGCTGGAAAAGGCGTTCTACGCCGTATCGGAGCAGGTGTATAAGCAGCAGCAGGCGAGCGGCGCGACGGGCGGTGCGGAAGGCAGCACCGGCGAAGCGAACGGTGGTGACGGAACCTATTACAGCGCCGATTATGAAGACAAGACCAAGCAGTGAGGCGATTCGTCACCGTGCGGGATAATCCGACGATGACATTGCCAAAAAAGTCACCCACAGCATATGCCGTGGGTGACAATCCTTTCCAAGGGGGGAAAAGACAATGGCAGAGAAGCAGGACTACTATAAAGTGCTGGGTGTTGAAAAGGGAGCGAGCGACGCCGAGATCAAGAAAGCCTATCGCACCCTGGCGAAGAAGTATCACCCGGACATGAACCCCGGGGATAAGGAAGCGGAGCAGCATTTCAAGGAAGTGAATGAGGCGTACGCGGTCCTGTCGGATGCGGAGAAGCGGCAGAAATACGACCAGTTCGGACACGCGGCCTTTGATCCGGGCGCGGGAGCGGGCGGAGGATTCGGCGGCTTTGAAGGGTTTGGCGGCTTTGACTTCGGGGATATTTTCTCATCGTTTTTCGGCGGTGGGGGAGGGAATACGAGCCGCCGTCGGGGGCCGATCCGTGGCGGGGACGTACTGGCGCGACTGACGATCGGGTTTGACGAGGCGGTGAAGGGCTGCAAGAAGGATGTAACCTTCAACCATGTGGAGGCCTGCGGGACCTGTCACGGGAGCGGAGCGGCGAGCGGATCGGGAGCGGAGACCTGTCCGACCTGCCGCGGCACGGGGCAGGTGACGGTTCAGCAGAATTCACCGCTGGGCATTTTTCAGACGACGCGTGCGTGTACGAACTGTCACGGCACGGGGAAGATTATAAAGAATCCGTGCCGGAACTGCAACGGCAAGGGCTATGTGAAGCTGACGAAAACGCTGTCGGTGAGCATACCGGCTGGGATCGACAACGACCAGCGGATAGCATTGCGTGGCGAAGGGGATGCCGGCCGGAACGGAGGAAGCGCGGGAGATCTGATCATCGAGATCCGCGTGGAAAAGCATCCGCTTTTCGAACGGGACGGGATGGACATATACTGTGAAATTCCCGTGACATTTGCGCAGGCAGCACTGGGAGCGGAGATCGATATACCGACGCTGGAAGGCACCGAGAAATATACGATAGCGGAGGGGACGCAGTCGGGAACCATGCTGACCCTGCGTGGTAAGGGGATTCCGAGTGTCAATCAGCCGCGGATGCGGGGGAACCTGTATCTGACGGTGAATGTGGAGGTGCCGCGGCGCCTGAACCAGAAGCAAAAGGATCTTCTGCGTGCATTTGCGACCAGTTGCGGGGAGAGCAACAATGAAAAGAGCACCAGCTTTTTTAAGAAGCTCTTCAACAAATAAATGCGGCTGATGCATGACGGCATCGACTGCGGAGCGCGGAGAGAAAGCGTACAAGCGGTATGCCCGAAGGAGTATGCAGGCGCCGAAACTGTATATTTTTCCCCACCGGGGGAAACGACCGGATGAAGTGCGGCGGTTTCAGAGAACCGCCGCACTTTTCTTTTTCCCCGATTCTGCCTCACACCGTCCTTTCTCCGCCACTTCCGCCGCATGCTTGTCCCCCGCCGTTGACTATCCCGCCGCAGCGGCCTATCAGGTTTTCGCCAGGCCTTTTGCAAAAGGCCGCCTTCCTCCCCCGTACTTTTTCCCACCTTTCCCGCCTCCGTCGCATGCTGCCCCCTCGCTTGCCCCCCGCAGTTGACTTTTCCGCCGCAGCGGCCTATCCGGTTTTCGCCAGGCCTTTTGCAAAAGGCCGCCGTCCTCCCCCGTACTTTTTCCCCCTCCGTCGTCTTTTCTCTACGCACCCGTGTGTCGTGAATCTCTTTTCCCCTACCGGTTCCTTTTCCGCTTTCTGCTATGCCCCGGGAAATCCCCCGCCGTACTTGATTTTTTTGCCGTACCGTGCTACAATACCTATACCCTCCCTCTATGTTGCGCCTGCACGGACATCGCAGGTCCGGGGGATACCCATGCTGCAACACAAATGGCGTACTCCATTCCATATTCCATATAATGAAAGGATACCACTCCTTCTATGAAACTGGTAAGCTTCGGTGAAATCATGATGCGATTGACCCCCCCTGGATATAACCGCCTCCGGCAGACGTCTTCCTATGACGTCTGTTATGGCGGTGCGGAGAGCAATGTGGCATGTTCCTATGCCTGTCTTGGCGGCAATGCCTCCTATGTGACCACATTGCCGGCAAACGAGCTCGGCGATGCGGTCCTGCAGATGCTGCGCGGCATCGGCGTGGATGTAAGTCATATCCGCCGTGGAGGCCCCCGCCTTGGCGTCTACTATCTGGAACGCGGGACCGGCGTGCGCTCCTCTCAGGTGGTCTATGACCGTGCCGGATCCTCCTTTGCGACGGCGGAGGCGGATACATATGACTGGGAATCCGCCTTGGAGGGCGCCGATTGGTTTTTCTTCACCGGCATCACGCCGGCGTTGGGGCCGCAGGTTCTGCGCGCCCTGGAAAACGCGCTGGAAACGGCGCGGCGGCTGGGGGTACGCGTCGCCTGTGACCTGAACTACCGTTCCAAGCTGTGGAGCGAAGCGGAAGCCGGCAGGGTTATGCGTTCTCTTGTGCAGTCGGTGGATCTTCTGATCGCAAATGAGGAGCACGCGGAGCGGATCCTGGGGGTTCCGTCGTCGGTGGATCCCGGATTTCTGGGCCGCGGATATGAAGCGGAGATTGCAGGCCGCCGTGAGAATTGCACCCGTATGGCGCGCTTTATGTGCGAGCACTATCCGTTGCAGAGCGTGGTACTGACCCTGCGCACCACGCTGAGCGCGGAGGAGACGGTAACGGGGGCGGTATATTATGACGGGACCTGCGCGGTCCACAGCCGGGATTATCGCCTGTATGCGGCGGACCGTGTGGGAGCCGGGGATGCGTATGCGGCGGGGCTTCTGTATAGTCTGTCGCGCGGGGACAGTTCGTCGCAGGCCAATGATTTTGCGGCGGCGGCCTGTGCGCTGGCGCACACGATACCGGGGGATGTCAGTTATGTCACGTCGGAGGAAGTAGAACGCCTTGTCCGGGACGGGAGCAGCCGGATCCGTCGGTGATGCCGCCGGGCAGAGGTATCACATGACCCCCCACAGACGTGAGAAAGACAACCCGTGTGTTTCGAATCGCACGGGACAACGGGGCAGGAAAAAACTTATTTTCCAGAAAATCTGTGCAATTCCTGCGAATGAAGGAGAGCAGTATGACCGATTTTGAGAAGCAACTGTACGACCTGAGTCTGATTCCCGTGATCCGGATAGAGACGGCGGACTGGGCGGAGCCTTTGGCACATGCATTGTGCGGAGGGGGATTGCCGGCGGCGGAGGTGACATTCCGCACCCCGTGTGCGGCGGAAGCCATCCGCCGCATGAAAGAGGCAGAGCCGGATATGCTGGTGGGTGCGGGCACCGTTCTGACTCCTGCGCAGGCAGATGAGGCGGCAGCGGCGGGGGCATCCTTCATCGTCAGCCCGGGTCTGAACCGTTCGGTGGTGGAGCATTGCCTTTCGCTGGGAATCCCGGTGGTGCCGGGGTGTGCGACGCCGTCGGACGTCGAGTGCGCGATCGGCCTTGGTCTGACGACGGTAAAATTTTTCCCGGCGGAGCCTTCGGGCGGCCTGAAGATGCTCCGCGCCATGAGCGGCCCCTACGGCGGCATCCGCTTCATGCCGACGGGCGGCATTACGCCGGCAAATCTGTCATCCTATCTTTCCTGCCCGGCGGTGCTTGCGTGCGGCGGCAGCTTCATGATCGATGAGGAAGCGATGCGGCGGGGCGACTTTGGCGTGATCCGGACCAGCACGCGCCAGACCCTGTCCCAGCTCTTTGCCTTTCGGCTCTATCATGTAGGGATCTCGGCGGGGGGAGACCGGAAGGCAGAGGCTGCGGCCGGCCTGCTTTCTTCCATGTTCGGCGTGCCGGTGCGGGAGATTCCGGGAGCGCTGTTTGTGGGGGATCTGATGGAGATTGTGCGGGAAAAAGGGCGCGGCACGCACGGCCATATCGGGATCAGCACGCCGCACCTTGCGCGTGCGGTCGCCTGTCTTTCCCGCGCCGGCTTTGCGTTTGATGAGGGGAGCCGTGTGTTGGATGAGAAGGGGCATATGACCACGATCTATTTCCATGATGAGGTCCTGGGCTTTGCCCTGCATCTGACCGAGCGGAAGGAGTAAGGTGCGGTAGCGTAAAAGAGCACGGGGAAAATACGGAAAAATACAGAGAATAGCGGAGGATGGCAAGATGGACTATACCTATCGGTTTCCGGGATTCCGGTTCAAGGCGCTGACATTCAGCTACGATGACGGAGTGGCCGCGGATATGCGACTGGTGGAAATTCTGCAGAAGAACGGTCTGCGGGGCACGTTTAATGTCAATGCCGGCCTGTTTGCAGAGAAGGAGGGAGAATTTCGTCTGACGGCGGAGCAGGTGCGGGATCTGTATCTGCCGGCGGGAATGGAACTTGCCTGCCACGGCTATACGCATCCGCACCTGGAACGACTGCCGCAGGCGTATGCGGCGGGCGAAATTCTGGAGGATCGGCGGGCACTGGAAGCACTGGTCGGGGTACCGGTGAGCGGCTTTGCCTATCCGTACGGGACCTACAACGATGCGGTCGTTGCCATGCTGCAGATGGCGGGGATGCACTATGCGCGTACGGTAGTCTCCACCGAGAGCTTTGAGATGCCGGGTGACTGGCTGCGTCTTCCGGCGACCTGTCACCATGCCAACCCGCGTCTTGCCGAATTGGGTCAGCGGTTCCTTTCGCTCGGGAAGGGCGTGGATCCGATGCGCCAGACGCTGCAGATGTTTTATGTATGGGGACACAGCTACGAGTTCGACAACGCGAAGAACTGGTCGGTCATAGAGGATTTTGCCGCAATGATGGCAGGGCAGGAGGACATCTGGTACGCGACCAATAGGGAGATCTGCGGGTATATGGAAGCCGTGTCGCGTCTGGAAACCGGTCCGGACGGACGGATCTGCTACAATCCGAGCGCGCAGGACGTTTGCTTCCTGGCTGGAGGAAAGGCATACACGGTGCATGGGGGCGAGACGCTTGTGCTCGACTGAGCAATCCATACCAAGGCAACAGGACAGAAAGAAGCCCCGGCAGGGTTCCGAAAAGGAACCCTGCCGGGGCTTCTTCCATGGCGGCCGCCTCGGACCGGATAAACGCAGCGGAGAACCCGTATGCGCACAGGAGGAAAAGGCAGGCGCTATGCGGCAGGAGGCTTCTGTGCTGCGTCGGACCGGCCGGACACCTTGGAGGCAACATGATCCCAGCGGGTACAGCGGTAGAAGAGGAACGCCAGCAGCACGCCGATGATCCATCCGATCGGCCATGCGAGCCAGACGCCGATCAGACCGAGTGCGGCGGAGAGCAGATAGGCAAAGAGAATGCGGAGGAGAAGATCCGAGAGGGTGTCGGTCATGAATTTGAGCATCTGCCCGGCGCCGCGGAGGACGCCGTCTATGGTGAGCTTACAGGCGACGGCAAAATAGAACGGGGCGACAATGCGCAAAAAAAGGATTCCCGCCTCCAATGCCGCATCGCTGGGATCGTTGAGGAAGAGACGGATAAGCCATTCGCCGGCGAAGAAATAGCAGAGCGCCAGGGGAAGAGCGAGGAGACAGGTCATGCGGATGCCGGCCCGTAGCCCGGTGCGGACACGGGCGTCGTTTCCTGCACCGAGGTTTTGCGCGGTGTAGTTGGAGATTCCGTTCCCGATGGTAGTGAAGGAGGTCACGGTAAGATTGTTGAGCTTTACGGCGGCGGCATACCCGGCGATGGCAGCGGAGCCGAAGGGATTGATGATGCCCTGAATGACGATGTTGCCGACCGAAATAAAGCTTTGTTGAAAAATACTGGGGACGGCGATCCGTGCGGTACGGAGAAGAAGCGGAAAGGAAAAAAGAGCGGCCTTTTGTTCGGTAGGGATGCGGGTAAGGCGCCGGAAAACGACGACCACGGCAAGAAGGCAACTGACCCCCTGGCAGAGGAAGGTGGCCCAGGCGACGCCGTCGACTCCCATGCCGAAGGCGGTGACGAAGAGGAAGTCCGCTGCAATATTGGCTGTGGAGGATGCGGCGAGGAAGAGGAAGGGTGTGCGGGAGTCGCCCAGGGCGGAGAAGATTCCGGTCGCCACATTATAGAAGAAGACGAAGGGAAGCCCGAGGATATAAATGTCGAGATAAAGTGCAGAGTCCCGGAAAATATTTTCGGGTGTACGAATGAGGCGGAGGAGTGGTTCGGAGAGAAAAAGCCCTGCGGCCATGAGGAGTGCACAGAGGACGGCGCAGGAGAACATGGAGGTATAGACGGCGGTCTTCATATCGGACAGACGCCTGGCACCGAAGAGCTGGGAGACAATGACAGAGGTGCCGATGTTGCATCCGAAGGCGAAGGCAAGAAAGATCAGCGTGACCTCATAGCTGTTTCCGACGGCGGCAAGCGCGTCCTCTCCGATACACTGACCTGCGACCAGACTGTCGGCGATATTGTAAAGCTGCTGGAAGATCACGCTTCCGAAGAGCGGAAGACAGAATCGCCAGAGCACACGGGATGGCGTACCGTGCGTCAGGTCATGCACGGAACGATCGGATGCATTCGTTTTCAAAGCAAATCACTTTCTGCGGCAAAGCCGTCTGCAAGCTGCGCCACAGGGAGCGGCGCAGGGAGAGGAAAAGGCAAAGGAGAGACGCGGAAAGGCAGAGCCAGGACAGCAGCGAGCCGCGGCAGCGATGGCGCGCGCCCGGAGAGGACGGTCAGTGCCGTTTTTTGCCCCGCCCGACGGAGTGCGTCTTTTTTGTGCGGGGCTTTCCGCCGCCCGAACGGGCCGCGTTGCGGGCGGCAGCCCGAGACGATGCATTGTGACCTGCACGGCGTGGTGCGGTACCTGCCGTAGAAAGGTCGACGCGGGCAGCAGAGGACAGGACGTTCCGTCCGTCGTTCGTTCCGTGCTGTGCCAGCCGGGGAACGGCCGGGGTATCGGCCCGGTCGCCCGGGACCGAAAAGGTCACCTTACGGGTGGAGATATCCGCCTCTTCCACGCAGACACAGACGGAATCTCCGATCCGGTAGACGGTATCGGAGCTGCGGAGCCGGAGCCCTTCTTCTTCGTACAGATATTCCCCGGCCAGCGATCCGATGGGCACCAGTCCCTCGCAGGTGTTTTCCAGCTCGGCAAAGAAGCCGAAGGGCGTGACCGAGGAAATACGTGCGGGGAAGGTTTCTCCGATATGGTGCGCCATATAGATGGTCTTGTAAAGCGCCTCAATCTGGCGTTCGGCATCCAGGGCGCGCAGCTCGCATGCGGAGGCGGCCTCCGCGGCCTTTCTGGCATAGGCGGCATAGCGGCCTGGTTTTTTTCCGTCGAGCAGCACCGCTTTGAGGATCCGGTGGGTTCCGAGATCGGACAGGCGCCGGATCGGGGAGGTGAAATGGCAGTAGAGCGGGATTCCGAGGGCGAAGTGCAGTGCAGGCGTATCGGAATATTCGGCCTTGGCCATCGTGCGGAGCAGGGTATAGGAGACCGCCTCCCCCAGCCCTTTCTCCTTGGCCTGTGCAAGCAGATGTGAGAAGGCAAGACAGGACAGGTTTTCGTCCTGAAGCTCCGCGGTGGAAAGGCCGAGATTGTGCGCATAGAGCAGGAAATCCGAGAGCCGATCGGGCAGGGGCCGCGCATGGACGCGATAGATACAGGGGCAGCCGCGTGCGGTCAGCTCTCTGGCGACCGCCTCATTGGCGGCGAGCATGAACTGTTCGATCATGCGCTCGGCCACGCCGCGAGTGCGACAGAAAATCTGTGCGGGATCTCCGCTGTCATCGAGCAGAATGACCGGTTCTCCCCGGTCCAGCTCCAAGGCACCGCGTCGTCGGCTCTTTTCGGAAAGGATCCGGTAGAGCCGCTCCATATGCGAGAGCGCGGTGTACACGCCGCGGTATTTGGCATAGAAGGGGGATTGCTTGCGGTTCTGCAGCAGATCGTTGACCTCGCTGTACACGCCGCGGACCTTGGAGCGGATCAGGGTTCTGCGGATGGATACGCCGAGGATTTCCCCGTCGGCATCGATGCGGATGAAGGCGGACAGTGCATACTTGTCCGCGCCGGGATGGAGGGAACAGGCCCCGTTGGAGAGGGCTTCGGGAAGCATGGGGACGACCCGGTCGGTAAAGTAGAGACTGGTGCCTCGCTGCATGGCGGTTCGGTCGAGCGCGCTGCCTTCCGTGACATACTCGCTGACATCGGCGATATGAACGCCGAGCAGGAAGCGGCCGTCGGGAAGTGCGCGGATCGAGACGGCGTCGTCCAGATCCTTGGCATCGGCGCCGTCGATGGTAAAGACCGATTCACGCACGCGTGTGCGTCCCTGCTCGTGCAGGGGGAGCGCGGCGCGTTCTTGCGCCTCGGCGACAGCTTCCCCGTCAAAGTCGACCGGGACGTCGCAGGCCGCAAGGATAGCGGCATAGTTGGCGGTGCGGTCGGCAGCGCGACCGAAGTTGCGCAGGACGCGTGCCCGCAGCAGTTCCTCGCGGGCGGTGGGAAGCGCCGCCTCAACCTTGTCTCCCTCGGAGGCCCCGCCGTCGTCCAGCAGCGGGATGGCATCCGGCAGGTGGGAATCGTCGGGCCGCAGAAAAGGGAAGGGCAGAATACGCCGCCCGCGCAGCTCGCTGCGGAAAAAGAGCGTGCCGATGACCGAGCGGCGGAGTGGCTGTTCGATGCGGAGCACCTCCCCTTCGAGTGCCGGCCCGGTTTTTCCGGGAGGAGGAGGCGCGGTATGGTAGGAAACCAGAACGCGGTCACCGTCCAGCGCGCCGTGGGTGCGGGAGGGTGGAATAAAAATATCGGCCGGCGCAGGCGAGACATCGGAGGGCTCCGGAATGGCGAAGCCGAAGCCGCGCGAGGTACCGCGGAAGAGTGCAAAGCAGGAGAGCGTTTTTTCCCCGGTGTGTTTTGGAGGAATATAGCGTCCGGAGCCGTCGGAACGACGGGTCGGTGCATTTCTCTTCCGCTTTTGCAGTCTCTGCTTTTTTTGGCTGTCTTTACGCATAGAACCTCCGCATAGATTCAGAAGACAAGAGAAAGTGCGGGAACAGTCGGTTCCCGCACGGTCATGAAAAACAAGAAATAGGAAAGAAAGCCGCGGGAGCCGATCAGCTTGCGCTGTCGGAATCCGCTTCCACCTCCGTGGTGGCGATGCTCTGATACGGGGAGATGCTCCAGTTATCGTTCGAGTAATCGAATTTCTGAGAGACATCGGGCATCAGAATGAAGAGAACGAGGGCAGCCAGGACAAAGAGTACGCTGACGGTCGTGGTAGCGCGGGAGAAGACGCGGTCGAGCCGCTTTCCCTTTTCTTTGCCGAAAAAGGTTTCGGCGCCGCCGGCGATGGTACCGGAGAGGCCGTGGGATTTTCCGTGCTGGAGCAAAACCATAACGATGAGGAACAGGCCTGCCAGAAGCAGGAAGATTTCAAGAATGGTGATCCACATAAAAAGCCAACTGCGGTTCGGGAAGAACCGCTCCTTCCTTTGCTGAAATAGAGGAACCGGGCGCCCGGAAAAGCAGAAAAGGCGCTACAGAACACGGGCAAACGGTCCGGAATACATGCACACAGATATAGTATAGCACAGTGTGGTGCAAAATGCAAGAGAAAAATGGAGAAAGGGCAGAAAAAATGCGGATCAGAGCTTTCCGCTCCGCATCTGCGCGAGGAGGATATTGTCGCAGGCCTTCTCGCTGAATACGCGTTGAAGTGCGAGGCGGGCCCCCATATTGCGCAGTGCATCGGCGGAGGGGAGGGGGAGGGAATCGAATTCGGTAGCGTTGATCTGCTTGGATTTGGAGACGACCTGATAGTATTTTCCGTACAGGGAGGAATTGAGAACGGTAAAGAGCCCGTAGAGCAGGTTGAAGTCCATCTCCCGATCGTCGCGGTAGTCGATATAATTGAGCTTGTTGTGGGTGCTTATGTAGCGGTAGCGAGGGAGCTGGGAGGCGAGATAGGCGCCGCAGAAGAGGGCTTTTTTATCGCTTTTTGCAGGGATGCGTTTGATAAAGAGCATATTTTTGTTTTTCTGGAGGATGGAGGGGACCTGCGCCATGAGGTACTGATTTTTGACGCCGGGGCGTGGGAAGGCGATCTGGCCGAGCTGAATGCTGCCGGGATGAATGAGAGGCACGGCCCCCTCGATGGGCTGGTTGTGGAGGAGGGAGGGATAGCGGGACTCAATGGTAAGGCCGGTACGCATGCGCAGGCCGAGGGAGGAGAGTGTGCAGGGGAACTGCGAAACGATATCGAGGATTTTGGCTTCCTCGGGACTTTTGAGGAGGAGGATGGAGCGTTCATCGCCGCGGATGACGCTTGCATAATCCACGCGCATGAGCGTGTGGATGTCCGCACTGTCGCCGTAGGAGGTGGAGATCCGCACGAGCTCCGGGGGCAGGGAATCGCGCCGGAGGGCAAGGATCATATTTTTGCGCGCGTCGTCGAGCAGGCGATCCGAGTCGGAGCGGTTGAGGAAAAGATGCAGGGCGGTGAGGACGGTGCGGGAGAAGAGGAAGCGCCGGATTTTTTCAAGGTAAGCAGCAGAGGAGAGTACGACAGGCAGCAGCATGACGGCCTCACCGCCGGCGCGCAGGTCGGTAACGGCAGCGGCGGCAAAGAGGAAGGCAAGATCGGTCTCGCCGCTGCACAGGCGGCGAGCGGCGGTATATTCGGGGGAATCGGTCTGCATGAGCGCGCGTGGGGGATTCATGATGAGCAGATCGAACTCTCCGGCGGGCTGCTTGTCCGCAGCGCGTGGGCGCAGGCGGTCGGCGCGGGCGAGGAGGTAATTTTCTTCGAGGACGGTATAGGAGATACGGACATGATAATCGTGCCGGCATTTTTTCCGGATGCGTTCGAGATTGTCGCGGAGCATGGGGAGAAAGAGGGGATCTGTCTCATAGCAGGTGAGGCGGATCTCCTGTACCTTTCCGGAGGCGGCGAGCCGTTCGGCGATGGCGGCGGAAAGGATTCCGGTCCCGGCGCCGGGATCGAGGACAGAGACGGTTTCAGACGTGGGCAAAGTGAACAGGGAAGCCATAAGCGCCGCCTGCTCCTTTTTCGTGAAGAAGCGACCGAGCCGGATATTCTGTTCCCGGACCATGGCACGCACGAGTTTTCTCGTATTTCTGACCGCAAGAGCCAGCATAGGCACCTCCCGACGCGAAAAAGCGTCCTGGCGAATTTTTCTAAATTATAGCATAAAAATGCGGCAGAATCAAGGGTATAAAAAAGATATTTCTGCATGTATCTTGCAAAAAGGCGTCGAAAATGCTATACTGAAAGCAGCAGAAAGCGAGAGAAAGCAAGAGGAAGCGCAAAAGAGCACGCAAAGGCAGGAAGCGCGGAGAGAACGCGTGGGGAAAAAAGCGAAAGACCTGCGCAGGACATGCGTGCGGGAGCAGAAACGCGGGCACAGAGCGGGATGGGAAAACGAGCGGAAGGAAAAGAGGGACGGATATGATATTTTCGTCGGAGCGGCAGGCGGTGCGGTTTATCCATACGGGAGACCTGCATCTGGACAGTCCGTTTTCGCGGCTGCCGATAGAGAAGAGCGAGGAGCGGCGGCGTGAGATGCGGGAAACCTTCGGGAAGCTGATGCAGCTTGTCCGGGAGGAGCATGCGGATCTTTTGCTGATTGCGGGAGATGTGTTTGACAGGGAGTACCGGACGAGCGCGACGACGAAGCTGTTGCTGGACGAGTTCGGAGCCTGCCCGCACTGTCAGATTGTCATTGCGCCGGGGAATCACGATCCGTACACGGCGGACAGCCTGTGGGCATCGGGGCGGCTGCCTTCCAACGTGCACGTATATTCGACGGAGGGCTTGCAGTCCTTCGTATTTCCGGAACTGAATACAGCGGTATACGGATGGGCGTTCTGTTCGGAGCGGCTGGAAATGTCGCCCCTGTCCGGCCGGCACGCGGAGGATCCTGCGCGCCTGAACCTGATCTGCGGCCACTGCGACATAGGGGTGCCGCTGTCGGGATACGGTCCGGTGATGGAGGAGGACGTGGCAGGGTTTGGCGCGCAGTATGCGGCGTTTGCACACCGGCATGTACCACAGCCGCCGGTGGCGGTGGGGGCAGGAGCGCTGTATGCCTATTGCGGTTGTCTGGAAGGACGGAGCTATGACGAGCCAGGTCGCGGAGGTGTGATTCTGGGGAAAGCGCAGCGCAGTGAGAAGGGCTGGACGCTGCAGACCGAGCGTGTGGAGCTTTCCAAGCGTCGTTACCAGACCGAGAAAGTGAATCTGACGGGCGTGAGCACCCAGCAGGAAGTGGCGCGGCGGATCAAGGCGGTAGTGGAGCAGAAGCATTACGGGGCGGATACGGCGCTGCGTGTGATCTTCACGGGAGCGACGCCGCCGGATTTTTCGGTGCCCAAGCAGGCCGACGGGAGCATGCTGGGTCTGTACGCGCTGGAACTTTTCGACAACACCTCACCGGTATACGATACCGACTATCTGGAAAAGGATCTGAGCATCCGTGGGGAATTTTACCGGACGATTTCTCCGCATCTGACGTCGGGAACGGCGGAGGAGCGGGCGACGGCGGCGCGCGCATTGCGGATCGGCATGGCAGCGCTGGAAGGGAACGATATCACGGACCTGTGAAGTGCTCCGGAAGCGGAAAAACACGGCGGGCCGCAGGAGATCTCCTGCGGCCCGCCGTGACTTTATACACGTGACTTTATCCAGAGGGAGAAACTGTATTCAATCGGAGTCCTTCCAGAAACGCTGCACGACAAAGCGGAGTGCGTCGGGATTTCCGACACAGGTGATTCCCTTCCAGAGCGAAGGGAGCATCCTGCGATAGAGCGGCAGGCGGAAGCGGTCGTCGATGAGGACGAGGACCCCGCGGTCCTGCTCGGAGCGTATGACGCGACCGGCCGCTTGCAGGACGCGGTTCATACCGGGATAGAGATAGGCGAACTCCCGCCCCTGCTCATAGATTTCCTGATAGTAGGCAGCGATGGCGTCGCGTTCGGGCGAAGGGGAGGGCAGACCGACGCCGACGACGGCGGCGCCGATGAGGCGGCTGCCCGCCAGATCGATGCCCTCGGAGAATACGCCGCCGGTCACGCAGAATCCGATCCGTGTGCGCGCAGGATTTTCGGAAAAGCCGGCAAGGAAGTCCTGGCGCGCCTTCGGATCGGCGGAGGCCGGCTGCATCTGTGCAAGTCTGTCCGGAAAGGCGTCGCAGAAGGCGCGGCAGAGCGTGGAAAGATAGGCATAGGAGGGGCAGAAAACGAAGTAGTTGCCGGTTTTTCCGTCGGTCATGGCCGCGATAGCGCGTGCGATCTCCGCAGCGCTGCTCTCGCGGTCCTCATACCGCGTGCTGATGCGGTCCATAAGACAGATGCAGAGCTGCTCGGAGGCAAAGGGGGAATCGAGGAGGAGTTCTGTGCTGTCGCGTGCGTCGCCAAGCACCGCACGGTAATAGGAGAGGGGGAGCAGGGTAGCTGAGAAGAGCAGGGCACTGTCGCAGCAGGACAGACAGCGGTCAGCGATCGCGGCGGGGTGGAGGCAGAGCAGACGGACAAGGTCCTGTGTGCCGCGCCTCTCACAGAAGGTTTGGTAGTGGCGGTCATAGTGCGCGGCGACCTGCAGGAAATCGCGGAGAGGCCGTGCAGCATCGCGTATGGCACAGCGTTTGCGGAAGGGGAGCGCGCGGTTTGCGCAGAGCGCATCGGCGGCACGGAGTGCATCGCGGAGCGCGGCAAGAAGCGCGGCGGGCGGATGCTCTTCGGTGCGGAAGAATCCGTTTCCGGCGCCGGGAGCGCGCAGCGGGCGGTCGGCATCCGGATCCGGCGCCGTAACAAGCCCGAATGTGGAACGGAGTCTTTCGGCAGCCTTGGCGGAGTCGTCGTCCGCTTCGCCGAGGAGGGTGAGAAAGGGAGACAGGGTCTGCGTTGAAAGGTCGGCAGAAGCGATACGTCGGATGCGGTCCGGGAGATCGTGCGCCTCATCGACAAGAAGAATATATTTCCCGGGCCGGCCGAAGAAGCGGCGCAGCGCCACATGCGGATCGAACAGATAGTTGTAGTCGCCGATGATCAGATCGCAGAAGGCGGTATAGCGGAGCATGAGTGCATAAGGGCAGACACCGAAGGTGTGTGCGATGCGCCGGAAATCTCCGTCGGAGGCCAGGGGGAGCTGCTCGCGCAGAAGGGCATCAACGGCGGCATCGGTCTGTTTTCCCGGGACCCGTCCGAGCGGGCAGGGGGTCATCGGATCACGGCAGAGCATACCGGATGGGCAGATGCGTTCCTTTGCGGTGAGGAGAGCGGCGCGCAGGAGAGCGCCATTGTCTGCAAAGGTATGTGCGGCGGTGGCGGCAACGGCAGAGGCGGTGCCGGTGGGGGTGAGGTAGAAGATGCGCTCGGCCAGTCCCTCGCCGAGCGCCCGGAGGGCAGGATAGAGGGCGGCGGCGGTTTTACCGGTCCCGGTGGGCGCGCAGGCAAAGAGGCGCTGATGGCGGCGGATGGCGGTGTAGAAGGCCTCCATCATACGGCGCTGACTGCTGCGCACCTCGGGGAAGGGGAAGCGCAGGCTGCGGAAGGAGGGAAGCCTGCGCCGCACGCGGTCGGCCTCTTCGGCGGCGAAGCGGGTGAGGCAGGGCAGGAGGCGGGCCAGGAAGGCATCGACAGCGCTGCGCCGGACGGATTCTTCGGAAGAGACCGGAAGATCGTTGTGAGGTCCGAGGAGAAGGAATCGGATGCAGAGGGAATCGGCGTCGGGGCGGCGGGAGAAGAGGGCAGCGGCGCACAGATAGGCCTCCCCGCGCAGGCGGCGCAGAACGCGCTGCGACGGCGCCTCCGGAGGGCAGGAAAGCCGTCGCAGCAGGAGGATCCCATCGCCATCCTCCCGGTCCACCCCGACGGAAATCGAGAACCCGATCCCCTCAGCCTCCCGGAGGAGGGAGAGAGTGAGGGGCTCAGTGTCGCCGAGCAGCCGCTGCCGGAGCGGGGGATCCACAGGCTGGGGAAACAGATCGGCGTCCTCCGCTCCGTTTTCCCGGGAGAGGTGCGCCAGGGAAAGCGAAATCGCCTCCTCTGCCGACAGGCAGAGCCGTCCGCTTGTATTGTCGTAATACACGGCCGATCTCCTCTCCGAAAAAAATTTGGAAAACCACTTGTCAAAAGCGGCAGGATATGGTATACTATCCCCTGTCGGGGAGGCATAGCTCAGTTGGTCAGAGTACTTGCTTGACATGCAAGGGGTCACTGGTTCGAGCCCAGTTGTCTCCACCATTGCGCGGGCCCGCGTCGTCGGGTCCGCTTTTTATATATTTTTCTGAACGTATTTTCTGATTGGCATATTTTCAGAATGCTTTATCTGAGGCGTTTTTGTACGCTTGCCTATCCGTTTTTTCTGCGTCTCCGGACCCCGGCGCGGTGCCGGCGTGCGCTGTATGCAGCGGAGGAGAAGCGTTGTGTGTGTCGTAGTCTATTATACCATAGAGGGACGGTGCGCGCAAGAGGCAGAAGGCAAAGCGTATGCGACGCGTTGCTGTATGGGGAGCGCATGAGTGAGCGCGAGTATATCGGTTGTGGCATTCTGCTGGTATCGGTGATCCTGACCGAGCTGAGCGGAACATTGCTGGTGAAAAAACATGCAACGGATACGGCGGCAGTGCCGGGATCCGGAACCGAGGAAAAGGAAAGCGAGGCGGAGCAATGAGACGGTGGATATACAAGCACCCCTTTCTGTTTGAACTTCTGACCATCCTGCCGGTATTTTTTGTGTGCAGTCTTGCAGACCATGCCTGGAACATAGGGATAAGCATCTATATTCTGTTTTTTGCCTATGCCACCATCATGATCATGCAGGTGGGCAGTATAGGGCAGCGCATCCACCGGGAGGCGACATACAAATTGGACTGCATGTGCGACCCGGATGGTTTTCTTTCGGATATAGACTTTTTATTGGGACGTGGGATGCTCCCGCCGCGGCAGCGCTTCCGGTTGCTGATGGAGCATGCGACAGGCATGGATGCGCAGGGTCGGTATGCGGAGGCGCTGGCGGAGATGCAGCGGCTCTGGATGCAGAACTATCCGGTGGGACCTTTGGATAAGCTGATCTTCCGCGCGCAGTATGCGACACTGCTGCTGCATGTGGGAAAGGATGTAGGAGAGGTGCCGGCGCACATCGAAGAACTGGAGCAGGTGTTGGCAAACGGGAAATTGCCGCAGCCGCTTGCGCAGGGACTGGGTGCATATGTGGAAACGATCCGGGATCAATACCGCTTTGTGCGCGGGGAATACAGCGGACTTCGGGAGCGGTATGTGCAGCAGGTGGAGTCCTGCCGCAGGAATCCGATGCAGCGGCGGATGCTGATACAGAGCTGCATGCGTCTTGGCCGCCTGTATGAAAAGCTTGGACGACGGGAGGAAGCGCTGGGGCTGTACCGGTTTGTTGTGCAAAATGGTAACCGACTGGGATCTGTGAAAGAGGCGGCGGCATTGTGCGCGGCATGGGAAGCGTCGGCAAAAAGTGCGGATGCCGAAGCACCCGTATGTTCCGAATCCGATGCAGGCGCCGAATAAAAAACGAACGCAGGGCATAAAATATCTCCGAAAAGGGTTGACAGTTTGAAATTGAATGGTTATAATAAGAATACCCCACGAAAATAGGGAAAGGAGAAAAATCATGAAAAAAGCAGTTGGGACAGGGATAGCCGTATTACTGGTGCTCGTCATGGTTCTTTCATTTGCGTCCTGTGGCGGCTACGGTACAATCGAAAAACGTTTTCTGGATGCCGGATACGAGGTAGTAGACACAACAGATGAGGATGGAAACAATTATCTGAATTTTGCAACGGATCTGGGAGAAGAGGGAGACGTGTCTTGCACGGTACATATTCTGAAAGCGGGCAAGATATTAAGCGGAACCTTGCGCTACGCGGTGATTGTGGAATTCGGGTCTGAGACGGATGCTCGTGAAGCGTTGTCCAAGTACATGGAGGAAGAGGACATGAAAGCGCTGTTTCAGAGTACTCAGGAAGTGGATGTGATCAATGGAAGTTGCCTATTGATCCCGGTAGTAGTGGGATTGGATGACAGTCTTCTGGAAGAAATGGTAACGCTGTTCAAGGGCTGACATCAGGGAAGGAGTCCTATTGAGAATCCAGTGACAAGCAAAAAAGGGGACTGAAGGGGTGCCTTCCGTAAAGCAGGTTTTACCAACCGCAAAAACAAAAGGAGTACGAACAATTTTGTTCGTACTCCTTTTCCATACTGTCGGGCGGCAACATAGCCTTCCTCCGGGAGAAAGGGGGACCGCGATAGCGGTGGAAGGAGCCTGAGTGACATTGACTCTGTACAAACTTTATGGTAACGCGTTCTCCCTCAGTCGCCTTCGGCGCCAGCTCCCTCCCGGAGGAAGCCGGTTATGTTCATCTATGTCTTGTCAATTTTCCTGACAAGCACTGCTTTTGTAGACACAAAAGCCCAAGGACTAAGGGATAAAACAAGTCATGCTCCTTTTTAAAAAGCCTTCTTCTGTTGCGTTTTTCTATACCTTTCGATCCAATCTACCAACCCTTCGATACGTGTTCCGCGAACGGTCAGAGGTTTGCCTTCGAAAATCTCTCGGGCGTTGATAACAAAATCGGAACGGGTGAGTTCGCGCTCGCGCACGATGGACTGAGGGGATTCAAGACTTAGTTCGTACATCCAAACACCGTTGTAGCCAATCTTACACAGAGCTTGGTAAAGCTTCTGCCAGTCGATATCTCCTTCTCCCGGAAGCCAATGACGCTCGTCAAGAAAATCATAATCAGAGATGTGAAGCGTAACGATCCGATTTCCGATCTTGCGAATGTATTCATGTGGCTTTTCGAGAGAAAGCAGATGATTGGTATCAAAACAGGAGCGGAGATTCTCATGCGCAGAAAGCAATTCGAGCATTTCCTCGGAATTGCGCCCTATGCAAGAGCGCGGAAGATTCTCTACGCAGATAATTCCATTAAAACGATCTGCATACTCGGCAAGACGGGCAAGGGATCTCTTGGAGCACTCAAGATGAGTAGCTCTCTGCTCGTCGCAAATGGGTTCGCCGCTGGAATGCACGACAAATCGCTTGATGCCTATAGAACTGCCCTCTTTGATCAACCCCTTAAAGTACTCTACCGTGTGATCACAGAGATCGGGGTGTGACAGATCCAGTTCTGAAAAGGGACAAAACGGCAGATGATATGACCATAACTCGATGCCGTAGATGTCGGAAAGGCGTTTAATCTCTGCATAATCGAGGTCCTTGTTGAGCTTATGTCCAAAGGATATTTCAATTGCCTGTACGCCTGCTTTTTTGTAGTCGGCAAACAAGGCTTCGGTCAAATCCTCACTGCAAGAAGATATTCCAATCTGATACAGAATAAATCACTCCTTTTGTAATCCGTAGTTTACTGCTTGTCGATAAAATAGTACAGACATATTATAAGTGTATCACACAAATTTTACTTTGTCAGTTGGGTTTTGCATTACAATCTGCTTTATCGCAGGTGCGCCAAAAGCCCCCTTTGTTATACATATATATAGATAGCAAAACGGTGCAGGTTTAAGAAGGATCGGTGTTTTGCTTGTTTTTCTTATATTTCATGGAGAGCGCAAAATCTGCGATCATCTTGGCGGTATCGTCGATGCCGAGGACGGAAGAATTGACGGCGAGGGAATAATTTTCATAGCGGCCCCATTTCTGACCGGTATAGAAATTATAGTAGGACGCACGTCTGTGATCGACTTTATTCATCATATCCATGGCTTTATTTTCGGGCAACTGTTCGCGTTCCATGATACGGCGGACACGGCATTTTTCATCGGCGTAAACGAAAACGCTGAGCATACAGGGGTGACTGCGGAGTACATAGTCGGCGCAGCGACCGATGAAAACGGCGTTTTCACGTTCGGCGATTTTACGGATGAGCTCGGATTGGAGAAAGAAGAGCTTATCATTGAGTGGCATATGATAGCCAAGAGGGGGGTGCACCCCATAGGCACTGGAGCCCATAGCGAGGGTATAGAGCAGGCTGCCGGCGGCTGTTTCATCGACGCGGCGCAAAGCCTCCTCGCTCATATTGCTTTGTTCGGCGGACATGGCAATGAGTTCACGTCCGTAGATTTTACAGCCGAGCAATTCGCCGAGGCGCATACCGATCTCCCGGCCGCCGCTTCCATGCTGACGAGCAATAGTAACAATCAGATGCTGCGACATAGGAACCTCCTTGCATACGAGAATGGATCTGTTTACATTATACATTATAGCACAAAAGAACAGCGTTGTAAAGAGTTTTTTTGTAAAAGATAACCATCTCTTGCAATTGGCTGCGAGATATGCTACAATGAGAAGCAGAAGGGAAATACGAAAGAAGAAGGAACGGAAAGTCCGGGACGTGCGGGAAGCGGGAGCGGAGGAAGCTCCGGGACCGGAAAATATGGAAACAGGGGGCGTGCATATTGCAGATAGAGACAGCGAGAGAAGAGGCGCGCACAAAGGCGGAGGCATTTTTACGGGGAATTTTTGTCCGGCGTGCACGGGAGAGCCATAAAGGCACGTACGGTAAAGCAGTGCTCTGTTGCGGTTCGTCTTCGTATCCTGGCGCAGCACTGCTTGCGGCGGGAGGAGCGGTGCGTGCAGGAGCGGGATTGGTGTATTTACTGGCGCCGCAGGAGGTGTTGCTTCCTGTGCGGGTGCGACTGCCGGAGGTGATCGGACGGGTGATGCCGCCGCTGTCGGAAGAGCCGGCGACGTATGCGGCGTTTCTTTCGGAGCAGCAGACGGGAGGAGCGATTCTGATCGGATGCGGCATCGGAAGAGGAAAGACCGATCGGTTTGTATCGGTGCTGCGCGAGCTGCTTGCGATGCCGGGCGTACCGCTTGTGCTGGATGCGGACGGTCTGAACATGCTGGCGGAGGAAGAAGATCACGGTGCATACTGTCTGCACGGTGCAAAGCGGGTGGTTGTGCTGACGCCGCATCCGCTGGAATTCAGTCGCCTGACCGGGATATCCGTAAAGGAAATACAGGAGGACCGGAGCGGTCATGCACGGGCATACGCGGAGCAGACCGGAGCGGTACTGGTATTGAAAGGCGCGGACAGCGTAATTGCGTGTCCGGATGGCCGGGTGTGGGTGAATCCCACGGGGAGTCCTGCGCTGAGCAAAGGCGGAAGCGGGGATGTGCTGGCGGGTCTTCTGACGGGATTATTGGCGCAGGGCATAGATACATACGAAGCGGCGTGTGCGGCTGTATGCCTGCACGGACTGGCCGGAGAGCGTCTTGGCCGGGAATATTCGGAGTACGGAGTTCTGCCGTCGGATCTTGCGGAGGCGGCGGCGCGTGAGATAGCGCGTCTGCAGGAGGGGGCACTGTGCTGATCATCGGCCGGAGAAAGTCTGCGGTCCGTGCATATATAAGGTGATACAAAACAGAAATCAGTAGAGGAACGAGGAGGACAGTTGACACATGGAGATCTACTTGTATATCGGACTTGGGATTGCGGCGGTGGTATTGCTGCTGCTGGTTGTCGGGTATCTGAAAGCACCGCCGGACACGGCGTACATCATATCCAGTCTGCGGCGGAAACGGCGGATTCTGATCGGGCGAGCCGGCTGGCACATCCCGTTTTTTGAACGGGTGGATCGTCTGTCGCTGCGCGTGATGCAGGTAGACGTAAAGACGACGGAAGCGGTACCGACGAGCGAGTTCATCAACGTATCGGTAGACGGGGTGGCGAACATCAAGATCTCGTCGGATCCCGAGCTTCTTTCGCGTGCGGCGGAGGCATTGCTGGGCATGCGGCAGAACGAACTGGTAAGCCTTGTAACGCAGGTGCTGGAAGGCAATATGCGTGAGATTGTGGGCTCGGTCGGATTGAAGGAGATGGTGCAGGACCGGCAGGGCGTGGCGAAAAAGATCACGGAGAACGTAGTGCCGGACATGGAGAAGCTTGGGATTGAGGTAGTGAACTTCAACATTCAGAACTTCAAGGACGGAGCGGGCACCATCGAGAACATGGGTATCGACAACGTGGAGCAGATCCGGAAGACGGCGCAGATTGCGAAGGCGAACGCCCAGCGGGACATTGCGATTGCGACGGCGCAGGCGCAGGAGGAAGCGAACGCGGTGCGGGTGGAAGCGGAGAAGAAGGTCGCAGAGCAGAATGCGGCGCTGGCGGTACAGCAGGCAGATATGCGCGTGCTGGCGGACACCAAGCGTGCGGAGGCAGACGCGGCGTATTCGATCCAGGAGGAGAACCAGCGCAAGACGATAGAGATCGCACGTACCGAAGCGGACATTGCGCGGAAGGAGAAGGAAGCGGAGCTGGCGGAGAAGGAAATCGCACTGAAAGAACGGCAGCTGGACGCAGAGATCCGGAAGCAGGCGGATGCGATGAAGTACAAAGCGGAGCAGGAAGCGGAAGCGGCGCTGATCCGGCGTCAGCGGGAGGCGGATGCGGAGCAATACGAGGCGATGCGTGAGGCGGAAGCCAGACGTGCGGAAGCGGACGCTATGCGTTATGCGATGGAGCAGGAAGCGGAAGGAATCCGGGCAAAAGGACTTGCAGAAGCGGATGCGATCGAGAAGAAGGCGGAAGCCCAGAAGAAGATGGGCGAGGCATCGGTGCTCGAGATGTATCTGAACGCACTGCCGGAGGTGGTACGGAACGCAGCGGCGCCGCTGGAGAAGACCGATCGGATTGTGATGTACGGAAGCGGCAATGCCTCCCAGCTGGTGGGAGATGTGATGAGCTCGACAAGCCAGATCGTGGAGGGGATCCGTGCCTCGACCGGGATCGATATTGCATCCCTGCTCGGCGGGGCGGCGGCCGGTGCCATGGTATCCGGGAAGGCACGAGCCGCCGAGGCAGGAGCTGCACCGGAGCAGGTGCCTGTGTCGGAGAGCAAAACGGCACCGGAAGCACCGGGTGAAGCGCCGGAAAAGTGAGCCATAGAGAGAGGCGCTGTCATTTTCCAAAGAGTCAGGAGGCCCGTGACGCAGTTACGGGCCTTTTGTCGTGGATGCGGATGCGTTACGTGCCTTTCTGTATTATTGTTGACATGTCTGACGGAGCAGTCATGCAGCCGATAGGATAAAAACCGCAGAGGAGTACTTTCTTCTCTGCGGTTTATGATTTTTATGGGCATCAGGCAGAGCGGTTTTTCTGCAAAGATACAATGGGAGGACAGCGGGCCGGGAAAGCATAACGCTGCGTATGAAATGGAGGGTATGTCCGGATATGGAAAGTGTCGGATTCTATGGCCGGTACATACATCGGAATTTTCTGAGGAAAGAGCAGGCAAAAAAGACCGTCCGAAGGCGGTCGTTTTTCTGCGGGAATCCAGTCAGGCGTTTTTCTGCAAAGCCTGCATATCGGCAATCACCTGTTGAATATGTACAATCTGAAGATCCGTCAGGTCGGTGACTTCGAGAAACTGGCGGTCGTCCAGGCCGAGGAGATAGTCGGTTGTTACAGAGAAAAATCTGGCAAGATGTGTGAGCATCTCCCCAGAAGGCTGTATAGTATCATTTTCCCAATGGGAAATGCTTTGTTTGGTAACATGCAGGCTTCTGGCCAGATCTACCGGACGGATGCTACGTGACAGGCGCAGATGTTTGATTCTTTCATTCAGCATAAAAACCATCGCAAAAGTACAGCATTACAATACAATCTTATTATTTTGCTTGACAATTTATAAATACAAAGGTATTACAATTTTTTACCTTTTTCGCTAAAACAGGAAAAAGTGAAAATACAGGAATGGATGCAAGGGATACTGCAAAGGAATGCGGGCCGAAAAAGCAGCCATGGCAGTACAAAATATAGGAAAAGCAGAGGCATGTGCGGGGACGGAATGGGAGGTGTGATACCCAACCGTTGGGTGTTTTTGTGCAAGAGTGGTAGGGGTACCGATGGAGAGGGGGGTGACGGAAAGGGATTGTCAACCAAAATTACATTTTTGGTAGACTTTTGTTTTTACAAAAAGCAGCCCGGATTTGGATCCGAGCCGCTCAAGAGAAAGGTGGAACACACGGTCAAGCCTGCTATCTCAGGGATCTG
>CALWTT010000090.1 GCA_944384545.1 uncultured Clostridia bacterium | reverse complement strand
CATACCGCCTGTCAGATACAATGTCGAGTGAGCCCGGTTATCACATGCTGATAGCCGGGCTTTCTTTTTTTCACGAAGGATCTCTATAAATTCCGAAATTTCTGTAAACCTCCCGCCTGTACAACTTTTTTCCTGTGTTTTCCCGGGGTGACGGATGCCTCTTGTTGCCGGGTTTTTCAGTGCTGTTACCCCGGTTTTTATCACACGTGCAAAAGCAAAAAAATGTCGGTATAAACCACTGTATACCGTACTACGGAATAGGCGCTTCTGCTACCGCGTGTTCTGCCGCCTGTGCGGAATCCTACTACACGGATCGCATTTTCCCCGACGCGGTTTCCACATATACCATGCATGTCTTTTTCCGGTGCGTATATTGCCTGTACCGTGTCCTGCTCCATTCTCCCGCATACACTGTACTGTACGCCGCGCTATCTCCTCATCCGCGGGTCGTGTAATACAGGGAAATCCGGAGGTTTTCGGACTATGGGACTGACATACCGCTCGGTGGGACACGGCGCCGCCGACACAAGCACCGCTGCCTGCCGCCGCTCCCCGGCGGACAGAGTCATCGCACTCGCCGGCAATCCCAATGTAGGGAAAAGCACGATATTCAATCAACTTACCGGCATGCATCAGCATACCGGAAACTGGCCCGGAAAAACCGTCGCCTGCGCCCAGGGCTTCTGCCGCACGGATGCATGCGAATACCTGCTTGTCGATCTGCCGGGTACCTATTCCCTGCTCGCGCATTCGGCCGAGGAGCAGGTGGCACGGGACTTCCTGTGCTTCGGCGGTGCCGATGCCACCATCGTCGTCTGCGATGCCACCTGCCTCGAACGCAATTGCAATCTGGTACTCCAGATCCGGGAAATCTGCGACCGGGTAATCGTTTGTGTCAATCTGATGGATGAAGCGGCACGCAAGGGAATTTCGATCGACCTCTCTCTCCTTTCTCAGCGGCTCGGTGTCCCCGTCGTCGGAACAAGCGCCACTGATCCGCACAGCCTTGCCACTTTGCTCGCCGCGCTGGACC
This sequence comes from uncultured Clostridia bacterium, assembly GCA_944384545.1. Classification (GTDB taxonomy): domain Bacteria; phylum Bacillota; class Clostridia; order Oscillospirales; family CAG-272; genus UBA1740. The sequence goes on along the minus strand of CALWTT010000090.1, from coordinate 15,910 downwards.
GGCTTTTTACGACAGAGAAACAGCCTTTGCTCTCTCTCCCGTATCCGCCAGATATTCTGCAAGCCGTCGCCGGTCTTTCAGAAACCGTAGCCGATCTGACCGGGCGGCCAGACATTTCTCTGTTTCTCTCGCTGCGCCTGCTTGGGTCAGACGAGGAGCTGAAAGACAAAATCTCCGGGAATATTCCCGATACTCCCGCGCTTCGCGACGCACGGGTCTCCGCACAGCAGACTCTTGCTGCCTGCGGAATCGACGCGGCAGCCTATGAAGAAGCCATCGCTTCCACCATCGTCCGACAGGCGGAGATCCTTTGCTGCGATGCCGTTCACACCTCCCGCGCCGATACCGGCGATCGGGACCGTCGCATCGACCGCGTCCTCACCGGAAAATTTTCTGCATTTCCCATCATGCTCGCCCTGTTGGTTTTTATTTTCTTTCTCACGGTTACGGTCGCCAATATCCCTTCCTCCTGGCTTTCCTATGGCTTTGCGCTGGCCGAAGACGGCCTGGACCGTCTTTTCGCCGCCTGGGGTGCGCCCCTCTGGTTGCACGGTATCCTTGTTACCGGGGTCTTCCGCGTCACCGGATGGGTCGTTTCGGTCATGCTGCCGCCTATGGCCATTTTCTTTCCGCTCTTCACTTTGCTCGAAGATATCGGGTATCTGCCTCGCGTTGCCTATAATCTCGACCGCCCATTCCGTCGCTGCTCTGCCTGCGGAAAACAGGCCCTCACGATGTGTATGGGGTTCGGTTGTAACGCCGCCGGCGTTGTAGGATGCCGCATCATTGATTCCCCAAGAGAAAGAAAGCTGGCGCTCCTTACCAACGCCTTCGTTCCCTGCAACGGAAGATTCCCCACCCTTCTTACCCTGATCGGGATCTTCTTTGTCGGCACGGGGATCGGACTTTCCTCCTCCCTTGCCTCCGCTGCTTTTCTCACGTTGTTTGTTCTTCTCTCCGTTGCTATGACATTCCTGGCTACCTGGCTCCTCTCCCGCACGCTTCTGCACGGTGAGCCCTCTTCCTTTACCCTGGAATTGCCTCCGTATCGTCGGCCCCGTGTGTTGCAGATCCTGATCCGATCGGTTTTTGACCGCACCCTCTTTGTACTCCTGCGCGCCGTTGCCGTTGCAGCACCGGCCGGTGCCGTCATCTGGATCCTGTCCAATACCTACATCGACGGTATTTCGCTCCTCGCACGCGCGGCCGCGTTCCTCGATCCCTTTGCCGTTCTCCTCGGGCTGGATGGCGTGATTCTCCTTGCCTTTCTGCTCGGCTTCCCCGCCAACGAAATCGTGCTCCCCATCGTCCTCATGGCCTATACGGCCGGCGGCGCACTTTCCGATACCGGAAGTGCCGCCGATCTGTATGCGATCCTTTCCGCGAACGGCTGGTCTGCCGTTACGGCACTCAGTTTTCTCCTTTTCTCACTCTTCCACTGGCCCTGCTCCACGACCTTGCTCACCATACGGAAGGAAACCGGTCGCCTGCGTGATGTCTTTCTCGCGGCCGCGCTCCCTACCGCCTTCGGCCTCCTCCTCTGCTTTTCCGTACACTCGGTCGCGTTTCTGTTCGGACTGTAATCCTCTATTTTTCCCCACATCGCCGCCACTTCCCCTGGCGGCTTTTTGTTTTTTGTGTCAAAACCCCTCAAAATCTTAAAGAAAACCTGTCCTCCCCCTTTACAAATTTAGCGCGATGATGTATAATATCCCAAAATGCATTCCTATCTGCGAAGGGAGATTCAGAATGGATCGATCTGACAGCGCCCGCATGACCCGGCAGTTGTGCGAGGTGCTCCTATCGCTTCGGGATCCGGAGGAAACCCTTCTCTTCCTCCAGGACCTCTGTACGCCCAAAGAAGTCGAATATATGGCGCAGCGCGTAGAGGCCGCCAGGCTTCTCATGCACGGTCTTACCTATCAGGAGGTCACCGATCGTATCAGCATTTCCAGCGCCACCCTCACGCGCGTCAGCAAATGCCTGCGTGCCGATCTCGGCTATCGCCGCGTTCTCTCACGCCTGGATGACACGTCAGAAAAAAGCCGCAAGGAGGAAAGCCCTGCATGAATTCCTTCAATGACCTGACCAGGGATCTGTGCGCAATCTATGAACGCGCCGGCTTCCGATTCTATAAAATGCGGAAGTTCGAGGAATATTCCCTCTACCTGGAAAACAAGGATTTTCTCACCAGCGAAGCCGTGATCACCTTCCATGACCCGAACGGGAAGCTCCTCGCGCTCAAGCCGGACGTTACGCTTTCCATTGTCAAAAACAGCAAGGCCACGCCGCTCGCCGGAGAAAAATTCTATTACACCGAGAGCGTTTACCGTATGGAGCCCCGCACGCACGAGTTCCGCGAAATCCATCAGGTAGGTCTTGAAATGCTCGGTCGCATCGACCCGGTTGCTACGCTCGATGTCCTGAGCTGTGCGCTGCATTCGCTCTCCGCCGTTTCAGACCGTTTTGTCCTCTGCCTCTCGCATATGGGGCTTACCGCCGCGGCCCTTGACCGCGCGGCCTGCGGCAATACCCGTCTGCGCGCGGAGCTTTTGCGGTGTATCCGCGAAAAAAATCAGCACGATCTGCTCGCCCTGTGCGAGAACGGTCATGTGGACCCCGCTGCTGCCGGACAGCTGGCCGCGCTCTCCGCCGTGGACGGAGCCGTTCCGGATGCCCTTGCGCAGATCCGGTCCCTCGCGATGCCCGATACCGAGGAGGCCGTCCGTGAGCTCCAGACCGTCTGGAACGGACTGCATGCCTGCGGCCTTTCGGATCGTGTCCGGCTCGACCTCTCCATGATGAATGACAGCGACTATTATAACGGGATTATCTTCCAGGGCTACATCGATGGCATTCACCGGCATGTCCTGTCCGGCGGACGCTACGACCGCCTTTCCTGCAAGTTCCGTCCGGGGGTCGGCGCCATGGGCTTCGCTCTCTATCTTTCGGACCTTGCGCCCCTTCAGCAATCCCGCTCCTATGACTGTGATCTGCTACTACTCTATCACCCGGATACGCCCCCGGAAAAAGTTCTCGCCTGCGCCGAAGCCGAACGGAGCCGGGGACGGTCGGTGCGCATAGAGCCCCAACTCCCGGAAGGCCTCCGTCCCCGGGAGGTCAAGGAGGTGTCTGCATGCTGAATATTGCGCTTCCCAAGGGCCGGCTTGGCGAGAAGGTCTATCGTCTGCTCGCCTCCATGGGGTATGACTGCCCCGATCTGCTCTCGGATACACGTAAGCTCATTTTCTTCAACCGCGACGCCGGTGTCAAGTACTTCCTCGTCAAGCCCTCCGATGTCGCCATCTATGTCGAGTACGGCGCCGCGGATATCGGTGTGGTCGGGAAGGATGTGCTGCGCGAGGGCAATGCCGATATCTACGAGCTGCTGGATCTCGGCTTCGGACGCTGCCGCATGGCGGTGGCCGGCCCCCGCGAGTTCCGGGAAGAATTTGACCGACCGCTCCGCGTCGCGACCAAGTACCCGCGCGTCGCTGCCGAATTCTATTCCGGCAGAAACCGTGAGATCGAAATCATCAAGCTCAACGGCTCCATTGAGCTCGCTCCGGTTCTTGCCCTCTCCGATGTCATCGTCGACATCGTCGAAACCGGCACCACCCTCCGCGAGAACGGACTGGAAGTGCTGGAAGAAATTTTCCCCGTCAGCGCAAGGCTCATCGCCAACAAATCCGCCTACCGCTTCAAGGAGGAAGAGATCCTCCGCGTCGTCAACAAGATCAAAGGAGTTCTGCAACATGATTCGGATCTATGAAAATATCGATGTCCGCGAGATCCTCAACCGGGAAATCCAGAGCTATACCGAATATGAGGACACGGTGCGCAGGATCGTCGCCGACGTCCTTGCAAACGGGGACGAGGCCGTTCTTCGCTACACCCGCCGCTTTGACTGCCCTTCCCTCGAAGCGCTTGAAGTTCCTCCCGAGGAAATCGATGCGGCCTGCCGTGCCGTGGATGACCGCTTTCTTGCCATCCTGCGCGAGGCCAGGGACAATATCGAAGCCTTCCACCGCCATCAGCTCCGCGAGGGATTCCGCTTTGAAAAAGAAAAGGGCATCGTCCTCGGGCAGAAATATTCTCCTATCCGTCGCGTCGGGATTTATGTGCCAGGTGGCACCGCCGCCTATCCCTCTACCGTCCTCATGAATACCGTGCCTGCCAAAATCGCCGGCGTGGAGGAAATCATTATGACCACACCGGCCGGACGGGACGGAAAGGTCGCACCCGAAATCCTCGCCGCCGCCAGGCTTTGCGGCGTCAGACGCGTCTTCCGCTGCGGCGGCGCACAGGCGATCGCCGCTCTTGCCTACGGTACGCAATCCATTCCACCGGTCGATAAAATCGTCGGACCGGGCAATATTTTCGTTGCGCTGGCAAAAAAACTGGTCTTCGGCAAGGTCTCCATCGACATGATTGCCGGCCCGAGCGAAATCCTGATCATCGCGGATGCATCCGCCAATCCGGTCCATGTGGCCGCCGATCTCCTCTCCCAGGCCGAGCATGACAAGCTTGCCGCCGCCGTCCTCGTCACCACCAGCGCCCAACTCGCCGAGGCCGTCCGCGACGAGCTTGAACGACGCATTCCGCTCCTGCCTCGCGCCGATATCGCAAGAGCCTCCATCGATACCGTCGGAAAGATCCTCCTTGTGCCCGATATCCACGCCGCCATCGATGTTGCAAACGCCATTGCTCCTGAGCATCTTGAGGTCATGGTGGACGACCCCTTCCCGCTCCTGCCCTCCATCCGGAATGCAGGCTCGGTCTTCCTCGGAAAATATACCCCGGAGCCGGTCGGTGACTATTTTGCCGGCACCAACCACACCCTCCCCACCGGCGGAAGCGCACGCTTTGCCTCTCCGCTCTCGGTGGACGATTTCGTTAAAAAAACCTCCTACCTCTATTATTCCAAAGAGGCACTTGCCGAGGCACGTGACAAAATTGCAAACTTCGCACACCGTGAAGGTCTCGATGCGCACGCGCAAAGTGTCCTGGTCCGTTTTGAGGAGGAATCATGAGCCGCTTCTTCTCTTCTGCCCTCTCCGGCATTCAGCCTTACACCCCAGGGGAGCAGCCCCGGAATGCCGTTTACATCAAACTTAATACCAATGAATCCCCCTTCCCGCCGGCGCCCGGCGTCATGGATGCCATCCAGCGGAAAGAGGTACAGGATCTCCGGCTCTACTCGGATCCTTCCGCCTCGGATCTGGTCGCCTCCATCGCACAGGCCTGCGGCGTCTCCCCCGAGCAGGTTTTCGTCGGGAATGGCAGTGACGAGGTCCTGGCCTTCGCCTTCCATGCCTACGGCGAAAACGGGTTCGTCGGGCCCGATGTCTCGTACGGCTTTTATCCCGTCTTCGCTGCCTTCTTCGGAATTCCCTACCGACAGATCCCGCTCTCGCCCGATCTGTCGCTCGATCTGGCTCCCTACGGCTCCACCCGGGAGAGCATCGTCTTTGCCAATCCCAATGCGCAAACCGGGCTCTATCTTCCCCCCTGTGAGATTGAGGCGCTGCTCCGGCGCACCGACCGCCCGGTCATCGTCGACGAGGCATATATCGATTTCGGCGGCGAGAGCGTTCTCCCGCTGATCCGCCGCTACCCGCATCTCCTCATAACCCGCACCTTCTCCAAATCCCGCAATCTGGCCGGCGCGCGGATCGGCTTTGCCATCGGGGATGCCGCGCTCATCGAAGACCTCAACCGCCTCCGTTTTTCCTTCAATCCCTACAATCTCAACCGTCTTTCCCTGCTGGCCGGCGCGGCCGCCATGCGTGACGACGCATACTTCCGGTCCTGTACCGCGCGCATTGCAAATACGCGCGATGCCACGGCCGACGCACTGCGGGCGATGGGCTATTCTCTCACCGCCAGCCGCGCCAATTTTCTCCTTGCGCGTTCGCCGCGCCTTCCCGGGGCGGCACTCTATGAAGAACTGAAAAAGCGCGGCATCCTCGTCCGGCATCTGCCGGATCCGAGAATCCGCGACTCTATCCGCATTACGGTCGGCACCGATACGCAAATGCAGACGCTGCTCGATGCCGTTCGGGATATCGAAAAGGAGGCCTCCCATGCGTAGCGCTGAAATTCACCGTACAACCAACGAAACCGACATCTTTCTCTCGCTCGGACTTGACGGCGGCAGTTCCGAAATTCAAACCGGCGTCGGATTCCTGGATCATATGCTGACCCTCTTTGCGCACCACGGCTGCTTCGCGCTCACCGTCCGCGCCAGGGGAGACACGCAGGTCGATGCACACCACATCACCGAGGATATCGGACTTTGTCTCGGACGCGCCTTCCGCGATGCCGTCGGGGATGCGTGCGGCATTTCACGGTACGGCGACATCCTCCTGCCCATGGATGAGGTGCTGATGCTCTGCGCGGTGGATTTCGGCGGACGGGCGTATCTTGGCTTTGATGTCCGCATTCCCTCCCCGCGCGTGGGGGATTTCGATACCGAGCTGCTCGAAGAATTCCTGCGCGCCTTCGTCCGGGAAGCCGCCATCAATCTGCATATGCGCCTTTTGACCGGCAGCAATACCCACCACATTCTCGAAGCCGCCTTCAAGGCCCTCAGCCGCGCGCTGCGACGCGCGCTCCGGCCGGATCCCGAACGCGGCGATGCACTGCCCAGCACCAAGGGGGTTCTCCTATGATTGCCATCATCGATTACGGTGTGGGAAATCTTTACTCGCTGCTCGGTTCTCTGCGCCGGATTGGGAAAGAAGCGGCAGTGACGGCCGATCCGGAACAGATCCGCGGAGCAGACCGCATTATCCTGCCCGGCGTCGGTGCTTTCGGCGATGCCATGGCCCGGCTGCGCGATACCGGCCTGGTTCCTCTTCTTCTTGATCAGGCGCAGCGCAAACCGCTCCTCGGCATCTGCCTCGGCATGCAGCTTCTGTTTGAGCGCAGTTACGAATACGGTGAGCATACAGGGCTCGGACTGCTCCGGGGTTCCGTAGTGCCGCTTGCGGAGGTGCTCGGTCCCGAGTTCCGTATCCCGCATATGGGCTGGAACGCGCTCCGCTTCCCGAAGCCTTCCCCGCTCTTCCGCTACACACGGGAGGGGGAATATGTCTATTATGTCCACTCCTTTTATGCCACGGACTGTGAAGAATCGGTGATTGCCACCTCCGAGTACGGCATTCCTGTCACCGGTGCTGTTCAGTCCGGCTCGGTTTTCGGTACGCAATTCCACCCCGAAAAAAGCGGTGAAACAGGACTTGGAATCCTGCGCGCTTTTTCGGAGATATGAGGTCGTTATGCTGATTTTCCCTGCCATTGATATCAAAGACCGGCATGTGGTCCGCCTCCTGCGCGGCGATTACGATCAGGTCACCGTGTACCGTATGACCCCGCGCGACGCCGCACGCAGTTTCGCAGATGCCGGTGCTTCCCATCTTCATATTGTCGATCTGGACGGCGCCAAAGACGGCACAGCCTCCAATTTTGCGGTCATTCGCGATCTGCTGCAATCCTCCGGACTTCATGCCGAGGTGGGTGGTGGCATACGCGATGCCGACCGTATACGCCGCTATCTGGATGCCGGCGCCGACCGCGTGATCCTCGGTACCGCTGCACTGGAAAATCCTGCCTTCCTGCGTGAGGCGCTTGCCACCTTCGGGAATGCCATCGCGGTCGGCGTGGATGCCGTCAACGGGCGGGTCGCAACACACGGGTGGATTAAAGTCAGTGAAGTAGATGCATTTTCCTTCTGCTCTGCGCTGCGTGAGGCAGGCGTCGGTACCCTGATCTATACCGATATTTCCCGCGACGGTACACTCGCCGGCACCAATCTGGACGCCTATCGCCGTCTGTGCACCATTCCCGGGCTCCGGATCGTTGCCTCCGGCGGCATTGCCTCCTACGAAGAGCTACGCACGCTCGACAGCATGGGCGTGTATGCCGCCATTCTCGGAAAGGCGCTTTACAGCGGCCGGCTGGATCTTGCACAGGCCATTCTTGCTGCCGGAGGTGATACCTGCCATGCTCGCTAAAAGAATTGTTCCCTGCCTCGATATCCGCGACGGCCGCGTGGTCAAAGGCGTTAACTTCGCGGGCATCCGCGAGGTGGACGATCCCGTTTCGCTTGCGCGCTTCTATAACGAAAGCGGCGCCGACGAACTCGTCTTCTACGACATCACCGCCACCTATGAGGGGCGCTCGCTCTTCACCGATCTGCTACGCCGGGTCGCCGGAGAGATTTTCATTCCGCTCACGGTCGGCGGCGGTATCCGCTCGCTGGAGGATTTCGACCGCGTTCTCAGAAGCGGTGCCGACAAGGTCAGCGTCAATTCCGGCGCCATTGCCGATCCGCGTATCATCGGAGAGGCCGCAAAGCGCTACGGCGATCAGTGCGTCGTTCTTTCCATGGACGTCAAGCGCGTCGGCGATGCCTTTCATGTCTTCTCCCACGGTGGACGCATCGACGCCGGTCTCGATGCCATCGAGTGGGCGGTCTACGGTGCCGAGCACGGTGCCGGGGAAATCGTGGTCAACAGCATCGACACCGACGGCATGAAGCAGGGCTTTGATCTTCCGCTCCTGGCGCAGATCACCGCACATGTCCGCCTCCCCGTGGTCGCCAGCGGCGGGGCCGGCTGCATCGATCATTTCCTCGATCTGTTCCGCACCCTGCCCGCCGTTACGGCAGGTCTTGCCGCTTCGGTTTTCCATTTCAAAGAGGTGGATATTGCTCAGCTCAAACGGGTACTGGCCCGCAATCAAATTCCTGTGAGGTGATACTATGTTACAGATCAGCGATCTCAAATTTGACGAGAAGGGGCTCATTCCTGCCGTAGTCGTCGATGCCGACAGCAAGCAGGTTCTGACACTCGCGTATATGAACCGTGAAAGCCTTTCGGTCAGCATGGAACGGGGGCTCACCTGCTTCTGGTCCCGCTCCCGCGCAGAACTCTGGCTCAAAGGCGAAACCTCCGGCAATTATCAGCACATCGTCCGGATCCTTGCCGACTGCGACGGCGATGCTCTCACCGTCGAGGTCAAAAAAGACGGACCGGCCTGTCACACCGGAGAGGAAAGCTGCTTCTTTCGTCCGCTCTACGAGGCACCGAAGACAGAGACACCTCAGGCAGAACAGGCCGAAGCTCCCTTCTCTCTGGATGGGCTCTACGCGCTGCTTCTCGATCGTAAAGAGAAAATGCCGGCCGGCTCCTACACCACCTATCTGTTCGAAAAGGGGCTGGATAAGATCCTGAAGAAAATCGGCGAGGAATCCACCGAGGTGATCATCGGCGCCAAGAATGACCGCGCGGAGGCAATCTATGAGGTGGCGGATCTGACCTATCATGTGCTGGTTCTGCTTGCCGAGCTCGGAATCCCGCTGGCAGAGGTCCGCAAGGAACTGGCCTCCCGCCATGTCATTGATCACAAGGTCAAGCAGGAAAAAATGAAATAAAGCCATTCTGTCCGCCCCCCAATCGGGGGGCGGACAGAATGGCTCTGCGCCGGGGCAGTTTCTGCTCCGGCGCTTTTTCTCTCTGTGACCTGCGCCTTTATCCCTTCTGCCGTACACATCGTTCCGCTTCCCGCGTGCGGACACGGTTTTCGTTTTCCGGTGCTTGCGGGCTTTCCGTGCCGCACGGATGCATCTTCAGGAAATGCAGCGAGACCGCCGGAAAAACGGAACCGATGTCTGTTCTTACAGAAAAAATTTGAAAATTTCCACGGCGCCGTAGGATGCCAGCGTCATGATCACACCGGCCACAAGCACCCCGCACAGAATAGACGGCAACGCATATTTCATCCGCATATTCAGCAGCGATGCAACCAGGGCGCCGGTCCAGGCGCCGGTCCCCGGCAGGGGAATTGCCACAAACACAAACAGTCCAAATCCGGCATATTGCATCACCTTTTCCGAATGCTTGTTCCCCTTCTCTTCCAGCCAGTTGGCAATGCCGGCAAGACGTTTCGTTGTCTTCATCCATGCGAGGATGCGACGGATAAAGAGCAGGATAAACGGGACCGGCAGAAAATTCCCCACAACACTGATCAGGTACACGGGAATTTCCCAAAGCCCCATCGCCGCCCCCATCAGAATCGATCCGCGCAATTCAGCCAACGGAAGCATGGAAACAAAGAATATCCATAGATACTGCGTCAGTTGTTCCAAGTCGATCTCCTTTTCTTTTCCGGTCAAAGCCGGTCATTGGGTAGTCTTTGGCAACATACGGGTGCTTTCCTTCTGCCTCATATTGCCATCACGGAGTTGCCTTCGCATCAGAATTCATCCCAACTGCAGATATATCGTTCGCAGATCCGGCGCATTTCATCCGCCCGTCCTGCCGATGACGGATCATACACCCCAACGGTATGCATTCCTGCTGTCACGGCGGCCGCTGCCGCCAGCGGATTGTCGTCAAAAAACATGCACTCCTCCGGCCGCGTCTTCAGCAATTCTGCCACCCTGACGTACAGATCCGGATCCGCCTTCGACAATCCGAATTCGTCACAACACCATACCTGCGTAAACAGGGATATCAATCCAAGACGCGTCAGACATGGGTCCGAAAACAGGCGAGGACTCGCCGTCAGCACATACAGCTTCGCGCCTGCCTCGTGCAATCCGGTCAGGACCTCCCGTACATGCGCTTTCGCGGGAATCTCTTCGCGATAACCGCGTTCCATCGCCGCGCACAACACACGCCCCATCTCTTCCCGACTCTGCCGCACGCCCAGTTCTCCGATGAAATACTCCGCTGTCCCCGAAAATCCAAGCGGGGTCACACGTTCTACTACATCCGGCGGATAGGCTACTCGGTTCGCACGCAGGTAGTCTACCATCACACGGCCAAAGGTCGGCATGGAATCAATCAACGTGCCGTCCATGTCAAATATATACTGCATTTCCTGTCCTCTGCGCTCCTCGTATATTCCGATTCTTGCCCGCCGCCTCCGGCAAAAGGCGCCGTATCAGCCAAACGCAATGTCCAGGATCATCATCACGACAAAGCCCAGCATGACTCCCCATGTTCCCACATGCGGATGCGTAGACAGATGCGCGTCCGGGATCAGATCCTCCGCCACAACAAATATCATTGTTCCCGCCGCAAACGCCAAAAGCCAGGGCTGCAATACCGTCAGCATCGATGCAAAAAAATACCCCGCGATCGCCGCCACCGGTTCCGCTATGCCGCTCGATGCCCCATACAGAAATGCCTTCCCTCTGCTTCCCGTCGATTCCCGCATCGGCAATGCCACCGCCGCGCCCTCCGGCAGATTCTGGATCGCCATGCCGATCGCCAGCGTCAGGGCCGATATGTATCCGCTGTATTCGCCCAGCGTCGCCGCCGCACCGAACGCAAATCCTACTGCCAATCCTTCCGGGATGTTGTGAATCGTCACCGCCAGAAACATCTTCGTGGATTTCTGCAACCGGCTGTGCGGACCTTCCTCCGCGTTCGTTCCTTTGTGAAAGTGTGGTACCACATAATCGATCACCACAAGAAACAGGCCACCGATCAGAAAGCCCGACGCCGTCGGAAGAAAACGCATGATACCACCGTATCCTTCCGCGCCTTCCAGCGACGGAAGAATCAACGACCAGATCGAAGCCGCAATCATTACGCCGGAAGAAAAACCGAGAAATGCCGTGTTGACCTTATCCGACACCTGGTTCCGGAACAGAAACACCATGGCACTCCCCAGCGCCGTCGCTACCAGTATAATGCTCATGCCGAGCACCGTCATTTCTATGCCGCTCATATATGCCCCCGCTGCTTTCTTTTTCGTTATTTTTTATTATGGGCAATTCCTTACCCACGCTTCCGAAGCGCGCATACACATTCGACATGCCCCGTCATCGGAAACAGATTCACCGGTGTCACCTCGCCCGCTGCATAACCGTTCCCCATCAGTCGCCTGATGTCCCGCGCGAGCGTTTCCGGATTGCAGGAAATATACAGGATCCGATCCGGGCCAAGACGACCAAGATAGTCCAGCAACGTCGCGTCACAGCCCCGACGCGGTGGATCCAGAATCACAACATCCGGACGCAACCGCTCCTCCAAAGACTTCTCCGCCTCGCAAAGCAGGCCTTCGGCCGTTCCGGCATCTCCGCAGTAAAATGCGGCATTCCGGATGCCATTCCGGGCCGCATTTTCCCGGGCGCACGCAACCGCTTCCTCCACCGATTCGATCCCGATCACCTGCCGCACATACCTCGCCATGGAAAGACCGATGCTGCCGATCCCGCAATACAGATCCAGCACCAGTTCGTCTCCGCGCAGACAGGCTTCCTCCCGCGCCAGCGTATACAGCAGCTCTGCACCCGCATGATTGACCTGATAAAACGAGGCAGGCGTCATCCGGAGCTCCACTCCGCACAGGCGGTCGCACAGATACCCCCGACCCCATAGCGGTATATACCGTTCGCCGCAGATCACATTGGTGTCAGCGGTATTCACATTCAGAAGCACGCCGACAAGATCCGGCGTCCTCTCTCGCAATGCCGACACAATTTCCCCGGCATGCGGCAGATGCTCGCCGTTCACCACCAGTGTCAGTAAAATCTCCCCGCTCTCGCTGCCGCGGCGTAAATAGATGTGCCGCACAAGACCCTGACGGGTTTTCTCATCGTATGCCGCGATGCCGTAACGCTCAAGCAGGCCGTGCAGACATTCCACCAGCGGTCCGAATGCCGGATCCTGCAAGGGGCAGTTTTCCGCGGCCACCACACGGTGGCTGCGCGGTGCGTAAAATCCGATCACGCAGCCGCCCTTCGGCCCCGGCGTTACCGGATATTGCGCCTTGTTCCGGTAATGCAGGCGACTACCGGTTTCACACATCGGACGGATCCCGACCTCGGGAAGCCCCTGTTTGATAAACGCCTGGTGTACACCGTTTTCCTTCAACCGCCTCTCTTCCGCCGCGTCGACATTCCGATATGCACAGCCCCCGCACCCCGCTGCCGGACAGGCGCTCTCGATCCGGTGCACAGACGGTGCCAGCATCCGCTCAATCCGCCCTACTGCATATCCCGATGCCACGCGGATCAGACGCACATCCACCAAATCCCCAGCCACTCCGCCTGCCACAAATACGACCTGCCCTTCGCAGCGGCCCACACCGTAGCCCAGATTGTTCAGATCGGTCAGCTCCATACGGCAGATTCTGTTTTTCGCAAGCACGTTCGCTCCTTTCCTCTCCATGCCGGGCAAAGATGCTTTCTGTCCAAGAAAGCAGAGATTTTTCCGGATCCACCTGTATATTTTCACCGTATCGTGTCCTATTCTTTATTATTATAGCATGTTTCTTCTTCAAAAACAAGTCTTGCCTTCGGTTTTCCCCCCTCATCCCTTATTTTTCAGGGCTTGACAAAATTTGCAATATGGTGTATACTGGTTTTGAATACCAGATGCGGCAGATAATGCAGCCGCCGCTCCGCAGGAGGTTGGCCATGCGTAAAAATCTTATAGACGTCAAACCGGTTTCCTCGATCAAAGATATGCTCCGCAATGCCGTCGCCGAGGTGGGCGATCGCATTGCCTATCGCTTTGCGCGCGGCGAGGAGCTTGCAGAGGTTTCCTATGCGCAGTTCCGGGCGGATACCCTTGCTCTCGGTCAGGCGCTGCACGAACGCGGTCTGTCCTGTGAGCATATCGCCATTGCCGCTCCCAACAGCTATGACTGGATCACCGTATATCTCACGGTTCTCCAGAGCGCCGGTGTCTTTGTGCCCATTGACAAGGATCTGCCCGAACAGGATTTTCTCCATGTGCTGACCGACAGCGACGCACGGGTCCTCTTCTGCACAAAGCAGCATGCTGCCATCCTCGAAAAATTCCCGGATGCGGCACAGGCTCTCCGTGCCGTCATTCTCCTGGACGAACCGGCGGGAGACGGCAAGCTTTCTTTTGCCGAGCTTCTGCGCGAAGGCTACCGCCTCCGGGCAGAAGGGGAAAGCTCCTTTGAGGAGGAACAGTCGGACCCTCTGGCCCTGAAAATGCTTGTCTATACCTCCGGCACCACCGGACTGGCCAAAGGCGTCATGCTCTCCGAACACAATCTGTGCAGCAGTATCTTTTACGGTCTGCAACGCTGCACACCCGGTCGCGTTGGCCTCTCGGTTCTCCCCTATCATCATGTCTATGAGGCCGTTCCCGGCATCCTGGTCGCTATCCATCATCACTGTACGCTTTGTCTCAACGAAAATCTGCGCAGCGTATCCAAAAACATGCTCCGCTATAAGCCGGATTATATCTATCTGGTTCCTGCCTTTGTAGAAGCGTTTTACAAAAAAATATGGGCTTCCATCGATAAAAAGGGGAAACGGCGCGCCTTCTCCGCACTCATAAAGCTTTCCGATGGGCTGCGCAAAATCGGCATCGACCGGCGGCGCGCCTTCTTTGCTCCGGTACTCGAAGCCTTCGGAGGTGAACTGCGCCAGATCGTCTGCGGCGGCGCTCCCATCCGCGCGGAGCTCGGCGCCTTCTTCGACAGCATCGGCATCGCACTCTATAACGGATACGGTATCACCGAATGCTCTCCGCTTGTCAGCGTCAATACCCCATCGCTCAATGACTGTACCACCGTCGGCCTTCCTCTCCCCTGCTGTGAAATCCGCCTTGCCGATGTCAATGAAGACGGAGACGGAGAAATCTGCGTCCGCGGTGACATCGTCATGCTCGGATACTATAAGCGACCGGATCTCACACGGGATGTCATCGATCCCGACGGATGGTTCCATACCGGCGACTACGGACGTATCACGCCCAGGGGACAGCTCATGATCACCGGCAGAAAAAAGAACCTGATCGTCCTCACCAACGGGAAAAATATTTTTCCGGAGGAACAGGAAGGATATATTCAGCAGATCCCGTATGTCGCAGAAGTGGTGGTTTTCGGAATCCGGAACCGACACGGTCTGGAAGAAGCCCTTGGCGCAGAGGTCTTTCTGAACCAGGAGGCGCTGGCTGAGCTGCAGATAGAACATCCCGAAGAGGCACTTCGTTCCGATATTGCACACGCCTTGGCACATCTGCCCACCTATAAGCATATTGCGCGCATCTTTATACGGGATATTTCTTTTGAAAAAACCACCTCCAACAAAATCCGCAGATCCAGTCTTCTCTATGCGGAAGCCGCCCACGAGGAATGGATCCAAAGAGAAAAAAATGCGGCACCGTGAGCACCGTATACGGCCTCCGCAACGCCTCCCCTACAAAAAAGATGCAGCGTAACTCTGCATATTGCGCGCCCCAGCATATCGGCATACACAAGGAAAGGGCTCTGCTTGTCGCAGAGCCCTTTCTTTCCGCTCCCTGGCCGACACAGATGCCGCTCTGCATCGATCACTGAACAAAGTCAAACTCAAAATCGTAAATGCTCACGGTATCACCGTCCCGGGCTCCGGCTTCCCGCAGACGGTCAATCACGCCGTTCTTTTGCAGAACACGCCCGAAAAAGGAAAGCGACTGATAATCGTCAAAATTGATCTGCCCCATAAAATTCAACAGCCATTTCCCCTCTACGACATAGCGATTCCCTTCCCGGCGCACCGTCGTCTCCCGATCCCCGGCGCTTCCACTCGCCGCCTGCTCCTCCGCGCTGATCTCGCTCTCGTACACACGCACGGGCGGCAGGGTTTCCAGCTTTGCCTGCACAAGACGCACAAGCTCCGCAAGTCCTTCTCCCGTCGCTGCCGATACATACACAAGTTCCCGACCGAGTTCGCGCACATAGGCTTCAAACGCCTGCACATATGGCTCCTCCCGCAGAATCAGGTCGCTCTTGTTTGCCACCATAATCTGCGGGCGCGCCGAAAGCTCCTCGCTATACCGCATCAGTTCCCGATCGATCGTCCGGACATCCTCCACCGGATCCCGTCCTTCCACCGCCGCAATGTCCACCACATGCAGCAGCAGGCGGC
>CALWTT010000089.1 GCA_944384545.1 uncultured Clostridia bacterium | reverse complement strand
GGGAGACCGTAGAGTCCGATGCCGATCCGATAGTGTGAGCATCCCATATCGCCGAAGCGGAGCATAGCGGCTGTATTGGCAAGATGGGTGACCGGACAAAGGCCGGCACCGTGAAGAAAGGCAACGGCGGAAAAGAATCTTCGGCATTGCTGTGTTGTGGCGGGTTCGGCGGGCTGGTCGGCGGCAGCAAGATGCGAAAAAACACCGGAAAGCCGCAGATGCGGCAGTTTCCCAAGCGCAAGGATCTGTTGCAGGGTGTCGGGGGCGTCTGCGTCGGTGAGCGGAAAACCGAGACGATTCATGCCGCTGTTGAGCTTGATATGTGCAGAGAGCGCAG
Source organism: uncultured Clostridia bacterium (assembly GCA_944384545.1). GTDB lineage: Bacteria > Bacillota > Clostridia > Oscillospirales > CAG-272 > UBA1740. Next base: position 15,462 of record CALWTT010000089.1, on the reverse strand, counting down.
CTCCGGGCGGGAGGTGACCGGCTTCCACGGCGCGGCGGACGGCCTCTGCGGCGCCAAGACCGTCCGCGGAGCAGGTAAGCGTGGCCGTGATTCCGAAGCGAACAAAGAACGGCGCGTTTTCCGGCAGGGAAGGAGCGAGCACCAGAATATCGGCACGGGGCACGGCGCATCGGATCTCCAACGCTTCACGGAGGGAGGAGACCGCGAAGAAGTCGGCACCGGCCTCGGCGAGTGCCTGCGCGCAGGCAGGGGCGCCATGTCCGTAGGCATCGGCTTTGACAACGCATATGGGATGCCCCGTATGTTGCGAGCGGGAGAAACCCGGGGCAGGTGGCAAGCAAAATCCGGCCCGCCGCGGTCTTGCCTCGGCATAGGCACGCAGTGTGCGGAAATTCTGCTGCAGGACCGAAAGATCGATGCGTGCCTGCAATTTTTCTTCATACGGCAGCGTAAAGTTACGCGGATCCGGCCAGCTGCTCATGTGTTGGATTCCTCCTGCAGAATCTGCAGGCTGAGCTGCAATTCCTCGGATGTATAGGTAAGAAGATCCGGACCTTCGGCTCCGGCGGGAATCCGGACGGTATACTGTCCGCCTGCATCCCGGAAGGAAAGAATACGTTCCCCGTTTTCTCCGATCTGTTCGGCGTAGCTGTGTCCCTGCTCTTCGAAAAAGCGGAAGACTGAGAAGAGAGGAGCATATTCCTCGCCGCCGGTCCGGACAAGTCCGTCCAGAGTAAGCGTAACGAGGTCCCCCTCCCGCACCAGGGTAATCCCGCGCATTGCGTCGGGCGCGGTAAAAGAAACCGTAAGGCGGCGGGGCTTTCCCTCTTCCTGCCCGTCCAGTGAGAGAAGACCTTCATAGCGTTGCGCATCGACCGACCATTCCGCACGAAGCGTATGTGCGCTTTCCTGCCATTGGATCAGTTCCCGTTCCGGCATATCGCTTGTGCCACAGGCTGTAAAAAGAGCAGGAATCAACAGCGGAAACAGAAGCAGGAAAAGGAAGGGAAGAGACAGGGTTGACCGTCCGTTTTTGCGAAAGGAAAGCATAGGCAGGACATCTCCTTTCCGGGGATAGCATGGGTGCGATACTTATTGTACGCGGGGAGGAATGAAAAAAATGTCAATCTCTGGAACACAGCTCTTGCAGAAGCAGATTTTCCGTGCTATAATACAGGCGCGCGGGAAAAGGGTGGGCCGGAAGGCCCGGAAAACGGAAGCGGGTGCAAATCCCGCACGAACCCGTCGCCGTGATCGGTCTGCCGTACTCCGTCCGCCACCGCAAGGCGGATGCAGCCACTGCGCTCTGCGTGGGAAGGCGAGTACGACAGAGGACCGTCAGTCGGAATATGTGCCCTTTGCCGGTAGCTGGAATGGCCGCGATGCTCGGCCGGGGATCTCCCACAGCGACGCCGCGCGAAACGACAAATGAAAACATATAAGGAGAGAACGAAATGAAGACAAACACGAATACCACTCTGTTGCGTCTTGCGTTTTCGGTCGTACTGATTGCGGCAGTACTGGTGCTTTCGGCCTGCGGAGGCGGGCTGGGGAACACACCGACGGGAGCGAAGATCATCGAAAAGCAGGAGCTCGGAAGCGGCGCTACGACGATCGTATTTTCGGTCGTGGACGCCAAGAACGAAGCGACGGTTTTCACAATCCATACGGACAAGACCAATCTGCGCGAGGCCCTGGAGGAGCACGATCTGATCGCGGGGGACGAGAGCGCGTACGGACTGTATGTGAAGACGGTAAACGGCATCACGGCAGACTATGAGAGTGACGGAGCGTATTGGGCGCTGTGGGAGGGGACGGCCATGAGCAATTACGGCGTGGGCAGCCTCACCGTTACCGAGGGCGGTGAATACGCCTTCGTGTGGACCGCCGCATCCTGAAGCCGTGGGACATTACGCATCGCGGCGGCTGTATCATACCCGCCGCCTGGTGCTCGGCGCATTGCTGGGTGCATGGATGATCTGTGTCAAGGAAGTGCTGGCTGCGCTTCCCAATGTGGAGGCGGTATCGCTTCTTGTCATTGTGTACACGGCGGTCTACCGGTGGTATGCACTGGTGCCGATCTATGTGTTTGTGGCGGTGGAGGCGGTGTTGTATCCTTATCCGGCAACCGTGATTATGTATTTGTATGTGTGGGTGATTCTGTTCGGTGCGGTAATGCTGTTACCGCGGGGGCGTGTGTTGCCGGCGGCGGTATATGCGGGGATATCGGGTCTGTACGGGCTCTGCTTCGGCATTCTGTGTGCGCCGGTGCAGGCCATATGGTTTGCCCTGACACCGGAGGGCACATGGTCCTGGATTCTGGCCGGCCTTCCGTTCGATGTGATTCACGGGATCGGGAATGCAGTCATTGCCCTGCTGGCGCCCGCGCTGATCCGGCTGCTCTGCCGTCTCGAAGCGAAAATGTAGTCGTCCTATCGCCCGCATACCGCAAAGCCTGGCTTTGCGGTATGTTTTTTTACGGGAACGGAACCTTCCCGCACGGCGGGATTGACGCGGCGGCGGGTTTGTGGTACAATAATAAAATCAGAAAGAAAGCGGGAAGGACGCCGAAAAGGCGGGGAATCCGATCCCGGCAGAAGCGTTGTCGGATAGGGAAAACAGGGCAGGAAAGAGGAAGCGGCTGCGGCGAAGCTTCGGCACGGAGCATGGCGGCCGGTGGAGAAACGATGGAAGAGATCAGCGGATTGATCCCGCTCCGGAAAGAGGGGGGAATGACCTCCCAGAATGCGGTGACCCGGTTGAAACACCTGTATGGGGTCAGAAAAGCGGGCCATACAGGGACGCTGGACCCGATGGCAGAGGGCGTACTGCCGGTATTGCTCGGCCGTGCGGTGAAGGCAAGCGAATTTTTGCTGGAAGGGGACAAGCATTACCGCGCGACCCTTCTCCTCGGGATTGCGACCGATACGGAGGACAGTACCGGACAGATTCTGCAACGCAGCGAAGCGCTGCCGCGGCCGGAGGAGGTCGAAGAGGCATGCGCGGCTTTCCGCGGGGAGATTTTGCAGATTCCGCCGATGTATTCGGCCATCCGGGTCGGGGGGCGCCGTCTGATGGAGCTGGCCAGAGAGGGAAAGACGGTGGAGCGGCAGCCACGCCCGGTGTGTATTTACCGCCTTGACGTCGGTCGGCTGGACGAGCGGCGGTATCTGCTGGATGTACACTGCTCGAAGGGAACCTATATCCGGACGCTTTGCGCGGACATAGGCCGCCGCCTCGGTTGCTTTGGCGTGATGGAGCACCTGGTGCGGACCGAGGCGGCGGGCTTTCCGCTTTCGGCCTGCTGTACGCTCGGAGAGCTGGAAGCGCTCCCGCCGGAGAAACGGCTGGCGATGGTGCGGCCGGTGGATACGCTGTTTGCAAGCTGTCCGGCGGTGACTCTTCCGGCGTTTTATGCGCGCCTTGCGCGCAACGGACAGGAAATATACCTGAAAAAGATCGGACGTACCGACCCGCCCGGCACCCGGCTGCGCCTGTATGACGGACAGACCTTCTTTGCCCTGGCGGAGGTCGGGCTCTATCCGGACGGGGCTGCGGCGCGTCCGATCCGGCAATTTTAGGCCCTATCGTGGGAGAAGCAGAGAAGGAAACAAAATTCCGGGAACACAGGCGGGGCGTGTGTGCCGGAACCCGGAGACGGGGACTTCGGACGAAAAAGAGAAAGGAGAGGGAAAGTGGCACGGGAATGGACAGCGGCGCAGAAAGCGGCCATAGAAGAGACCGGCAAAACCCTGCTGGTATCGGCGGCGGCGGGCGCGGGGAAGACGGCAACCCTGACCGAGCGGATCATCCGTACCCTGACCGATCCGGCGCATCCGGCGGACATCATGCGCATGCTGATCGTGACCTTTACCCGCGCGGCGGCGTCGGAGCTGCGCAGCCGGCTTGCCACGGCATTGAACGAGCAGATGCGGGTGCGTCATTCGTCGCATCTTGCGCGCACGCTGCTCCTGCTCCCCGGCGCGGCGATCTCGACCATCGACAGCTTCTGTCTGACGCTGGTGCGTGTGCATGCATCCTCGTTGGGACTTTCGCCGTCTTTCCGGTTGTCTGACCCGGCCGAGACACGTCTGCTGATGCACAGCGTCATGGAGCGTCTTGTGGAGGACTGCTATGCGGGGGAGGCTGCTTCGGTCTGCGACAATGCGGAATTCTGTGCACTGGCGGATTGCCTGACAGGCAGCCGCGGCGATGCGGAGTTGCCTTCGCTTCTGCTTGCTCTGTATGAAAAAACACGTGGCTTTGCCCGTTCGTATTTTGTTGTGGCGGATATGGCACAGGAGCTTTCGGCTATGGCTTCGGCTCCGCCCTTTTCGGGGCGGATCGGCGCGCAGCTCCGTGCCCGTGTCCGCGCACAGGCAGAGGGGACGCTTTCCCGATACAACTATTACAAAGAGGCGTTTGCGCATGAACCGGATGTGGCGGCGGCGTATCTGCCGGCATATGAGGAGGAGGCGGCGGCATTGCAGCAGCTGCTTGCGGCGCTGGATGTCGGGTATACTGCGGCACGCCATGCAGTTTTCGGTATGAGCCGCGCGCGGGTCGGCTCGCTCCGCGCAGACCGGAAGACCGGGACAAGCATTGCGGCGCAGCAGATGCGTGACAATTTTTTCAGCAAAACGCTGAAGTATTGGCAATCGCGTTATTTTGCGTACACGGAGGAGCAGTGGGGGCAGATGCTGCCCCGGCTGGCGGAACGCATCGGCACCCTTGGCCGCCTTCTGATTGCATTCGGCGAGCGCGTGGAGGCGGAAAAACGGCGGCGGAATCTGTGTGACTTCGGAGATCTGGAACATGCGGCCCTGCGCCTGCTCACCGATGCCGACGGACGGCCGACGGCACTGGCGCACGAGGTGCGGGCGGAGTATGACTGGATTTATATCGATGAATATCAGGATGTCAATGAAGTACAGCACCGTATATTCGAAGCGGTCTCTGGCGAGCGGAACCGGTTCATGGTGGGGGATGTCAAGCAGAGCATCTACGCCTTCCGCGGTGCGCAGCCGGAGATTTTTGCAGGAGTACGTGCGGCCTGGCCGCCGCTCTCCGCAGCGGCCGAAGCGCCGGCGGCAACGCTTTCTCTGTCCGCCAATTTCCGCTCAACGCCTGCGATTCTTTCGTTTGTCAACCGGGTATTCGGCCGGCTGATGGAGGTTGCCGGAGAAGCAATCGGATATACGGAGGAGGATCGTCTGATTCCCGGACGTGCGGACGCGGAGCCCGGTGCGCGTGTGACGGTGGCGGTGTTTGCCGGCCGGCCGGGTGAGAGCCGGCCGGCAGAGGAGGAGCCCGGAGAGAGCCAGCCGGAGGAAGGTCCGGAGGCCGATTCTGTCGGGGAGACGCTTCGGGATCGTGATCCTGAGGACGGAGGCGAGGACGAAAAGCCGGATGCGGAAGCACGGTGGGTGGCGGCGCAGATCCGGCAGCTGCTCTCCGACGGACAGCTGTCGGACGGGCGGCGGATCCGGCCGGGGGATATTGCGGTCCTGACCCGGAACGGTGCCGCGTCGTCGCGCTTTGCCCATGCGTTGGAGGAAGCGGGGATCCCGTGCGAAGCATCGGCGCGGCGCGGCTTTTTTCTGAATCCGGAGATTCTTCTGGCGCTGAGTCTTCTGAATGTGATAGACAATCCGCGTCGGGACATTTATCTGGCGGGGCTGCTCCGTTCGCCGCTGTACGGATTCAGTATGGATGATCTGATTGCGATCCGCGGTGCGCAGGAGCCCGAGCGACGGCAGGAGAGCTTGTACGAGGCGCTGTGCGCATACAGCGAACAGCATCCGGAGTTCCGGCGCGGTCACCTGTTTCTCGGTCAGCTTGCCGAATACCGGAATCTGGCAGAGAGCTGGCCGGTCGATCGCCTGATCTGGCGTCTGTACCGGGAGACAGGTCTGCTGGCGCTGGCGGGTGCGGACCGGACCGGCGCGCCGGAGGCGCGGCGCGCCAATCTGATGCTGCTGTACGACTATGCGCGGCGTTTTGAGGCCTCCTCCTACCGAGGTTTGTACAATTTCATCGCGTATATCAACGAGGCGATTGAGCGTGGGCAATCGATTGAGGAAGCGAGAAATACCTCCGACCGGGCGGACATGGTGCGTCTGCTGACGGTACATCAGTCCAAGGGTCTTGAATTTCCGGTCTGCTTTCTGGCGGCCTGCGGTACCTCCTTCAATCGGACCGATCTTACGGCGCCGGTGCTGTTTGACCGGCATCTGGGCTGTGCCCTGCGGTTGCGGGATGAGACCGGCTTTGCCCGGCTGCGGAACCCGGTGTATAACCTGATCGGCGAAGCAATGGCAGATGACGCGACCGAGGAGGAAATGCGTGTGCTGTATGTGGCGCTGACGCGCGCACGGGAACGCCTGTATGTCAGCGGGAGTGTGCCGGATCCCGAAGGATTGCGTGCGGCGGCGGCGGAGCGTGCACGTTTTTGGGACGGAACGGCGGCGCGGTCCTGCCGCAACTATATGGAAATGATTTTGACGGCAGCGGGCGAGGATGACTCGTACGACCTGCTTTTTCCAACAGAAACAGACGAAAAAACGGACCCGTATGTCGTGACGGGGGAGCAACAGCCTGAAAAAAGCGCGTGGTGGACTTTGGAAACCGACAAAACGACCGCATCGGATGCACAAAATCCGCCGATGCCGGCCGACAGGGGAGAGCCGGAGGATCCGGAGGAAGCGCGGCTGTATGCGCTGTTTTCCAAACGCTTTGCGCAGAGCTATCCCGACCGGTATCTGACCGATCTGCCGCGGAAGCTGTCGGTATCCCGTCTCTTCCCCTCAGTACTCGACGGGAGCGGCGAGGAGGAATTCCCGCATCTGCCGGATGCGGGATCGGCGCAGGATGTACCGGTCGGAGCGTCCGCATTCCCCGCCTTTTTCCGGGAGGATTCTGCGGGGGAAGATCCGGATGTCTGTGCGGCACCTGCCCCGGAGGGAGAGACGCGCTATCGGCGCGCCGATCCGCCCCGCTTTCTGACCGGGCGACGGGATAGTGCCGCACAGGCAGGGACCGCGACGCATCTTTTCCTGCAATTCTGCGACTTTGACCGCCTGTGTAACGAGGGCGGGGAAGCCGAACGCCGGCGGCTGGTCAAGGCAGGCTTCCTGACTGCGGAGGATGCGGCTCTGGTGCGGATGGGAGAAATCGAGGCCTTCCGCCGTTCGGATCTGCTCGCCACCCTGCGCGGCGGGGGGCGTGTGTACCGGGAGCTGCGTTTTCATGCCCGCTTGCCGGCTGCCTGCTTCACCGATGACCCGGCGCGCCGCGCGGCCTACGGGGACAGGACCCTGCTGGTGCAGGGTGTCATCGACGGCATCCACGAGGATACGGACGGGCGTCTTTGGCTGTTTGACTACAAAACCGACCGTCTGGGTCGGGAGGCTGTCGGCCGTCCCGACCTTGCCGCCGGAAAACTGCTCGCCCGTCACCGCCTGCAGCTTCTTTATTATACAGCGGCCTGTCGCCGGATCTTCGGGCGGCTGCCCGACCGCGTTTCGGTCTATTCTCTGGCACTGGGGCAGACAGTCGACCTCCGGTTTTCGGCAGAAGAGGTCCCTTGACCGATGCGTGTGTTGTGACCGTGCATACGTGGGTGAGGACCGGTCCATGGGGGCAGAAAAGAAAAAACACGGAATCTGCCGGGTTTGTTCACGACAAGTTTATATATATATGTTAGAATTTCGGAAAGCGACGGACATCCCGCAGCCGGCATGCCGGCTGCGGGAGAATCCGTACCGTCAGGAAGGGAAAAGGACAGGCCATCTGCCTGCGCGAGACGTATGATCAAAATCGAGCATCTTGTAAAGAATTACGGATCCCATGTTGCCCTGAGCGATGTCAGCTTCGAGATATCGGAAGGGGAAATTGTAGGATTTCTCGGCCCGAACGGGGCGGGGAAGAGCACGACCATGAATATTATCACGGGCTGTCTGTCCTCTACATCGGGAACGGTGACGGTAGACGGCAAGGATGTTCTGGAAGACCCGCTGGAGGCCAAGCGTCTGATCGGCTATCTGCCGGAGACGCCGCCGCTGTATCCGGATATGTCGGTGGAAGAATACCTGAATTTTGTCTACGATCTGAAGCGCTGCACGCTGGATCGCAAGGCACATATCGGGGAGATCTGCGCATCGGTACGGATCACGGACGTGCGGCGCCGTCTGATCCGGAATCTTTCGAAGGGGTACCGTCAGCGTGTGGGCATTGCGCAGGCGCTGGTGGGGAATCCGCCGGTCCTGATTTTTGACGAGCCGACCGTCGGACTTGACCCGAAACAGATCATTGAAGTGCGGAATCTGCTGCGGACGCTGAGCCGGACACATACCGTCATTCTGAGCACGCACATTCTGCAGGAGGTGCAGGCGATCTGCGGCCGCCTGATCATTATCAACGACGGGGTGATTGTGGCAGACCGCAGGACCGAGGAGCTGACGCGGGTGATCCGTGACAACCGCCGCTATCGCCTGCGCGTGGCGGGCCCGCAGAAAGAAGTGCTGGAGCTGCTGCGGAATCTGCCCGGGATCGAGCGTGCGGAAGCGCTGACCGAGCGGGATGGAGAGGCGTTCAGCTTTTCCTTTGAGAGTGCGGCGGGAATCGACGTCCGGCGTCCTCTGTTTTTCCGTCTGGCAGAGCGGGGCTATCCGGTATACGGCCTGGAGGCGGTGGGAATGGATCTGGAGGATATCTTCCTGCAACTGGTGGATCATCCGGAACAGAGTCTGGAAAGCATGGCGGCCGCGCGCAGCCGGCGTCGTAAATAAAGGGAGGTAGAAAGCATGCTGGCCATTTACAAGCGCGAAATGCGCGCCTATTTCACGACTCCGATCGGATATATATTCGCAGCGATCTTCCTCTGCCTGAGCGCGGCAGTGTTTTCCTACTCCACCATCTATCAGTTGTCGGCGGACACCTCCACCTATTTTACCGTAATGGTGTTTTCCTTTGTGATCCTGCTTCCCCTGCTGACTATGAAGACATTCAGCGAAGAGCGGCGCTCGCGGACCGAGCAGCTGCTTCTGACGGCACCGGTAACGCTGACGGGTATCGTCTGTGCCAAGTTTCTGGCGGCCTTTACGGTTTTCTTTGCCTGCACACTGCTGTCCTCGCTGAACTTTCTGATTCTGTATACACACGCCCAGCCCGAGACGGCAACGATCCTTGGGAACCTGCTGGCGCTGGTGCTGGTGGGGATGGCATTTCTTGCGGTCGGAATCTTTATTTCGTCGCTGTGTGAGAGCCAGCTGGCCGCGTCGGTGGTCACGGTGGCCGTGCTGCTGCTGTTTCTGGTCATCAGTCTGGCCAACAGTCTGATCGACGTGGCATGGCTGCGGTTTTTGCTGAACGGGCTGTCGGTCTTCACGCGTTTTCAGAATTTTACGCGCGGCATATTCGATATTGCGGCGATCTTCTATTATCTGTCCCTGACGGCGGTGTTCCTGTTTCTGACCGTGCGTGTCTACGACCGTCGCCGCTTCAGCTGACGGAGGGGCGCGCATGAACAAGCAATTCTGGAAAAGTCGTCAGGTCAGTCATGCCGGAACCATGACGGCGCTGACCGTATTGGTACTGGCGTTGTTCTATCTGGTGAACACGGTACTGCTGGCACTGGCGGATCATTATGGCTGGTATTTTTATACCACGGAGCAGTACGATCTGACACCGGGCGATGCCTCGGACGCACTTCTTTCGGAAATCGATACGGAGCAGAACCAGATCGAGATTCTGTTCTGCGATACCGAAGAAAACATTTCCTCGCACCGGCAGCTGGACTTTGTGTACCGTACGGCCGTAGCGTTGCGGGACCGGCATCCTGACCTGATCCGTATTTCCTTTGTGAATCTGTGGCTGGAGCCGTCGCGGCTGGACCCGTACCGGTACGACGAAGAGGGCGAGATGCGGACCTTTGGCTCGGACACGGTGATTGTGGACAACGGAGGGAACTATCTGATCAACTCGCCCAGTTCCTTTTATATTTTGGATGAGAGCAACTATGTGGTGGCCTATAACGGAGAGGAGACGCTGACGGCGAACATTCTGTGGGTGACGTCGTCGCGGCATCCGGTGGCCTATTTCACCTCGAATCATGGCGAGGAGATCCCGGCATCGCTGTACCGGATCCTGACCTATGCGGGCTACCGTGTGGATCGGCTGGATCTTTCGGCGGTGGCAGAGGTACCGGAGGACGCAGGTCTTGTGCTGATTTCTGCGCCGGTGTACGATTTTCAGAAATCAGCGGCGGGCTCTTCCTACGTATCCGAGCTGAACAAGCTGGCAAGCTACCTCGCGGGAGGCGGATCGCTGTATGTGTCGCTGAGCCCGGAGCATGCGTCCCGCCAGCCGAATCTGTGTGCGTTTTTGTCGGAATACGGTCTTACGGCAGAGGCGGGTACGCTGAACGATGCGACCAACGCCCTGCCCGGCTCCGGCGGATATACGCTTCTGCTGGAATATGCGTCGGAGGGCCTTGGGGCTACGCTCGGAGCGCGCGTATCTGCGGACGGTCGGCGTCCGGTTCTTTCGCAGGCCCTGCCGCTGCGGGTCGGTGAAGGGACGCTCGGACGCGCCGAAGCCCTGTTGCAGACGGCGTCCGGCGCGGTGATCCTGAGCGGGAGCGGAGAAACTGTCAGCGCGGGTGCCACGCCGGTGATGGCGCTGAGCCGGTTGAAGGAAGGCGGTGGCCGGATCCTTCTGACCGGCAGCGTGTATCTTGCTGCGGACGACATCATCAACGGAGAGAGCTACGCCAACCGGGAACTGCTGTACGCACTGCTGGAGGAGCTTGGCGCCGGAAAGAATCCGTCGGGGATCCCGATGGTGATGGTGGACCGTTCTGCGGTGGAGAACCTGACGATGGGCGAGGCAAATCTGTATACGTTCTGTATGGCGGCCGCCATACCGGCGGTGCTGCTGTGCGGCGGACTGATCTATTGCCGGCGCCGCAAAAATCACTGAGACACGAGGAAAAATTATGCGCAAACTGCACATGGGAGAGAGGACGGGCCGACAGGCTCTCCACCTCCTTCTGACACTGCTGATTGTGGGCGCGCTGCTGGCGGGGAACCTTCTGCTGACAGGGTACGCCCAGGGAAGCAATCTGTTTCTTGACACCACGACCGAGGGGCGGTACACGCTGCGGGCACGGATGGTGGAGATCCTGCGCGCGGCGGATATGCAGGACAATGTGGATATCATTTTCTGCACCGATCCGGATATTCTGCTGGGCTCCACGGAATCCTCGCTGGTGTATATCATGGCGCTGGAGCTGGAAAAGCAACTGCCGAATATTCATGTAAGCACGGTGAATGTGGAGCGGGAGCCGGAAGCAGTGGAAAAGTATAAGCGGACGTCGGCGTCCGAGATTACGGCATCACACGTTATAGTGACCAGCGGGACCGAGTTCCGTACCTTCCAGATGCAAAGTTTCTTCACGGTATCGAGTGACAGTGGGGAAATCGTAGGTTACAACGGGGAGCAGCGGATGTGCGAGGCGATTCTGTCGTTGACGGCGCGGGACCTGCCGCTTGCCTGCTTTACGATCGGGAACGGCGAGGTCCTGCCGCGGCAGGACGACGAGGAGACCGGATATCTGTACGATCTGATCCGCGTGGCCGGCTTTGAGGTGGTGGGGATCGATCTGGAAACCGAGGATATTCCGGAGGAATGCGCCCTGCTGATCATCAACGGTCCGACCAGCGATTTTTCCTCCGGACGGCTGAGCGACGTCGACTACAATTCTCCGCTGACGAAAATCGACCGTTTTCTGGACGGATACGGGACCGTGTTTTACTTCCGGGATCCGGAAGCGGGCCCGCTGGAGAATCTGGAAGAATTTCTTGCAGAGTGGGGTATCGGATTTGCGGTAGAGGACAGCGTGGGGACCGCCTTTGAGGACACGCTGCTGAGCGACAGCGAGGCGGCACTCTCCGGGAATGCGTCACACATCTGCGGGGTATACGGGGATTCGTCGATCTATGCGGACATCACGGCGCTGAGCTCGCCGCCCAAGACAATTTTTGAGCAGGCGTGCGGGATGCAGATTCTGTGGCAGGACGGCAGCTCCTCCATCAACAGCTCGGGTCGGAAGGTGGAAACGCTGTTTTCGACGACAGGCACGGCGCTGGCACTGGACCGTGAGGGGAATACGGTCACCTCGGGCAGCTTTCCGCTGATGACCATGACCAGTGAAACGCGCGTGGTGGACAATGTATACTTCACGGCGACGCTGTTTGTGTGCAGCACGACGAAATACCATGCGGCGGAATATCTTTCCGACAATGTATATGCAAACGGAGATGTACTGACGAGCGCGATCCGGGGTGCGGCCCGCACGACGGTGAGTACGGCGGAGGAGCTGGAATTCAAGTATTACGAGAGCAAGGAATTCACGCAGAGCTACGACCGGGAGGACAATGAGATCTATCTGCTGGATGAGGACGGCCGTGCGGTGTGGGTGACCGAGGAAGACGGGAGCAGTCATCGCGTTCTGCTGCGCGTGATCCGCCCGATAGAAGAAGTGGAAAAGACCGTATGGACGGTGGTGCTGACGGTGGTACCGGTGTTGTTGCTGGCGGGGTGCGGCGCGTACATCTGTCTGCGACGTCGATTCCGCTGATCCGAAAGGAGCAAGCATGAGGAAACCGATAAAAACCAAGAAGACAACCTGGTGGATTGCGGGGCTGAGCACGCTGTTTCTGGTGTTTCTGATTCTGTATATCGCCGTGCTGATGCCGATGCAGGCAGCGGACACGGAGGCGGGGAGCAGCTCGACCTTGAAGCCGGTGCAACCGGAGGACGGTGAAGGAGTCGGCATCACGGTGAATACGCTGCTGATGTATCCGCGGGTAGAGCGATCCGGCATTGCATCGATCGAGGTGTTCAACCGGTACGATGAGAAGAGCGGGACGTACAGCAGTTATAAGTTCGTGCGGGACACGGAGGACAAGGACCTGGACGGAGACGTGGATGACTTTATCATAGACGGCTATCCTGCGAACACCTACAGCGAGGAGAAGTTTTCGCTGCTGGTGGTGGACACGGGATATACGGCCTGCCTTGGGAAGCTGGATCTCGATTTTACCGGGCTGGACGATGCCGGTGTCGACGATATATACAGTCGCTACGGCCTGTCGCCGAGCCAGCATCCGACCTATTTCCGCATGACCGAGCGGAGCGGTACGGTGCGCACGGTATACATCGGCACGCAGACGGTGGACGGGAACTACTATGCGCGTCTTGACGGCCGGAATGCGGTTTATGTGTTGTATGCCTCGATGGAGGATTCGGTGCTGGCGCCGCTCTCCTTCTTTGTGGATCCGACCCTGACCTTTGCGGCGGACACGCAGTATGGCTATGTATATATCCGGAATTTTGCTGTATTTCACGACCGTACGCTGATCGATATGGTCTTCGGGAACCCGGAGGAGAACCCGGACATTGATGCGGGCAAGCTCTCGCCGTTTGTGATGTTCACCTATCTTCCGGCGGCAGACCGGGATCTGTTCCATGCGAATTCGGTCTATGCGATGCTGGCGCCGTCGGACTTCTATACGGCAAACGATTCGGCGGTCGACGGCGCGCTTGTGAAGCTGCCGGGGCTGACCGGTGTGGAGACGCTGCAGCTGGGACTTTCGGACCGGGATTTTGCCGAGGGGGGGCTGCTTGCGGATGTAGCCTATACCTTCTATTACGAAATGCCGTACGACATAACCTATGATGTACACGGGGAGCCGCAGGTGGGGTACTGGGTGAAGAACATCCTGTTTGTGACCCGCCTTGGCGCGGACAACACCTACACGATCGGCAGCCTGTCCTATACCGATGAGGAGGACTCGCTGTTCCTGAACATGATCGCCAAGGTAGCCTACGAGGACTTTTCCTTTGCGGAGTATACCCTGTTTGACTGGATCCAGGAGGAAGTGATGGCGGTCAACATCGACAATGTTGCATCGCTTGCCTTCTCCTCCTCGCGCGGGGACTATATCTTCGATATCTTCGGGGACGGGAGTAGCGGCCAGTCGGTGACCGAGCGCAATACGGGATACCATTGGGTGTACAAGGGGCGCGACTATCCGTTTGAGGTCAATGAGCAGGGATACTGTGAGGATATATCGCAGTTCCGTCAACTGTACATGCTGTTGCTGACGCTGGACTACGGAGGGGATACGGCGAGCGACGCGGGGCTGAGCGAGGAAGAGATGGAGCAGATCATGCAGGACGATTCCAACTGTCTTCTGACCTTTACGCTGACGATGGAAGACGGGCGCGTGATCACCTATCGGTTCTACCCCTACTCGGAGCGACATGCCATGGTATCGGTGACGGGGGACGGGATACGTCCGACCACCGAATTCTACACCTCGAGTGCAGCGGTACGCCGGATTGCGAATGCGACGCGGGACCTGATGACCGGTGTGGAAATCGACCCGGATCACCGATACGGATGACCGGCGGAAGCTTTTGTGAAAAAGACCGGCAGACGCCGGTCTTTTTCTTTGCAGATGCGGAAAAAAACGCAGAAAGAACGGTCAGCGTTCAACCCGTGTGTTGCGGATTTTTGTGTCGGAGAAAAACATATCTTGACATTTTTCCCGGAATGGCGTATACTGTGGATAAGCGGGAACCCGTCCGGGGCGGGTTCCCGGCAGAGAAAGACAGAAGAGAAAGGGAACGGATATGAAAACCTTCAAGGTTGCCCCCAAAAAGAACTATTTTCTGTATATCATTGTCGGTGCGCTGTTTGCGGTTGCGGGGATCCTGTTCTGCCCGCTGTGGCAGAAGACGGATCTGCCGTGGGCGGATTGGGGCATGCAGATGGTGGAGCTGCTGATTGCCGTATGCCTGCTGATCTATCTGTTCGGCTTTCTTCTGAAAAAGCTGACGCGGTCAGGCGGCGGTGTGATCGGTGTGCTCACGATTGTGGAATTTGTGGCACTGTTGCTGGTGGCGCTGGGATCCATACTGAGCCAGTTCCGTGTGATCAGCATATCGGGTGCCTGCGCGATTCTGGGCCTGTGTCTGTGGTGCCGGGGGACGGTGGAGATTTTCCGCGCGTATTACTATCAGCGGGGTTCTTCGGTACGCTACCCGGTATGGTGGCTGTGCGTAGCGATTGCCATGGTGTCGCTCGGTATGTACTGCATCGCGCGTCCGCTTTTTTCGGATCTGACGGTGCTGTGGATTTTTGTGCTGCTTCTGCTGCTTGCGGGCATCTTTCTGATCTGGTTCGGAGCCATGTGCAAACCGAAAAGGAAGTAAGACGGCCGGAAGCCCCGGCCGCTGGCCGGATCCGGTACGGCGGTGGAAGGCAGGGCTTTTCCGGTGCAGAAGCCGGGAGGGCAGGGAAGCATTGGTCCGGCATACAGGAGGAGTGCCGGTCCGGTGCAGGAGAAGAAAAAGAACAGGCGCACGAGCCGCCCGGTTTTCCGGGCGGCTTTT
>CALWTT010000088.1 GCA_944384545.1 uncultured Clostridia bacterium | reverse complement strand
CGGCTTTCTTGCGCCTGCCGGAATCAGAGCGATTCGAGGAAAGCGCCGAGCTTGCGCGCAATCAGACGGTGTCCGGCATCGTTGGGATGGAGCCCATCCGGGCAGAGCGCCTCACGCTGTGCGGTGTTGCAGGGCTGGATTCCGCCCTGCGCGTACAGGTCAAGCACCGGCAGTGCATATTGCTCTGCGACGGAACGCAGAATGCGCACATAATCGGATAGACGTCCGACGTCCGTCGGTTTGCAGTCACCGCGGGGATTGTTTTCGTTGGCGCGGTGGAGCGGTGTAAGCACAACGATCACGGCCGTCGGGTATGTATCGAGCAGAAAGGAGAAGAGCTGATGGCAGGCGCCGGTAAAAGTATCATAGGTGCGGTCATCGGGGTGACCGAGCGGTGCGTCCCCGTGTCCGAAATCGTTGGTGCCGCCGAACACGACGACCACATCGGCGTCGCGGTCCATGGTCTTGGCACGGTCACAGAAGTTGCCGTCCGCGCCGACGGGGCCCTCGTTGGAAAGCTGGCGGGCGATCCGGGTCCCGCTGATTCCGTAATTGCACACGGTCGCGTGATAGGCCTCGCCGATCAGGTCGCAGTAAATATAGCCCTTGCCGCTGGTACAGGATCCGGCCGTAATGCTGTCCCCGAGAAAATTGATTTTTTTGCCGTTCAGATTCATGATAACCAATCCTTTCTCCGAAAAAATGTAGAGCAGAACAAAACTGGGAAGCAGAGTATTTTCGCAACCATTGTAGCACGCGGATTCCGTAAAGTCAACGGCATTGCGGAAAAGAACGGAGAATCCCACGGAAAGTATAAAAACAAGGCACAGGTACGGGATTTCATACCTGTGCCGGAGCTTGCCAGAGCTGTGCGGCGGTTCTGTCGGGGAATTTATTGTGGGTGGCATTCCTTTCCTGCTCCGCAGAGAGGACAGCCGTTGCCTTGGGGTTTTACGGTGCGATAGCCGCAACGGTGGCAGAAGAAAGCGTCGGTATTTTCCGCGGCAAAAATACCGCAATGTTCCTCCATCTGCCGGAGAATTTCGGAAAGAAGTTCCTGATGGCGGCGCTCGATCTCGGCGACTGCGCGGAATTTTGCAGCAAGATCTGGGAGACCGTCCTCCTCGGCTTCTTTGGCGAAGGTTGCATACATCTGGTCATAGTCATAATTTTCGTTTTCGGTTGCATTGGTCAGGTTATCGACGGTGCCGCCGAGCTCTCCCAGGGCGTTGAGCCAGAGCCGTGCATGCCCCCGTTCCTGGCGTGCCAGATCCGAGAGGATTTCTGAAAGAGGTGCGTGCCCTTCTTCTCTTGCAATTTCGGCATACAGATCGTATTTTGTGCCGGACTGGGATTCACCGGCAAAGGCTGTCATCAGATTTTCCCGGGTGCGGTTTTCGATATGTTCCATAGGTAAGACTCCTTATTATGAAGATAGAGATTTGTGAAAGGGCGTACAGAAAAAGGGAAGGAAACACCGCAATCCACCGAAAGCAGAGAAGGCGTTGCAGGAGGCGTGAGTTTGGGAGGTGGAAGAAGGTGGTCAGCATCAGTATATGATGCGGAAGCGTTGTTTGATAAAATGAATATAATTAGAATATTTCATATAAAAAATATTCAATGCGAAGTAAAAAATATATTCTGTGAATATAAGGGAAAACGGAAAATATAAGCAAAAAATATTAGAAAAGGTAATATATTTTTTGAATAAATATATACAAATATTCAAATATAAGCAAGAATATACTAGGGAATATGCTGCAAATTGATAAAATATATCCATAAAATGGAATGGAAAAAGAAAGGCGGGAGGGAAAGTAAAAAGAAACGAATAAGCTTGGTGTGCTACAATAGAGAACGGCTTGTTCAGGCTGAAAACGGGTTTGGGCAAGTGAAAAATATGGAAAAAGATGGTCCGGGCCGCGCGGAAGGAGACTGCGGCTTGCGCATAGGGTACAGCGACCTGACGGGAGCGCGTGTACCGTGCATGGGGTTTATTGCTGCGGCGATTTACCGTCCGTCTGTCCCCGTGGTCATCGGACCTTGGAGAGAAGAAAAGATGAATCAGGACTCTGACACAGGAGAAGGTGCTCGCACGAAGTTGGTGCAGGAGCGGATTGTGTATGGAGGCAAACGGATCCGGTATATGTTGTATTCGGAGCCGGGAATATCCCGCGCGGTATACGGTACGGAATGTGAAAGCTTTTATTCTCTGAGACTGGAATCTCCGGATGATGCATGTGGCGCGTGGGCAGTGCTGCCGGATATCGCACGGGACAGGACGACAGCCGAGCGGATTTTTCACGCATATGTGGAAGGGAGCGTGACTCCGGATACGGCCTGCGAAGTGATCGACAGTCTTCTCGGCTGACAGCAGGATAGAGCGAAAGCACAGGTGATAAAGAGGTCGTGCCAGAACCATATACGTGGGTTACGCAGCAGATACGCAGGAAAGTGCATAGAATAAGACGGTCGCATGGCGGAGCGCGGGGAGGGCGCTGTATGCCGGAAGCAGCCGAGGATTGGAACGGGTATAATATGGCATGCAAAAATACATGAGCGGAGGGAGTGCTTGTCTCTGGTAGCACCCTTCGCATGTATGCGTGATAACGCGGGCCTGCGGGAGCCTTGTTCGTCCGGCAAAAAATGTGCGATAAGGCATGCAAATAGCAGGCGTATTATAAAAAGCGGCAGTCAGAAAAAACAGCGCGTGAAGAAAAATGCAAAACTGTATACCTTACAGTATGTATATATGTATTTGATGTAATTATTGGAATGCCTCATACTTTTCTGGTTTCTGTTGGTGTATGCAGGAGAATGAAAAACGAAAGTGGTGTGTTCTGTTCCGCGGAGAAGTGCGCGGATACGCGTGGGAAAGCGATGCAGCAGTGGCATAACACCCCACAATACGTCTGGTTTTTCGGGCAGGTCCTTTTCCTGTATACCCATGCCACAGAGAAACGACAGGAGAAAAAAGGGCGCCGATGGAATGACATCGGCGCCCTTTTTTGATGGGCTATGCTTTTGGGAAACTGTCGCGCAGACCTACGGTGCGGTTGAAGGTATGCGGATGCTTGGTATCCACAACGAAATAACCGGTTCGCACGAACTGGAAGTGCTCTCCCGGCGCGGCGTCGTGCAGCGCCGGCTCCACCTTGATTCCGTGCAGGACACGCCTGGAGTCCGGCCGGATAAAATCGTCATAGCTGCTTCCTTCCGGCAGGGAAGAGAGATCCGGACGCGTAAAGAGACGGTCATAGAGAACAGCAGTGGCATCGGACGCGTGCGCGGCAGAGAGCCAATGGATGGTTCCTTTGACCTTTCTGCCGTCCTGCGGATTGCCGCAACCGGATGCGAGATCGGCCGTGACGTGAATCTCGGTGATATTTCCGGCAGCATCCTTGCAGAGACGTTCGGCTCTGACGATATAGGCGCCCATCAGCCGGACCTCTCCGCCGGGTTTCAGCCGGAAGAATTTCGGTGGGGGATTTTCGGAGACATCCTCCCGTTCTATATACAACTCGCGGGAGAAGGGAAGCATGCGGGTTCCGGCGTCGGGATCCTGCGGATGATTTGGCAAGGCGAAATATTCGGTGCGCTCTGCGGGATAGTTGTCCACAACGACGCGTACAGGATCCAGCACAGCGATCCGGCGGGGAGCGGTGCGATTGAGCTCATCCCGGATACAGGCTTCCAGGAGTTCGATCTCCACAAGGCTTGCAGATTTTGCGACGCCGATTCTGTCACAGAAATCGAGAATGGATGCAGCGGTATAGCCGCGGCGGCGGAGGCCGCAGAGCGTGGGCATACGCGGGTCGTCCCATCCGTCCACCAGCCCCTCTTCCACCAAATGACGGAGGAAACGTTTGCTCATGACTGTGTAGGTCATATTGAGGCGCGCAAACTCGATCTGCCGGGGTTTTCCATCCGGATATGGCAAATCCACATGATCGATGACCCAGTTGTACAGCGGACGGTGAATTTCGTATTCCAGGGAGCACAGGGAATGGGTGATTCCTTCGAGCGCATCCTGAATGGGGTGGGCAAAATCGTACATAGGATAGATGCACCAACGGGAGCCCTGACGGTGGTGGTCGACATAGCGAATGCGATAGAGGACCGGATCGCGCATGCAGAAATTACCGGAGGCCAGGTCGATTTTGGCACGGAGTGTATAGCGCCCCTCGGGGAACTCCCCGGCACGCATACGACGGAACAGATCCAGGTTTTCTTCTACCAGCCGGTCCCGATAGGGGGAAATAGCGGGATGGGTCAGGTCCCCGCAGTACATGGGATCGCGCATCTGTTCGGGAGTGAGCTCGCAGACATAGGCAAGGCCGCGTCGGATCAATCCGAGTGCCAGTTCATAGTCCTTTTCAAAGTAGTCGGAGCCGTAGAAGAAACGGTCGCCCCAGTCAAACCCAAGCCAGTGGATATCCTCCATAATGGCATCGACGAATTCGGCGTCCTCCTTGGCGGGGTTGGTATCGTCCATCCGCAGGTTGCAGAGCCCACCGTAGCGTTGCGCGGTGCCGAAATCGATGACGAGTGCCTTGCAATGCCCGATATGCAGATAGCCGTTGGGTTCGGGCGGGAATCGCGTGTGGATCTTTCTCTCCGGGTTGCGGCGCAGGTCTTCATCGATCTGCTCAAAGATAAAATTTGATTTTTCGCTTTCCATATCTATCACTCCATATAAGGATTGTCATTGCGTTCGCGTTGCAGAGAGGAGGAGGGGCCGTGCCCCGGATACAGCAGAGGATTGCCGGAAAGAGCGCCGAGCCGTCGGAGAGAGAGGCGGAGGGCGTCGGTATCGCCGCCGGGGAGGTCGGTTCTGCCGATATCGCCGGCAAAGAGCGTGTCTCCGGTCAGGAGGAACCCGTCTGCCGCAAGGCAGACCGATCCGGGTGTATGCCCGGGGGTGTGGAGAACGCGCAAAGACTCCTCGGCACAGGGGAGTGCATCTCCTTCTTTGAGAAGAAGATCTGCCGGTTCAAAAACCGTGTTCTTTC
>CALWTT010000087.1 GCA_944384545.1 uncultured Clostridia bacterium | reverse complement strand
CTTTCCGATTTTCCTTTGCTGATCTTTCTGCGCTTCTCGCCTGCCAACCGACTCAGCGGGCTCTGCCCCGCAAAAGGCGGCCGATCCGGGAACGCAAGCGACGGAAGGGCAACGAACGAAGGCGGCGGCGCCCTGCAACCGCAAATGCCCGCGTCCCCCGCACAAGTGTACCGTCCGGGCGCTGTATCGACGCTACCACGCCGATCACCCGGTCCTGTGTCACGCCTTCCTCCGGCTCCACCTGACAGTCTCCGCACAGCGTATAGCTATCCGCTTCCACACGGATGACCCGGTGCAGAACAAAGCGGCCATCCGGACGCTGATAGAACAGAATATCATACAGATTTGCGCGCCCCTCCAGACGCACAATATGCACCGTATCCCGCCCAGGCCGGATCGTCGGCAGCATGCTGTTCCCGCGCGGCTGCAGCGTGAACACCCCACCGCCTTCCAGCACTGCACGGAAAACCGGCTCGGATTCCGCCAGCGAATTCCCGTTCATCCTTTACCTCCTCATATTCCGGCATCTTCTCCGATATAATGAAAACAGCACTTCCCATCTCTTCTGCACGGAGGCATTCTATGGATCGGATTTCTCTGCCGGCAACCGGCGCAGACGCACGCATGCGCGTCTGTATGCGGCATCCCTTATACCGCGTGACGGCACTTATGCTTCTTCTGCCACTGCTTTTCCTTTCCTTCCTTACGCTCCCTGCCTGCGCCGATACATATACACAGCAAGGTGCACGCGCTCTGCTCACCCGGTTCTGCGAAAGCTATCCCTCCCTGCCGGATGGACGCATGTATGCCAGCGAAGCCGCCGTCTATGAACCCGAAGCCATGCCGGAACGGCTTGCGGAACTGCTCTATCAGGAAGAAAACGGAGAAAATGCACTTTCGCTGTGCATCGATTATGCCGTCTACCTTTCTGATTCCTATACCGGCGGAGAAATCGGTATATTCCGCGGAAGAAACCGCGCTGCCGCAGAAGAAATCGCGCAAATGTGTGAGGAAAGGCTCCTTCGCTTCCGGCGTTTGCTCCCGGATTCTCCTGTATGCAAAGAAGCCTGTGTCGTATGCTACGGCAATGTTGTAGTGCTCCTTCTCCTGCCGGATAATGTCGCAGCGCGGGAGCTCTGCGACCGGATTTTCTGATTCACAACACACGGAGTGCTTTTACGGGCCTTTATGAAGGCGGACCGGACGCTTTTCTGTTCCCGTTACACCGGCGTTTTCTGTTGTTTATTTTCCCAATTTGTCCATGGCGGCGCGCAATGCCTCATCGGTCGCAAGATACTTTGCAAGCTTTGCGCGCTCAGCCTCTACCACTGCTGCCGGTGCCTTTTCCACAAATCCGGCATTGCTCAGTTTGGCCTGCACGCGTGCGATTTCTTTCCCGTTTTTCTCTATCTCAGAGGTAAGGCGGGCGCGTTCGGCGGATAGATCCACCATATCCGCCATCGGGATATATATGGTTGCCGCATCGGTCACGATGCTCACGACATCCTCCCGTTCGCAGGAGGCAACCAAAGACAGCGATGCCGCCGAGGCAAGACGCTCAAAAAACGGATATGCATTCCGGTAGGTCTCCGGATATCGCGTCACCACATACAGGTTGGCACGGCGGGAGACGGGAACATTCATTTCCGCGCGCCGGACCCGGACCGCGCGGATGCTGCCGATGATCCGTTCCATCTCTTCCGCCTCCTCCCCAAAATCGAGCTCCGGCCGGTACTGCGGATAGTGCGCCGTCATAATGCTCTTTTCCGCATGCGGCAGGGCCTGGTAGATCTCCTCCGTAATAAACGGCATATAGGGATGCAGCAGCTTCAGTGTCTGCCGCAGCGTATACACCAGCACGCGACGCGCTGTATCTGCTGCCTTGCCGTCCTCTCCGTACAAGCGGCTCTTGCACAGCTCAATATACCAGTCGCACAGCACGTCCCAGGTGAAATCGTAGATGGCCGCAAGCGCTACGCCCAGCTCGAATTTCTCCAGCGCTTCGTTTACTTCCCGCGCCAGGGCGTTCAGGCGCGTCAGCACCCATTTGTCCTCCTTGGAAAGTGCCGACGCATCCGGCAGTCCGTCCGGCAGCTCCTCCTCCTGCAGGTTCATCAGCACAAAGCGCGAGGCATTCCACAGCTTATTGGCAAAATTGCGCGCCGATGCAATTTTCTCCTGCGAAAAACGCATGTCGTTCCCCGGCGCATTCCCACTCGCCAGCGCATAACGCAATGCGTCTGCGCCATACTGCTCGATCATCTCCAAAGGATCGATTCCGTTACCGAGCGATTTCGACATTTTCCGTCCCTGCGCGTCCCGCACAAGGCCATGGATAAAGACCGTGTGGAACGGTTCCCGCCCCATATGCTCCATCCCCGAAAACACCATGCGCGCAACCCAGAAAAAGATGATGTCATAGCCGGTCACCAATACATCCGTCGGATAATACCGTGCCAGATCGGGCGTACGGTCCGGCCAGCCCAGGGTCGAAAATGGCCACAGGGCAGACGAAAACCAGGTGTCCAGCACATCCTCTTCCTGCCGCATCGCCTTGCCGCATTGCGGACAGTTTGCATGATCCTCGCGGGTGACCGTCATCTTCCCGCATGCGTCGCAGTAAAAGGCAGGGATGCGGTGTCCCCACCACAGCTGGCGGGAAATGCACCAGTCGTGCACGTTCTCCATCCAGTTCGTATATATTTTGGCAAAGCGCTCCGGAGCAAAACGGACGCGACCGTCCCGCACAACCTCCAACGCCGGCCCGGCCAGCGGTTTCATCCGTACAAACCACTGCTGCGAGGTCAGCGGCTCTACGGTCGTCCCGCAGCGATAACAGCTTCCCACATTGTGGCGGTGCGGCTCCACCGAAAGCAGATACCCCTTCTCCTTCAGCTCCTCCACCAGCGCTTCGCGGCAGGCATACCGATCCATCCCTGCGTATTTCCCCGCCTGCTCGTTCATGGTTGCATCGTCGTTCATGACACGGATCGAGGCAAGGCCGTGCCGCTGTCCCACCTCAAAGTCGTTCGGATCGTGCGCCGGCGTGATCTTCACGCAACCGCTCCCGAACCCGATTTCCACATACGCATCCGCGACCACGGGAATCCGGCGCCCCACCACCGGCAGAATCAGCGTGCGCCCGATCAGATGACGGTGTTCCTCATCTTCCGGGTTGACCGCTACCGCCGTATCCCCAAACATGGTTTCCGGCCGTGTCGTGGCGATTTCCACATATCCGTCCTCTCCCTCGATCGGATAGGCGATATGGTAAAACGCCCCCTCCTGCTCCCCATATACCACCTCGGTATCCGACAGGGCCGTCCTGCAATGCGGACACCAGTTGATGATGCGATTCCCGCGGTAAATCAGATCCTTCTCGTATAACTTGACAAAAACCTCCCGCACCGCCCGCGAACAACCCTCGTCCATGGTAAAACGCTCATGCTTCCAGTCGCAGGAGACACCCAGCTTCTTCATCTGCCGGATAATTCTGTCGCCATACCGCTCTTTCCAGGCCCAGACCCGTGCAAGGAACTTATCCCGACCGAGATCCTGCCGTGTCAGCCCTTCCCGCACACGCAGGTCCTCCTCCACCTTGATCTGCGTTGCAATCCCCGCATGGTCGGTCCCGGGGACCCATAGCGTACTGTACCCCTGCATGCGCTTGTATCGCACCAGAATGTCCTGTAATGTCTCGTCCAATGCATGGCCCATATGCAGCTGGCCGGTCACGTTCGGAGGCGGAATCACCACCGAAAATGCCGGCTTCGCCGGGTCCGGATCCGGCGAAAAATATCCGTTTTCACACCAGTCCTGATAGATCCGCTCCTCAAACGCCGATGGATCGTATGTCTTTTCGAGTTGCTTTCTCATGTCTCTTTCCTCCCGATTGCAGGGTCTTTCTGTTTTTCCCATTTCCTGTGCCCATCCACGCCGGTACAAAAAAAGCGCCTGTTGCCTTGCAACAGGACGCATACGCGCGGTACCACCTGAATTGGCATCCCTTCCCGGAACGCCCTCTCTCTGCCTTAACGCGGCAACACGGCGGGGTCTGCGGCTCTCGCCTTCTTCCCGCGGCTCCGGGGTGACCTTCGCACATCGGCCGCACGGACTCGCACCCTCCGTCCGCTCTCTGTTGACCGCCGCTGTGTTACTCTTCCCTTCTCTGCCTTTCCGGTTTGTTCTTCTTTTTCATTTTACCACGTGTTTCCTGTTTTGTCAAGGGCTCTTCCCTTCTCCCTTATTGCCTCCGATTGGCCGTCTTTCCGCTTTCTCTTCTGTCTGCCGTACCGTCTTCTGCCGTTTTGCTGCTTCCGCATGGCATTTTCCGTCCTTCCGTTCTGGTCCTCTTTTCCCGTTTCCGGCCGAAAGCGATTGCATCCCGATCACTTTGGTGCTATAATATACGCAGGTAAAATTTCCATAGTCAGCGCATGGACATGCCTCTGCTCCCATAGGCATAT
The DNA here is from genome assembly GCA_944384545.1 of uncultured Clostridia bacterium. Lineage (GTDB taxonomy): Bacteria > Bacillota > Clostridia > Oscillospirales > CAG-272 > UBA1740. The sequence goes on along the minus strand of CALWTT010000087.1, from coordinate 16,256 downwards.
CCTGCACAAAGAAAGGTCTTACTACCAGCATGAACACATTCCGTGAAATTATTCTCTGTAAATACGGCGAGCTGATTCTCAAAGGCGCCAATCTCGCCACCTTCGAAAGCCTGCTGATGAAGGATCTGCGTGCCAGAGCGCGGCGCTTCGGAGATTTCCGCATCTCGCATGTGCAAAGCACGCTCTATGTCGAGCCGCTTTCCGACGCCTGTGATCTGTCCGGGCTCATGGCCTCCCTGCATAAGCTCTTCGGCATTGCCGGTATTACCCGTGCCGCTGTGGCCGAAAAGAATATGGAGGATATCCTGCGCGTTGCCTGTGCCTATCTGCCTCCGCTCCTCGCCGGAAAGCACAGCTTTCGCGTCGATGCCAAGCGCGCCGACAAGTCCTTCCCTCTCCCCTCTCCGGAAATTGCCGCACAGGTCGGCGGAGCGCTCCTCTCCTGCGTCCCCGGTCTGCGCGTGGATCTGCACCATCCTGCGTCGCTCATCCGCGTTGAAATTCGCGAAAACGCCGCCTATATCCACGCAGATCAGGAAAAGGGGGCCGGCGGTATGCCTCCGCGTTCCGGCGGCAAGGGGCTGCTTCTCCTCTCCGGCGGCATTGACAGTCCCGTCGCAGGCTTCATGATGGCCAAGCGCGGTGTCGAAATCGAAGCCCTCCATTTCGAAAGCTTCCCCTATACCGGAGAACGCGCACGGGAAAAAGTCTTTACTCTGGCACGGGAGCTTTGCGAATACTGTACACGGATCCCTGTGCATGTCATCTCGCTGACCCATATTCAGGAGGAGCTGCGTGCCCATTGTGAGGAGGATTACTTCACCCTCCTGCTCCGCCGCTTTATGATGCATCTGGCTGAGCGCTGTGCTGCCCGGTACGGTTGCCGCGCGCTCATTACCGGCGAAAGCCTGGGGCAGGTCGCCAGCCAGACGATGGCCGCTATTGCCGTTACCAATGAGATCGTCTCCCTGCCCGTCCTGCGCCCCTGCATCGGTTTGGATAAGGAGGAGATCATCCGCATAGCGCGCGGGATCGGCACCTATGATACCTCGGTGCTCCCCTATGAGGACTGCTGTACCATCTTCACGCCCAGACATCCGCGGACAAGGCCACAGCTTGAGAAGGTTCTTTCCGAACAGAACAAGGTCGATTTTGCTGCGCTTGCAGACGAGGCCTTTGCCTCCATGTATACCGTGTCCTGCACACCCGAAGAGAGATAACCTTCCTGTATATCTGTACATACAGCCAGCCCCCCGGCTGCGTTAAAACGCAGCCGGGGGGCTGGCTTTTCATTCCTTTGCGTTGCTTTGCGGGGAACTCAGGCAAGCGTTCCCAGCACCGCCAGCGCCTGCAACAGATAGTACAGGGAGTCGGAGATGTTGCCCATTGCCATACGGCATACATAGCTTTCCACACTGTATGTCAGGACATTCCCGTATGCATTGTCCCCTGTGGCTACCCGGATGTAATAGGTGGTTTCAATGTCTGCGTTGTCCAGATAATAGATGGCTTTGTACTCCGTCCCGCTTGCAGTCGCTTCCATCGCAATGCTCTCGTATTCCGAGAAATCTGCATCCTTTGACACCTGCAATGTATAGCTGCTGACACCGTCCTGCGCCGCAATCATGAACTTCATACCGATCTTCCGATCCAGAATCAGGCTGACACTGCGAATATTGGCACCGTTGGTTCCGGTATCCGACTGACCGTATACCGTTTCATACTCTGAATAATCCGTATACTTCTGATCGTCGGTCAGATTGCTGTTCGCCAGATCCGTCCGGTTGTAATCAAAGTATCCCTGCGCCAGCGCACCATAGTTCAGCAGCGCAATCAGCATATCGTCCAGATCGTCCGACATCCCCATGGCCGCTTCCGCATACCCACGGATACTGCACTCCGCTACCGGCCCGTATATTTCGGACCCGCTTTCCCCTTCCAGGTATGTATACGGCATCACGTATATCACGTCCGCCATCTGCTTGGCAGACAGGTTTTCATACCGGAAGCGCGTCAGCACGCCGTCCACGGAATCCGCCGTCAGAGCGGCGCCTGTCGCCGGATCGTATGTTTCCTGCGCCTCAGTCCAGTACAGCAATCCGGCCTTTGCATCCTGTCGTGTGATGGCGGGGATCAGATTGACATACAGATTCAGTGTCAGATCCTCCCCTATTGATACACTGCTCTCGCTTACCATCGGAGTGTCATTCATCGTCGTATATGTGATCACCGGATCGGCGTAAGCCATCCAGCATAGCTCATTCCCCTGCTGAATCCGGATTTCAATCGTATCGCCTACCTTCACCGGTATGGCAGGTACATTCTCCGCCCTGTATGCCGCCAGCATGTCGGCCTGTGAGTTCGATGTCGAATAGACCTCCTCACTCCGGAAACTCCACCATGCACTGTCCGTCGGCCATACCTTCTGCCCGTTCCGGTAAATCGCCATATTGTACTCAATATAGGATTCCTGATACCCGCCCGTTGTGTTCGGATCCGTGTAATTGCCGTTCAGCTCCCGCATACCCGTCAGACGCGAAAAATCCACCTGCGCTTCGCCGTTGTATCCTGCCGTATACTGAATCTGCATCACATACGCGCCGCCCGGCGTACAACCGGAAAATGCCAGCTTTCCGGAAGATTCGTAAAAGCCGCCACCGGTGCCGCCCCATGGCGATCCGCTGACCGTATAGATACCGTCCGCATTGCGCATTCCGAATATTTCATACAGCCCGCTCACGACATCGTACCGGCCAAGCGTCCAGCCGCCGCGATAATTCACCGTTCCGGCCTGTGTATCGTATACCGGATACGATTCCGCAAAGCTGTCGCTCCCGATCGTAAGCGCCGCCACTTCCACAACCTGCACACCCGACGGAATCGTGACCGTATCCCCCGCATTCAGATCCGCAAAGCCGTCGCCGTTGATGTCATACCCGATAAAGGTGTTGCTCCCCGTATAGGCAGGAAGCGTGAAGCTGTCTCCGGTCACGCGGCTTGAATAGATATACCGCGAACCCTCTGTGATGCATATATATACATTCGCTGCTTCGCTGTCCGACAACGCCACCGCTTCCAGCTTCGGCGACATCGACACACGTGTATCCCGCGCCGTTGCGGAATCCGGTTTCCCATCTGCTATATCCAGCGTCCCGTCCATACGATAGGCAAACTCCACACGGTCCCCGGTTTTTACCGTCAGGGATACACCTTCCAGCGCTGCATTCAACTCCTCTGCCGTCGTTTCGGAGGTGATTCTGTACCATGTATTGTCTTCATTCAGAAACGGATCGTAGGGATCATCATACGACACATCTCCGTTGTAGACAGGCCATACCATCCTTTCGTTCACCAGTATTCCAAAATAGTAGGAATAGCCTTCTGCCGGGGCCGCAAATTCGGTCATGCTCGGATACAGATTGTACTCTCCGCTTTCACTTACCGTATATACCCATGCGGGAATGACCTGCAGATTGGAAAAGCCAATCGTATAATCGTCAAGCGACAGTCCGCCCGAGCCGGGCAATGAACCCCACCACCAGGCCGACCATCCGTTTGTCACGATTCCGTTGTACGCCGTCTCCACCAATGCCACATTGCTTTCATACTCATCCTCACGCGGGCTCAGATACACCGCCGGTACCAGCGCGCCTGTGTTATCTACCAGCCCGAACGACCAGTTCCCGTTGTACGTGATTCTGTCCTGCTCCGTATCCGCGACAATGTCCCGATCTGCGCTCAGCGTACTGCTGAATGCCACCGTTTTCCCGCCTGCACCTGCTGCCAGCACTCCGGTAGGAAGCGCCGTCAGAAGCAGCAGACATACCAGGATCCCACTGAGCCATCTTCTCTGCATACGTGCACCTATTTCCTTTCTCTTCCGGCATTTTAGCCTTTCACCGGAAAATTCTGCTCTTAATTGTAGCATATTCTCTATTTTTTGTCAATATATTTTCCCTCGTTTCAGTATAACTGCAAAAAACAACAGAACGGCGGGGAATCCCGCCGTTCTGTACCTTTTACCCGTATCCTGATCAGATCGTGGTGATTTCGGTAATGATCAGATTTTCCTGATCCACGTAATCCTTATCGGTTTCATTTTCGTCCGATGCCATAATCACATCGGTTGCCGTGTACGCAATCCACTCTGCTTCCGGGCTGCTGTATTTTTTCATAGACAGTGCTCCCTTCTGTTGTCAGTCGGCGCACAACTCGCCGAATGTCAGAATTGCGTGCATCAGATAGAACAGGGCGTCACCGGCATTGTCCTGCATACGGTTGACATAGGTACCTACGCTGTAGGTCAGCGTAGCACCCGCTTCTCCGTCGACCACCGCACGGACATAGATGGTATCCAGTATTTCGCTGTTGTTGATGTAGACAATTCCCTTGTATTCTGTGCCGCTTTCGGTTGCCGTCATGTCGATCGTAGTCGAACCGGTAAAGTCCGCATTATCCGCGTACTCCAGTTCATACCCGGTCGCTCCTTCTACGGCATCCAGCATGAATTTGAATCCCAGACGGTTATCGCAGATCAGGCTCACCGTCTTAATCATGTTGATTTCACCCGACTGCGCATAGACCGATGTTGCCAGATCGCTGACGGTAATCGTCTTCTCGTCATCCGTGAAGAAATCGTTGGCCAGGTTGTCTCGGTTGTAGTTGAAATATTTCTGTGCCTCGGCACCGTAGTTCAGAAGCGCTACCAGGAATGCATCGGTCTCTTCGTCTACCTTACCCCGTGCATTTTCCACATACTGACGCACACTGATTTCCGTAACCGCTCCGTAAATCGGGTCCTCCCCGGCCACGGTTGCATACGGCATCACATACAGTATATCTCCCATCTGCTTGGCAGACAGGCCACGATACGTAAACTTTGTCACCGTATCTTCTACGGTTCCGGTTCCCATATCCGTACCGGTCGCAGGATCATATTCGGTCTGGGCCTCGGTCCAGTACAGAAGTCCGGCCACCGAATTCTCGCGCGCAGCGATCAGCTGCACAAATGCATTCAATCCCAGATCGCTCTGCCCAACCGTGACACTCGTCGATGCAACTACCGGCGTCTCATCCAATGTCGTGTAGGTTACGCACGGCTCCGAATAGAACATCCAGCTTTCGTTATTTCCCTGCTGAATGCGGAACTCAATCGTATCCCCCATCTTCACATCGACCGAGAACGGCAGTCCACCTTCCTCACGCACCGTTGCCAGTATATCTATATCCGCTGAGGCTGCCGTATACTTCTCCGGGCTCTGATATTCAAACCAGTCACTGTCGGCCGGCCAGATCTTCTCGCCGTTCTTGTATATTGCGAGATTGTAGGCAATATAGTTCACCACATCGCCCGCGTTGACTTCGCGGCGAGCAATCAGTTTGGTAAAATCGAGGTCGACCGTACCATTATACGCTACCGTATGCTGAATCTGATTGACATATGTTTCTTCCGCTGTGCAGCCAGAGAACGCGATCTTGCCCGTATTCAGGTAGAATCCGCCGCCCGTCTCGGCCCACATGCCGCCTGCTCCGGTTGCCCAGATGTGCTCCCCGTTTCCGTCGGTAAACAGATCATAGGCGCCGGTTTTCGTGTTGTACCGGCCGATCGTCCAGTTGTCCGCAAACACGGTCTGCCCGGTCTGCGTATTCCAGATCGGCATATTTTCCGCAAACCGCGAAGGCTCCACAACCAGCGCTTCCAGCATCACCGTCGCCTGATTCGGGATCACAAAGGTTGCACCGTCTTCATAATCTGCTACGCCGTCACCGTTGGCATCCCAGCCCAGGAAAATCAGTTCGCCCTCATACAGAGGTATCGTATAAGAATCTCCCGGATGCACGATTTCCGTTCCGTTGTTGGGTCCGTAGGTATCCACACGCACCAGCGTCGTCTGACCGGCCACATATTCGGTCAGAACCGGCGTAATCTGGCAGGAATCTCCGTTCCCGCGCACGCAGAAGGTTACCGTCTGTCCCGCTTCCAGGCTCATACCGTTCACGGACAGCAGAGACGTGTTGATCTGATCCACCGTCGTCAGCTTTCCGACCGAAAAATAGTTGGCGCCGTTGGTCAGTGAACCGCCCGCCACCGGCCACACCATTTCTCCGTCCACCAGCAGGGCCAGCCCGTGTGTCGGCGTCGCATTGGTTTCCAGGAAGCTGTCCAGCGCAAAGGTAACCGTGCAATCCTTTTCCACCGTGTACTGCATGCCGGACACTAAGCCCTCGCCCGAGTTGGTCAGGTACGCACGGATCGGGTCAAGTTCTTCATCTGCGTTCTGGGCATTGTAGCGCCACAGCGGAGTCAGGCCATCCCACAAAGTAACACCGGGTGCTGCACCAGGGTTCGGCGCCGTCAGTTGCAGATAGGCATCCAGGCGCTTCATGTACTGTTCTTCCGTAGAAGCCCAGCTCTTATCATGTACATTGTTTACTCCGTCCGATACATAGTCGTTGCACATGAACAACAGCCGGGTAAACGGGGTCAGCGCTCCTGTCGCCGTGGACACCTCGCCCACAATCCAGGGGCTGTCGCCATAGTTGATGGCAAACGTCGTCGGCTCTTTCAGAAACGCCAGATAGGCGGCGTCATCCAGCCCATCAGGGTTACGGGTATCTTCGGGTACATTTACGGTGAAATTTACCGAATAATCCGTATAACGGGTAATTACCGCCGGATCGGTAGCTCCGTCACCGTCTGCCGCAAACAGCGGAAGCGCCAACGCGGGCATCGCCACCAGCAACATGCAGGCAACAAGTAGTAAACTCAAAAACCTTTTCATGATACAGATTATCTCCTCTATTTTTTCAGGCGTGTGCCTGATTCTTCATTTATTTTATCAGATTGCACTGTGTTTTGTCAATCGTCTTTTTGCTTTTCGCCTTTTTGCACAAGCCTGCGTTCTCCATTTTGTTCAACAATGCTAAATTTTCGTGTGAAAAAAACGCTTTCTGATGCCCGCACAGCAGGCTCCAGAAAGCGGTTCCCTACAATATTGATAAAATCCCTGCCATTTTACGCGTTTTCGGATAGCGATGCTTCGTATGCGCGCGCCGCATCCCCGAAATTCATCATGGCCTCTACAAGACGCCGGGCGGAAGAACTCTCAGCTACCGATGCCGCATAGCTCTCCACGCTGTAACTGATCCCCACGCTTTCCCCCTCTTCCGTACAGACCCGGAAATAGAACACCCGACTCATTTCCGTCGCGTACAGACCGTCGGTAATCGCACGGTACCCCTCGTAATCACTGCACTTGACCAGGGGATAGCGGTAAACCATTGTAAAATGCGGATCCGGTGATAGTTCCAGATATACCCCCTCTGCCAGTCTTGCGGCCTCTTCCGCCGGGGTCATCCCGTTCACAATCTCATCCGCCGGCGCCCCGTTGTTCGCCCGCAACTCCTCCTGCCCTTCTATATCCACAAATATCTTGAAGCGCAGCCGGCTCTGTAACAGCAAGGTGGCTCCGCCGATCTCCGCACGCGTCTGCGTTGGATCGCCCGCCAGCCTGTACAGCTCCGACTCATACTCCCGCGCCTCAAACTGCCGGTCGCCAGAGGAAAGATTCCGGTTCGCCAGATCCCGGATATTGTACGCACTGTAACGCTGCGCCGCTGCTCCGTAATTCAGCATTGCCACCGCAAGCGCGCGCAATGACGGGTCCGGATCCCCCGCAAGAAGCTGGGTTGCATAGTCGCATATGCTGAAATTGCAGGCCTCTCCCCGCAATTCGGTTCCGCCGGGCAGGATACAGTATGGCTCAGCACAGACCACCACTGTCATCTGCTTCGGCGCCAGATGGCGGAAGCTCACACGATAACTGCCGTCCTCCTGCCGCTCCCCGGTCACACGCTCCTCCTCTATATACGCCCCTACCTGCAGGGCGCCCTCCGGCGCGCGTATATAAAAATGAATGCCGAAATCCGCACTGATGCTCATACTCACACCTGCTACCACAGGGACGCCGCCCTCGGATATCGCTTCCTCTGCGTGCAGCCGCAACGGATACAGAACAGGGGACAATCCCAGCAGTATCACCGAAAGCACCACCGACAATACACGTTTCATCTTTCTCCTCCTGCTACGATTTTCCGACACCGCACAAGTCTTTCCGACACACGGGGGCCCTTTCCGGCATTTTTCCTGCCCCGCTCCGGTTTTCACCCCCTCCGCGCGCACCGGGTGCATGACCGTCACCACCTGCCGCTCCGAGGTCTTTTTTCAGTATACCACACCCACGCTCTTTTGTCAAGGCGTACGGGTCCAGCGACCTCTCCGAACGCAATACAAAAAGGGCGGCCCTGCGGCCGCCCTTTCCCTTTGAGCAAATTATACGTTGCGAATCGTCAGATCCTCGATCCGGATAACATCCATCTCCAGCTCTTCCTCATCCGACAACATGATCACATCCTGAGCCTCCATGGCCAGGAGTTCCACTTCGGGAGCTTTATAGGTTTTCTTCATTGTGGTCCCTCCTTACCTTTGTGCTCATGCCATGATGGCCTTCATGGCATCGTTCATGGCGACCAGCGCTTTCAGCAGATCGGCAGCGACACCGTTGCCCATTCTTGCTGCGTAGCTTTCCACGCTGTAGACAACCGTGTTGCTCACCGCTTCACCTTCTGCATTCACGACCGTAAAGGTGAGCTCCCTGCCGTATGCTCCGAGCGGTACCGGCAGGAATGCTTTGTATCCGTCTTCGCCATCGCATGCTTCCAGCGGCAGTTCCTGAGAATATGTTTCGTCTTGGACGGAGACGCTTAGTTTCAGGGACAGATCGGTCGCATCCTCCGCCGCCACGAACACCTTCAGCACTACACTGTCCTGCATCAGCAGCGAGAAGCCGGTAATCTCTGCCGTTGCTCCGCTCAGCGCCGTGTTTTCCAACGCATTCACGGGATTCACTGCCGGAACCACCTTCTGCGCATCGGTCATCGCAGCATTGGCCAGGTTCGCCGTGTTGTAATCGAAGTAGACCTGCGCCGCCGCACAATAGTTCAGCGTCGCGTACACCAGGTTGGCATAATCCGCATGGCTTGCCGCAACGGCCATCATGCAGTCCGCCACCGAGCTCTCGCCCGCATCCAGCGTTACGGTCCTGTCGTTCAGAACACCGGTCAGCTTCCAGGAGAAGGTGTCTGCCACCTCGCGGGCTGCAATGCCCGTAATCGAAGCTATGTATGCACCTGCACCGTCATCCCATGTCATCGCGAGCGGTTCGCCGTTCACTTCCAGTGCCGGCTCGGTTACCGCCAGACCTTCCGGAATCGTCGCGTACAGATGCATGGCAAAGTTCTCACCCACCGTTACTGCCGCTTCGACTTCCGGAGCCTCAGTAAGAACATCCGTGTACGCTACCGTCATGAATACAGTTGTACCGCGGCTGCACCATTTCGCATCCGATACGGTGCTTGTCGTCTTGACCAGCACTTCGATATTGTCGCCCTCTTTCACATACAGCGACGAGAGCATTGCCTTCTGTTCCACATCTGCCATAACCGTCGCAGCCTGCTCATTCGAATCAGGGAACTGGAACCAGTCGGCTGCGTCGGTATAGTCACCACCCGCCGTCGGCCAAATCATTTCACCGTTCAGGAAGGCTGCCACATGGAGCGTCGCAGGAACGACTTTTCCCTCGGGGTCGGTCAACGCCTTCAAGCTGTCGAAATTCAGATTGACAATACCGGTATACGGCGCCGTATACCGCAAACCGCCCGTAGCAGTCGGCGTTACCGTTACCGTTCCTGCAGGACCCCACTGCGGGCTTCCGCTGGTACGACGGATAGCCGGATAATTGACATCCCACAACCCGCCCGGGCATTGCTGCGCCGTGTAGAACCAGTCGTGTTCAGCAGCTGTCGTGTTCGTCACCGTATTGAGCAGATACCCGTTCTCCGGTGCATTCGAGGTCGCCGGATACCCAACATAGGACCATCCGCCGTTGAACACCACGCCACCCGCAGGCGTATCTATCCCCTGATCGCTCGGCAGGTTGGTCGTGCTGTTGAATGTAGAGGAATATTTGTAATCCAGCTCGGTGACAATACCGTCCCAAAGAACCCCTTCCGGATCTACCTCGGTATAGGTAATCACCGGATACGCTGTAATGTGCGGGCCACTCACACGCTTCATTACAATCTGGATCTCATCCCCCGCCGCTACCTCAATGTCATGCGGGTAGTCACCTTCGCTTGCGCAATATTCCTCATACTGATCCAGCAAACTTCCGATATTCTGAACGGTATGCGTACCGTTGTTTTCGTATGTCCCATTGCCGGGATCCGCCTCACCCAGATCTCCATAGAACCAGGTTTCAAGCTTGGTGTTGTCCGCGAAGGCCACCGGCTCTCCGGCCGCCGCTTCCGGCCAGATAATCGTTCCGTTCTTCACAATGGCGATGTTGATATCCGAACGGGTAGCAAGGTCCATACCGGAATCAATGGACAGACGCGTGAAATCCAGATCCACCGTACCGCCGACCAGCGCGCGCCATGTCAGCGTTACCGCATAGCCGTTGCAGGTGATATAACGGCCGCTTTCGAGATATACGCCGCCGCTCGTCCAGGTGTCACCGGCGTTCACAATTCTGTTCGCTATATCGTAGTTGGAATACATGCTGTAGGTAGCCGGACTTCCAGCGGCATAGGCACCTACCGTCCAGCTTCCTCGGTAGCCGTAAAAGCCGGTTGTATCACCCACAGGGAAGTTGGTGCTCGGCGAAAATTCAGAATCCCGATAGATGGCATAGAAGGTTTTGTTCTCTGTAAGCATCGTGCCGTTGTACGCTTCGGCTGCGATATACTCACCGGTCACAGTCATTTCGTACCAGCCGAGGAAGTCTTCCGCTTCCACTGCAGGAGGCACAATTTTTGCATAACCCGGTGCCATAAAGGTTGTGCTCACTTCTCCGGTCGTCGGATCCGAGAAGCGGACAGCCACCGGCGTATCATAGGCAAACGAGGTATACGTTACTGCCGGAAGCATCTGAATCAGCGCGTATGCACCCGGCCGATGCACGACAAAACGGATTTGGTCGCCTTTTTTCACCTCAATGCTGACATCGGCAATTGCTTCGTTGATCTCTGCAAGCACTGCAGCTGCGCTTTCGGGATCGGCTGAGCCCTTATGATCAGGATCTTCCGTATCTCTTGTCACCGTATATGCATTCTCGCTGTCAATCGGCGAAGTGCAGTTCTCCGGCCAGATCACCTCATCATTTTTCATCAGTATCAGCTGATAGGTCGCCTCAGGAGCCTGGAAATCCATCGACATCCACTGGCTCATCGAGGGCTTCAGTATTCCGTCAAACTCGGCCGTGTACACGATCGCCACCGAGGTGCCGTCCGCCGTCGGCGCTACTGCGCGCGTCGAGAACTGATACCCGCCGCCATACGGCTGCCAGAGTCCGGATGTGGTCGTCATAGCCAGTTCGGTGCAGGCCCACCAGGCCTCGTTGAGGAAGGCAAAGTCTGCGTAGACATTGTCCTTGTCAAATATACCGACAGACCAAGCGCTGGCGCCCAGCACCATGGAACTGTCGTTATAGGCAAATGCATTCTGTACATTATTTGCATTCTGCAGCTGCGCCAGATCCGAGACATAATTTGCCGTGTTGCCGGCCGCAACCGAAGTATACGCGATGCTGAAGGACGGAGCCGAGGCCACATAATTTTCCGTCTCGGTGCCGTCTACCTGGAACAGGAAGGCAATATACTGACCTGCCTGCACACTTACATTCTTGACATCTTTCGCGTATTCGCCGGCAGGCAGATCCTCCCAGACCGCCGCAGCGCCTTCTTCTGTCGACTGTGCCGGATACACGATCTGATTATTGACCGTGATGGCAAAATTCACTGCCGCATTGTTATTTACGGTAAAGGCTGCCGACAGATCCACCGTTCCGGTGTAGGGTGCCACCCAACCGAAGCCGGGGATGGCATTGGTGTTTCCGATAATCGTGCCAGTGTTCAGATATACGCCGCCGTTCTGCCAGACATTGGCATATCCCAGGGTCGCCCAGCCCGACTCGAACTTGGTTGCCGGGACAAACGCCCCGTCCAGAACCACACCAAAGGTCCAGTTGTCCCCGAACCATTCAGTAAAACTCCACCTGGCATTACCGGCGTCCTCGCCGTTGTCCACCAGGAGGGGCCAGTTGTTTTGCATATCCAGCTTTGTGCTGAAGGTTCCGAGATTTGCGCCGTCTCCGTCTGCCTCTGCCGCCATGGACGGGAGAGCAAATACGGGAAGCGCAACAAGCACCATGCACAAAACCAGGAACATGCTGAGAACTCTCTTGCTGCTCATACTCTACTTTTCCTTTCACTGCTTTCAGGAGGGCGCGCCGCCCCCTTGTTATAATGATTGTAGCACATTTGCCGGAAATGTCAATTGCCATTCCGCCATTTGTAAAATTTTCGTGTACTCTCCACAATTTTTTTCTGCTCTGATTGTATAATATGCCGACCTTCTCGCCCGAGTTTGTTGCTCGATTGTCAACCAAATTTGTTTTATAGGTTTGCAATAGGGCAGAAAACGCCAGAATGTCACCTGTCAGCTGCGGCGTGCGTTGATCAAACCGCGTGGATTCACTTCCTCCTGTGCCGCAACAGAACGGAGGCTTGCGCGCCCCTGTCTGCCTATCCACAGGTATTCCGTACCTCGATAGGAAAACGCTTTTCCTGTAATCAGGAAAATTTCTTTTCCCGTAATAATAAACAAGGGACACGGATTCTCCCGTGTCCCTTCCTGTTTCCTTCGCATCGCGTCGCTTTCCTTGTATCCTCACGGCGCATTGCCGGTCTCGCTTCAACGCTTTCCTTTGGCCGCCACCGCCGCGCGCACCGCGTCCGCAATGCTCTCCGGCGTCAGCCCCATATATACCAGCAATTCCTCTGCTTTGCCCGAACGGCCAAAGCAGTCGGGAACGCCGACACGGTACACCGGCACCGGGCAACAACCGCATACACACTCCGCTACGGCAGAACCCAATCCGCCGATCCGGCTGTGCTCCTCTGCCGTGACGATTGCGCCGGTCTCTCTGGCTGCCGCCTCCAGCGCCGCTTCGTCCAGCGGCTTGATCGTGTGCATGTCCAGCACGCGCACCGTAAGCCCCTCTTTCTCCAACATCTGCCGCGCCGTCAGCGCCATGTGCACCATGCATCCGGTCGCGACTACCGTCGCATCCTTCCCCTCTGCCAGACAGACCGATCGGCCGATTTCAAATCGGTAGCCCGGAATGTCGGTCACCGTCGGCACTGCCGCACGCCCAAGACGCAGATACACCGGCCCGTTGTACAGGATCGCGGCCTCTACCGCCGCGCGCGTCTCCGGTCCGTCCGCCGGGCAGATCACCGTCATACCAGGGATGCTCCGCATCAGGGAAAGATCCTCTATACACTGATGCGTCGCCCCATCCTCTCCTACCGTCACGCCCGCATGCGTCGCCCCGATCTTGACATTCAGGTGTGGGTATCCGATGGAATTGCGCACCTGCTCGTAGGCACGGCCCGCCGCAAACATGGCAAAGCTGCTTGCAAACGGGATAAGCCCCGTCGTCGCTATCCCTGCCGCTACCGACATCATGTTCCCCTCGGCGATCCCGCAATCAAAAAAACGTTCCGGATACTTCTTCTTAAATATCCCCGTCTTCGTCGCTGCTGCCAGGTCCGCGTCCAATACCACAAATTCGTATTTTTCCCCAAGCTCCGCCAGCGCCTTGCCGTACGCTTCCCGGGTTGCCATCTTTTCAGACATCTGCCTTTCCCCCTTTCAGCTCCGCCATGGCCTGCGCATACTCTTCCTTGCCAGGCGCCTTGCCATGCCAGTCCACCTCATTCTCCATGAAGGAAACGCCTTTTCCTTTTACCGAATGCGCAAGAATCACCGTCGGCTTCCCCTTGCAGGCGCGTGCCGACGCAAACGCCGCTTCCATCTCCGCAAAGTTGTGTGCGCCGATCTGCAATACATTCCAGCCAAAGGCCGCAAATTTCGTATCGTGCGGCGTAGGATTCATCACCTCCGTGATCCGACCGTCAATCTGAAGTCCGTTCAGATCCAGCACCGCGACAAGATTATCCAGACGGTAGTGCGCCGCAAACATTGCCGCTTCCCACACCTGGCCTTCCTCGCTCTCTCCATCCCCAAGGATCGTATATACCCGGTAGTCCGCTCCGCGGTATTTCCCCGCCAGTGCCATCCCGCAGGCCGCCGATATGCCAAGGCCCAGCGATCCCGTCGACATATCCACTCCGGGCGTTCCCTTCATATCCGGATGTCCTTGCAAATAGGAATCCAGCTTCCGCAATGTCAGCAGGTCGCTCTTCGGAAAATATCCACGCTCCGCCAAGGCCGCGTACAGCGCCGGCGCCGTATGCCCCTTCGACAGCACGAACCGATCCCGATCTGCCTTACAAGGATCCGCCGGATCAATACGCATTTCCGCAAAATACAGATAACTCAACAGGTCCGCAATCGACAACGATCCCCCCGGATGCCCCGATCCGGCTGCATATGTCTCTTCGATCACCGATATACGGATCCGTCTGGCGATCTCTTCCAGCCTCCGCTTCTTTTCCGCTTCCATAGATTCTCCTTCCACCGGTACCGTACGGATACCGGCCTTTCGGCTTCCTTTTCTCTATTATTGTACACATCCCTGCTCTTCTTGTCAAGGGTGGCACTCCCCTCCAAAAAAAGAAAAACTGCACGAACAGGTGCGTGCAGTTTTCCCATACGGGGTGAATTACTTCACTTCGACTTCGGCGCCGGCCGCTTTCAGTTCTTCCTCGATCTTGGCCGCTTCGTCCTTCGACACGCCTTCCTTTACCGTCTTCGGCGCGCCCTCTACCATTTCCTTCGCTTCTTTCAGACCAAGGCCCGTGATGTTACGGATCGCCTTGATGACCTCCAGCTTCTTGTCGCCGAAGGACTTCAGCACTACGTCAAATTCGGTCTTCTCTTCCGCCGCAGGCGCTGCCGCTCCGGCACCGCCCACCGCAGCGACTGCCACAGGAGCCGCCGATACGCCGAACTCTTCCTCAATCGCCTTCACAAGATCCGACAGTTCCAAAATCGTCAGACCCTTGATCAGGTCAAGAATCTGTGTTGTCTTTTCGCTTGCCATGTTCTGTTACCTCCACAATTTTTATTCGTTTTACTCAGGTTTTGTACTCAGGCTTCTGCTGCTTCGGCGGGAGCTGCATCCTCTGTTGCTCCCTCTTTGTCTACGATGCCCTGCAGGGCATACGCCAGACTCCGGATCGGGCCGGTCAGACTCCCCAGCATACGGGCGATCAGGACCTCCTTCGCCGGGATCGCCGCCAGTGCCTCTACTTCTGTTGCGGTCAGCACCGCTCCGTCCAGAAAGCCGGCCCTGATCGTGAAAGACTCGATTTTATCTGCGTATTCCTTCATGATCTTGGCGGGAGCCAGCGGGTCCTCTCCACAGATCGCGATGGCCGTCATGCCTTCCAGATAGGACTTCATTTCACCAAGTCCCACCTCTTCACAGGCCCGTCCCGTCATCGTGTTCTTCATGACCGTATAGTATACGCCCGCTCCGCGCAATGCACGGCGCAGCTGCGTATCCGCCTCTACGGTGATGCCCTGGTAGCTGACAAGCACGCCTGCCTGTGCCGCACGAAGTTTATCAGCCAGTTCTTTTACAACCGCCTTCTTCTGTTCCAGGATCTGATTGCTTGGCATTGCTTTTCACCTCCGTATCCATAAAAAATCCTTCTCCCGCATGCATGGCACGCCGACGGAAAAGGATAATATCTGCATATTACGCTTCACCTCGGCAGGTTGGTGCCTTGCACTTTTACGGGAACCTGCTGTCTTAGGATAACATATTTATTATACCTGCTTTTTCCTGTTTGTCAAGAGAATTTACAAAAAAATCTTTGCATAACAAGGCAAAGGACTTCCTGCAAAACCTAATCCGTGAACACGCTATGCCGCCGAAGCCTGTCCTTGAGATAGATATGGCAGAGTTCCGCACCATGCGAAAGCTGATGATAAAGGCGCAGGATAAGGCGAAAGAAATCCGGCATTTGCAGGATACGGTACTCCCGAAGCTGAAACAGCAGCTTGCCGATACAAAAGGGATTTTCAAGGGTAAGGAGAGCAAGGCGCTCACAGAGCAGATACAGCGGACAGAAAAGGAAATCGCTGAAAAGCTGGACAAACTGCCTGATGTTCTGAAAGAGGACGGTTATCCCGATGTGCAGGCGTTCATGGCAACCTACCGCAA
>CALWTT010000086.1 GCA_944384545.1 uncultured Clostridia bacterium | reverse complement strand
GGTTTTCCGGCTGTTTCTGCCCGCCATGCTGTTTGTCAATATTTACAGCATAGAGGATTTCTCTGCCGTCAACTGGGGGCTGGTCCTTTATTCTGTATCGGTCGTATTCCTGCTTTTCGGTATCGGCCTTGTCCTTTCTGTACTGACTACACAGGACCGCCGCAGACGCGGCGTGATTCTGCAATGTGCTTTCCGCAGCAATTTTGCCATTATCGGCATATCGCTTGCCGCATCGCTCGCCGGCGACGCGCCCGGCGCTGCGCAGACCGTCAATGGTGTTGTCGCCATCATTCAGGCTTTTACCATTTCCCTTTTCAATATTCTTGGCGTCATCGCTCTCACTGTTTTTGTCCGCCGCCCGGTACAGGATCCGCAGACGCAGGACGGAGCTCCCGGCGCAAAACATACCCCATGGAGCCAGATCCTTACCGATATCCTGCGCAACCCCCTGATCATCGGCATTGCGCTCGGAGTCGGCGCACTCGCGCTTCGCTTTGCACAGGAACACTTCCTCGGTCAGACGGTCTTTACCTTGAAAAAAGACCTGGCCTTCCTGTATCGCGCAGTGGAAAGCCTTGGACAGGTGGCCACCCCGCTTGCTCTCATTGTGCTCGGTGGGCAATTCACCTTCTCCGCCGCCAAAAACATGACCCGGGAAATTCTTGTGGGAACCTGCTCGCGCATTCTGCTTGCGCCGCTTCTCGGCGTCGGCTGTGCGATTCTGCTCAGCGAATTTTCTCCGCTGCTCTCCTTCGGTCAGACCGAATATCCCGCACTGATTGCACTGTTCGGAACGCCGGTCGCCGTATCCAGTGCCATTATGGCCAAGGAAATGCACAACGACGGTCAGCTTGCCGCACAGCTTGTGGTCTTTACCAGTGTTTTCTCGCTTTTCACGCTCTTTGCACAGGTATTTCTGCTCATGTCCTTCGGCCTGCTTGCCGTATAGCTTTCCGCTTGTTCCCGAACCCCCGTAATTCTGGCCGTTCCGGACCCGGTTTTTCCATACATCCCCTGTTTTTTGCTCCCTGTCCCCCAGAATGGATCCGCAACAGTGCCTATAACATAAACGCGGCGCCTGCGAATATTCGCAGGCGCCGCTGTTTTGTCCATCCGGACGGTTGGCTTTATTTGCTCAGGCTTTCCTGAATGGCAACCGCCACCGCAACGGTAGCACCTACCATCGGATTGTTGCCCATGCCGATCAGGCCCATCATTTCCACATGCGCAGGCACCGACGAAGAGCCGGCAAACTGTGCGTCCGAATGCATACGGCCCATCGTATCGGTCATGCCGTAGCTGGAAGGACCTGCCGCCATATTATCCGGATGCAGGGTACGGCCGGTTCCGCCGCCCGATGCCACCGAAAAGTACTTGACACCGTTTTCCACGCACCACTTCTTATAGGTACCGGCCACCGGGTGCTGAAACCGCGTCGGATTGGTCGAGTTCCCGGTGATCGAAACGCCCACATGCTCAAGCTTCATGACAGCAACGCCCTCCGGCACATTGTCTACGCCGTAGCAACGTACCTTCGCGCGCGGACCGTTCGAATAGGCATGCTCGTCCACAATCCGGACCTCTTCGGTATACGGATCAAATTCCGTACGCACATAAGTAAAGCCGTTGATGCGGGATATAATAAAGGCTGCATCCTTTCCCAGCCCGTTCAGAATCACACGCAGAGGCTTCACACGTACCTTGTTCGCATTCAGTGCGATCTTGATCGCGCCTTCCGCCGCCGCAAAGGATTCGTGCCCGGCAAGGAAACAGAAGCAATCGGTTTCCTCCGAAAGAAGCATGGCGCCAAGGTTTCCATGGCCAAGACCTACCTTCCGGTTCTCGGCAACCGAGCCGGGGATGCAGAAGCTCTGCAATCCGATGCCGATCGCTGCCGCCGCATCACTCGCCTTCCGGCAGCCCTTCTTCAGCGCGATCGCCGCACCTACCGTATAGGCCCAGACCGCATTCTCAAAACAGATCGGCTGGGTTTCCCGTACAATTTTATCGCAGTCGACACCCGCCGCCAGCGTAATATCACGGCATTCCTCAATCGACGAGATCCCGTATTCCGCAAGGACACCGTTGATTTTATCTACGCGTCTTTCGTAGTTCTCAAACAAAGCCATTCTCTTTCCCTCCTTAGTTCTTCCGCGGATCGATGTACTTTACGGCGCCGTCTTCTTCCGTAAATCTGCCGTAATGTCCCATCGCCTTGTTGTATGCCGTGTTGGGATCGTCGCCCTTCTTGATAAAGTCGGTCATTTTGCCAAGGTTCACAAATTCATATCCGATCACCTGATCATCGGCATCCAGTGCCATGCGCGTCACATATCCTTCTGCCATTTCAAGGTAGCGGACACCCTTGGCCACCGTACCATACATGGTGCCGACCTGAGAACGGGTTCCTTTTCCAAGATCCTCAAGTCCTGCACCGATCACAAGGCCTCCTTCCGAGAAGGCAGACTGTGAACGTCCGTAGGCAATCTGCAAAAACAACTCACGCATTGCCGTGTTGATGGCATCGCATACAAGGTCGGTATTCAGGGCTTCCAGCACCGTCTTGCCGGGCAGAATCTCGGCCGCCATGGCCGCCGAGTGCGTCATGCCGGAGCATCCGATGGTCTCCACCAGCGCTTCCTGGATCACGCCGTCCTTGACATTCAGGGACAGCTTGCACGCCCCCTGCTGCGGGGCACACCAACCGATTCCGTGTGTAAACGCCGAAATATCCTTGACCTCTTTTGCCTGTACCCATTTCCCTTCCTCCGGGATCGGCGCCGGTCCGTGATTCGGCCCCTGCGCCACATGGCACATATGCTCTACTTCCTGGCTCATGGCATACGGGCAGTTGAATTCCTTGCTCATGTTTCTATCTCCTTTTTATGTATGATCTTACAGCAGTATCTCGCCCTCCACCTGCCCGAAGGCGGCGGATGCGTTGCATTCGTCGGTGTCAATGTGCATGGCCGGTGCAAAACTCGACTTCACGCGGATCACCACATCGTCAAAGACCGTGGCGCGCCCCGTTCCCGAAATCCGCACACGCACAATCTGCTTGTCCGTCACACCCATCGTTTCTGCCACCTCCGGCGTCAGATGAATATGCCGCTTCGCGACGATTACGCCTTCCGTCAGCGTTACCGTACGATCCCCCACACGCAGCACAGCGCCCGGCGTGCCCGCAATGTCTCCGCTCTCACGAACCGGCGCCGTAATGCCCAGCGCACGCGCATCTGTAAACGATACCTCCACCTGATTTGCCGATCGTACCGGACCAAGTATGCTCATCATCAGTGAGCCCTTCGGCCCCACTACCTCTACCTTTTCCGCGCAGGCATACTGGCCCGGCTGACTCAGATCTTTTTTCTTGGTCAGCTGATATCCAGCTCCGAACAGCGCTTCTACCGTCTCCGCCGTCAGATGAATATGCCGGGCAGAGGTTTCTACCATGACTTTGCTCATCCCTCGTTCTCCTTGTCGTTTTCGTTGTTTTCCATACAGATTTTATTATAACATACTCCCTTCTTTTTGTAAATGATTAATTTGCACCTTTCCAGGGCAAACTATAAAAAATTTCTTGTGAGGAGCGACAAATATGATGAATCTCTCTTCTTCCGACGCACTCTCCGAAGACGATCGGCACCCCGACGCGGAGACGGACAATCAGACACAAAAACTGGAAGATATGGCAAAGAACGGAAGCCTGCCGGCCGGCAATCCGGAAGAATCCTTTTATTGCCTCACCATTATCGGCCAGATTGAAGGACACTATATTCTGGACAGCAATCAGAAAGCCACAAAATACGATCACATGATTCCTCTGCTGGTCGCTCTTGAAGAAAACGATCAGATAGACGGAATTCTTATCGTGCTCAATACCATGGGCGGTGATGTGGAGGCGGGACTTGCTCTTTCCGAAATGATTGCGTCCATGCGAAAGCCCACCGTTACGCTTGTGCTTGGCGGCGGCCATTCCATCGGGGTTCCTCTTGCCGTCTCCGGGAAGGTCTCCTTTATCGTTCCCAGCGCAACCATGACCATTCATCCCGTGCGTACCACCGGCCTGGTCCTCGGAGTCCCGCAGGCCTTTGATTATTTGCAGAAAATGCAGGACCGCATTATCTCGTTCATCACCAAACACTCCAATGTACAGGAAAATTATCTCCGAAAGGTAATGAACCGGACCGACCAGATTGCCAACGATATCGGATCGGTACTGGACGGAAATGAAGCCGTCCGCTGCGGACTTATTGATCGCATTGGCGGTCTGTCCGATGCACTGGACTGTCTGCGCGCGATGAAAAAAGAATATCGGAGTAAAGAAAAAAAGAATATGGCACCGGACAAAAAGGGGCTTGCGTAAAGCGCAACTTTGTGTTACAATGGAATCGCCGCACCTTCCGGGCGGTGATTCTCTTTTTTCGGAGGCTGCCATGCGCTTTTCCAATCTCCATACCCACTCCACCTTCTCGGACGGGAAAAATACACCCGCGGAAATCGCAGAGGCCGCTGCGCAACGGAATTTCCTTTCCATCGGATTCTCGGATCACAGCGATACACCCTGCGATCAGAGTTATTGCATGAAGCAAAAGGACTATCCGGCGTATTTCCGCACCGTCCGGGAGTTGAAAAAGCAGTGGGAAGGACGTATGGATGTTCTGCTCGGACTGGAACTGGATTATTATTCCGACATCGATCGGGAACCGTTTGACTATATCATCGCCTCAGTGCATTATATCTGCAAAGACCAGGATTGCTATCCGATCGACCACTCACTCCGCCAGCAGCAGGACTGCATCGCACGTCTTTGCGGCGGGAGCCGGCTGGAGATGGCGAAGCGATACTATGATCTGCTCCTGCGTCACGTTGCCGCCTCGCGGCCGGATATTGTCGGTCACTTTGACGTCATCACAAAATTCGGTCTGTACGACGATGCCGACCCTGCCTATGAAGACCTCGCGCTGCAGACGCTGGACGAGGTTCTGAAAATCTGTCCGCGCGTGGAAATGAATACGGGCGCCATCGCACGTGGGGTGCGTACCGCTCCCTATCCGGCCCCCTTCCTCCTGCAACGCATTCTCGAACGCGGCGGAAAAATCCTCCTCTCCTCCGACTCCCATGCGGCGGATACGCTCGACTGTTATTTCCCGGAAAGCGTCGATCTCCTTCGCCGTGTCGGATTCCGCGACATGCTGATTCTCGACCGGAACGGGTTCCGGGAGATTTCTCTCTGATCGAAACTTCACGGACAAAAAGGCGGCAGATCTATTCTGCCGCCTTTTATATTTCCGTTTTATCCTTTATTGCCATTTCCCGATGCAGGTGCCAGCAGGCAAAAAGATTCTGCAGACAGCCTTACCGTTTGTGCGATGCGCTCGCCCGACAGCAGATCTGTCCATATCCCTTGCAGCGGAATGTCCGCCGAAGAATCCCCACGGTTCACCAGCAGCAAAAGACGCATCGACTCCCGGAACCGTTCCAGAATCAGCACGTCGCCCTCCGCATACCGGACCCGGTAATACGCATCGGACAAAAAGGCGCCGTACTGCGCCCGGAACCGCCCGATCTTCCGATAGTGCGAAAGAATCCGCTCTTCTTCCTGTCCCCAGGGATAGGTACGGCGGTTGAACGGGTCGCGCCCCCCCTCCATACCGGCCTCATCCCCATAGTAAATGCACGGTATACCGGGCAGGAAAGAAAGAATCGTATACCCCACACACAATCGCCGGATCGCCACTTCCCGCTCCGGCTCCGTCAGACGGATATCCCGCACTTCCGCATAGGAAAGTCCGCGCAGATCTCTGCCGCCAAGGACCGTCAGCACGCGCTCGGTGTCATGCGTGCCCAATATATTCATCATGGCCCTTCCTGTCGGTCGCGGATAGTGCGCGTACAGAGTCCGGCTGATGCGGGAAAATTCCTCCGCACCCCCGTGCAGCAGAAACCCAAGAATGGCATCCTTCAGAGGATAGTTCATGACCGAGTCCAATTCATGACCCCGGAAATAGCGCCGCCGGCGGCCGTATGCCATTTTGTTGCTGGCATCCTCCCATACCTCTCCGATCAGCGCTGCATCCGGCCGGATCGCATGCAAGCGCTCCCGAATGGCCCGGATCAAAGACGGATTCAACTCATCCGCCACATCCAGACGGAAGCCGGAAACGCCCATGCGTCCGTATGTTGCCACCACGCCTTCCTCGCCTGCCACAAAATCCATAAAATCCGGATTCCCGGAGTCCACCGCGGGCAGGATCGTCACTCCCCACCAGCAATCGTATGCATCCGGCCAGTGACGGAATCGGTACCATGCATAATAGGGGGAGTCCTGAGACTGATAGGCACCCTTCCCTTCGTATCTGCCAAAGCGGTTGAAATACCGGCTGTCCGCTCCCGTATGATTGAAGACCCCGTCCAGCAAAATACGGATCCCGCAGGCATCGGCGGCGCGCAAAAGGCGCAGCAACGCCTCCTGTCCTCCGAACATGGCATCTACCGCCATATAATCGCCGGTGTCGTATTTATGATTCGAGGCCGCCTCGAAAATCGGGCAAAGATACAGTACCGTAACACCAAGCGAACGCAGATACGGTAATTTCAGGCGGACGCCATCCAGATCTCCACCGTAAAAAAGATTGTTGGCGACCGGCGCGCCCGGATAGTCCGGGTACTGTGAAATTTCCGCCTCCCAGGACGCCGCCATAACCGCATCTTCCCGCGGCGGCGCGTTCCCGCCCCGAAAAAAGCGATCCACAAAAATCTGATACATGACCCCACGTCCGAGATATTCCGGGGTGGTATACTCCTCGCGATACACCAGGAGCTGAAAGGCGCCCGTATACTCCGCACTGTCCGAAAGGGTTGCCTCTTCTTCCGTATCGCTTCCATGGGAATAGAGGCGTCCGTATACCGTTTCGGCTTCCAGACGGTAGTAAAACAGTCCGTCTCCGGCTTCTGTGCAAAGCTCGCCCAGTGCCACACGACAGGTATAGCGGTCCCATGCCGTAAGAGGCAAAGGGGCAGACGCTTTCATCTCCACGCGGAATACCGCACCGTCATCGTCACGCACAAATACAAGGAAAGCCGACCGGGCCATCAGGGCCCGGTCCAGCTCTGCGGTAAAATACAGCGTTTCTCCCGCCGGATAGGCTGCAAACAGCTCTGCATGCGGCTCCTGTTCCGCACGCTTGCGCAGGATCAGAGGATGCGACAACGCGCGGTAATCCGAATAGACAAGCATGCTTTTCCCTCCGCTTTATCCCTTTTCCGGATTGTTCTTTTCCAGCGTCGGACGGATGCCCCATATATGCTCCGCGTATTCCCGGATGCTTCTGTCCGAGGAAAATATGCCTGCTGCCGCGATATTATGCAGCGATTTCCGGTTCCACTTCTCCGCATCTGCGTAATCTGTACCTGCGCGCTCATGCGCCTGGTAATACGAATCAAAATCCGCAAGGCACATATACGGATCGGGTACGCCGGCGCCCATGACCAGATAATTCGAAAATTCCGCATAGGAACGCCCGTCAAAACCGCGCGTCAGTTCTTCCACAACCTGCTTGATCTTCGGGTTCGCCTGATAGTACCCGGAGGACACATACCCATGCTTCCATAGATCGTCTACCTCTTCCGTCGTCAAGCCGAATATATAGATATTATCCGGCCCAACCGCCTCACTGATCTCCACATTGGCGCCGTCCAGCGTACCTATTGTCAATGCGCCGTTGATCATCAGCTTCATATTGCTGGTGCCGCTCGCTTCTTTTCCTGCCAACGAAATCTGTTCACTGATCTCCGCCGCCGGTATCAGCATTTCCGCCACGCTCACATTGTAATCCTCTATAAATGCTACCTGGATTTTCTCGCGGATCCGCGGATTCTTTTCAATTTCCCGGCCAAGGCTCACGATCAGGCGGATAATCTCCTTCGCCATATAATACCCGGGCGCCGCTTTCGCTCCGAACAAAAACGTCTGCGGACGTACCGGCAGATCCGGGTCCTCTTTCAGATCGTGATACAACGATATAATCCGGAGCACATTCAGCAGCTGCCGCTTGTATTCATGCATTCGCTTGATCTGCACGTCAAACAGCGACGATGGGTCGATCCGAATACCGTTCCGCTCGTACGCATACCGTGCAAAGCGCTGCTTGTTGTGCATTTTGATCTCCCCAAGCCGCGCCAGCACACCCGTATCCTCCTCGTAGCGGAGAAAATCCGACAGCTTCTCCGGCTGCTTACGGTAGTCCGGTCCGATGCAGGAGTCCAGAAGCTCCGACAGTTCGGGATTGGCGTAGCACAGCCAACGGCGGTGCGCAATTCCGTTGGTTACATTCAGAAATTTCCCTGGCGTGTGCTGATAAAAATCCGAAAATATGGTCTTTTTCAGAATCTCTGTGTGCAGGCGGGAGACACCGTTTACTGCATGCGATCCCACCACACACAGATTTGCCATACGCACATTACCGTGATTCACCACCGACATACGCGAAATGCGATCCCAATCCCCGGGATAACAACTCCACAATTCCGCACAGAAACGACGGTTGATCTCACAAACAATCGCATATATCCGTGGCAGACGCAGTCGGAACAGATCCTGATTCCAACATTCCAGCGCTTCCGGCATAACGGTATGATTCGTGTAGGATACCGTAGCACATACCGTCGCCCAGGCATCCTCCCATGCATATCCGTGTTCATCCACAAATATCCGCATCAGTTCCGGAATCGCCAGTGCCGGATGTGTGTCGTTGATATGAATCGCTACCTTCTCCGCAAAATTCGACAGTCCGCCGTAGGCGCGCAGGTGGTCCGATATAATGCTCTGCAACGATGCGGATACAAGAAAATACTGCTGGCTCAGCCGCAACAGCTTCCCCTCCGTGTGATTATCTGCCGGATACAGCACTTTGGATATCACATCTGCATTGTTGCTCTCCTGCATCGCACGCACATACTCTCCCTGCGAAAACAGCTTCATATTGAAGTTCGTGATGTTCCGCGCCCTCCAGAGTCGAAGGCTGTTCACCGCCTCGCAATCCGCGCCTGAGATCATCATGTCGTACGGTACGGCCTGCACCTCTTCGTAATCCGTATATTCTATCTGCAACCGGCCCGAATCCCAATGTTCCTTGACATGCCCCCCAAAACGGACCGAGCAGGCCTTATCCGTACGGGGAACCAGAAACACATCGCCTCCGGGCATCCAGATATCCGGTAACTCCACCTGCTCCCCGTCCAGTATCCTCTGACGGAAAAAGCCGTACTCGTATAAAATGCAAAATCCCGTCGCCGAATAATCCAGCGTCGTCAGCGAATCCATAAAGCATGCAGCAAGCCGTCCCAATCCTCCGTTCCCCAGACCCGGATCCGGTTCACAGCCGTATAAATGCTCAAGTGACTTGCCGATCTCCCCCACTGCCTCACGCATATCCGTTGCAATGCCCAGATTCTCCAGATTGTTCTTCAGCGATCGCCCCACCAAAAATTCCATGCACAGGTAATACAGCTTCTTGGCACCTTGCTGCTTCACATTCTGTTTGAAATCTGCACGCTTTTGTGTCAGAATATCCTTCGTTACCAGTACCACCGATTTGTATACCTGTTCATCACTCGCCTCCTCCGGCGTTACGCCGAAGTACCGGGACAGTTTGCTCATCAGCATTTGCCGCAATGCGGCTGTATCGGGTAATTTTTTCATTCGCATACTTCCTTTGAAGCGTTAAAGTTCGTCATACATATCCAGATACCCCGCCGCCGATGCGTTCCAGGAAAAATCCATCGACATGGCGTTATTCCGTATCCGGTCCCACTGCGCCGGAGAACGGTACAGCTCCACCGTACGATATAAGGCATCCATCATATCATGTGCATTGTATGTCACAAAGGTGACTCCGTTCCCCTCTCCTGTCTCCGGATTGTAAGGTTTTATCGTGTCATACAGGCCACCTACCTCACGTACTACCGGTACTGTTCCGTAGGCCGATGCAATCATTTGAGAAAGTCCGCATGGCTCGCTCTTCGATGGCATCAGAAAAATATCCGCACCTGCATATATCTGCTTCGAAAGCGCCTTGTTGAACGCAAGCACCACACCCAGTTTTTCCGGATAGCGCTGATGCATATCCCAAAAATACGATTCCAGATCTCTCTCTCCGGTTCCGAGCAGGACAAACTGAACATCCCACCCCAGCATCTGTTCCAGAACGCATCGCACAAGATCAAACCCCTTATGCCCCGCAAGACGCGATACCATGGCAACAACCGGCGTACTCGCAGACTCCGGCAAGCCGAAAAGACGTTGCAGTTCTGCCTTATCCGCTGCCTTTCCGCTCATATCCATACGGCTGTACGGCGCACGGATCTCCGGATCCTTCGTCGGGTTATAGTACTCCGTATCGATCCCGTTGACAATACCATGCATTTTATACATGTTTTCGTTCAATATCGCCGAAAGCCGCCCGCCGAAATACGGTGAACGCAATTCTTCTGCATAGCGCCGACTCACGGTACTCAAACGATCACAGCACACAATGGCGCCCTTTGTCAGATTGATGCACCCGTCAAAATCCACCACCGATGCAGTCTCTGCGTTCAGGTCAAATACATCCCCCAGAATCGAAAAATCATAGCACCCCTGATACTCGATATTATGGATCGTATACACGGTTTTTATGTTCCCGAACCGGGCGTCCGGATGATATTTTCTTTTCAGATATACCACTGTCAGCGCCGCCTGCCAGTCGTTTGCGTGCACTATGTCCGGGAACCATTGCAGCACAGGCATCATGTCCAACACTGCGTGACAGAAATATGCATACCGTTCTCCGTCGTCATATTGACCGTACATGGAACCGCGCTTAAAATAATATTCATTGTCCACAAAATAATAGGTCACTTCCCCTTCGCGGTAGGCATATATTCCACAGTACTGACGTCGCCATGCCAGATGTACCGTAAATTCCGCGACCTTTTCCATCTTCTCCCGGTATGTCGGCCCGATCGATGCGTACAGCGGCATGACTACCCGCACGTCCAGTTTCCCCGGACGTGCATCACTCAGTGCCTTCGGCAAAGAACCCATGACATCACCCAATCCACCCGTCGCCGCAAACGGAAGCGCCTCCGCACCCACCAGCAGTATTCTCTTCATCCTTTTCCTCCTGCTATCCACAATCCTTACAGGGCCTTCCCCTTCTCCACGTAAAACGGCAAGGTGGAATGGCCGGACAACATAATACCATCATGAAATAGTACATGCTTGTCCGCGATCACGCAATTTAAGAATACATTCTCACCCACATAACTATCCATAAACAAAATCGAATTACGCACAACCGATCCTTTTCCGATCTTTACGCCTCGAAACAGTATGGAGTTCTCCACGGTTCCCTCAATCACACATCCGTCTGCAATCATGGAATTGATCACGCTTGCCTTCGCTTTGTGCTGCGTCGGCGGCGAGTTCCGCACCTTTGTCAGTATCGGCCGGTCCGGATTGTTAAACAGATCCCGCCGCACCGACTCGTTGCTCACCAACTCCATGCTGTGATTGTAATAGTCCGAAAGAGAATCAATGCTCGCATAATATCCGTCAAACCGATATACATAAAACCGGTTGCGCCCGACATTCCTTTGCAGAATGTCCCGGCTGAAACTGCTGAATCCGTATGCTTGCGCATTCATCACCGAGGATTGCAGGTATTCTCGGTTGACTACCCATATATTCAGGTTCACGTCTACTTCTCCCGTCGGGTATACATTCGGGTGCACCAGCACTTCGGTCATCGCTCCACTTTCATCCGACTCCACAATAATATAACGTTCCGCAGTCTCCGGCGTGACACGTACACGTTTTACCGCCATGGTCAGATCGGCTCCATTTCGTTCGTGCGCCGCAATCATATCCGCAAAATCAATATTACAGATTCCATCGCAATCCGACAGTACCACGTAATCCTCGGTCAGCGTAGATACGGTATGCTGCATGCTCAGTAATGCTTCCAGGTGGGTATTATACAGCCGATTCTCATAATTGGCGTACGCCGTAATGTATGGCGATAAAATCCGGATTCCCCCGCTCCGCCGCGCCAGATCCCAATCCTTTCCCGAACCAATATGCTCCATCAGGGACAAATAATTGTAATGCGTAATTACCAGTACATTGGTAATCCCGGAGTTTACCATATTGGACAGAGGAAAATCTACCAACCGATACCGACATCCGAACGGCACAGACGCCATCGTCCGTATACGCGTCAGATCCGCAATATTTTTGTCATGCAGATTGGAAAAAATAATCCCTGCCGCCGTCATTTTCTTTCTCCTCCTTCTGCCTTGCGCTTCCTGTACTCTGCTGCATTCAGGATCTCGCCCGCTTTGATCCGGTCTCCCGCATCTACGTGGATTCCTCCACCCAATACTGCAATTTCCGGGGTCCCGTCCTCTGCTTCTTCCCCGATCACCGCACCGTTCTCCACTGTCACTTCTGCGTCCAGGATCGCATACTGCACCACCGCGTCCCGTTCAATCACACAGCCCTGCATCACGACCGAATTCCGTACAGTCGCTCCCGCTTCCACCGTCACTCCGCTGAAAAGTACAGAGTTCTCTACTGTTCCGTATATGTTGTTCCCTTCACTGATGATAGAGTTGTGTACCACGCTCCCTGCCCCGATAAACTGCGGCGGCAATGCCGGCGTCCTGGAATATACACGAAAATCCTGATCCGAAAGATCGTACACCGGTTTGTCGCCCAACAGATCCATATTTGCGTCCCACAGACTTTTGATCGTTCCGACATCCTTCCAGTACCCGCTGAACCGATAAGCATACATCCGGATCCCGTCTGCCAGTATCCGCGGTATCACATTCTTTCCAAAGTCGTTCTGAGAGCCCGGCGTTTCTTCATCACGCTGCAGATAGTCTGCCAGCAATTCCCGATCAAACAGATAAATTCCCATCGATGCTTGCGTGCTCTTCGGATGCTTCGGCTTCTCCTCAAAACGGACGATCCGGCCATCTTCTTCCGTATCCATAATTCCAAACCGGCTGGCCTCTGACAGCGGTACATCGATTACTGCAATCGTGCATTCCGATGCATGTGCTTTGTGATACCGGATCATCTCGCTGTAATCCATCTTGTAGATATGATCCCCCGACAGAATCAACACATATTCCGGATCGTAACGTTTGATGAAATTCATGTTCTGATAGATCGCATTCGCAGTCCCTTTATACCAGGCTGCTCCGTTTTTCCCCTGATAGGGCGGCAGTACCATCACCCCGCCCGTGCTCCTGTCCAGGTCCCATGGCTGGCCGTTTCCTATATACTCGTTCAGCACCAGCGGCTGATACTGCGTCAGAACGCCAACCGTATCAATTCCAGAGTTCACACAGTTGGACAGCGGGAAATCAATAATACGATATTTTCCCCCGAACGGAACCGCCGGCTTGGCCGTTTTCTCGGTCAGTGCATACAGACGGCTCCCCTGACCTCCTGCCAGCAGCATTGCCACGCATTCTTTTCGCTTGAACATATTCAATGAACCTCCTCTACCGTCTGTTCTTTCTTCAGATATACCGCCGTCAACGGTGGCAAATCCATGATCAGTACGCCATCGTCTGTTACAAGCCCCCCATGGAATACGTGTGTTCTTTCTCCACCTCCGTAACCAGCAGCATCCGTATCCATCAATATGCGATAGACTCCCGCTCCAAGACCGTTGATTTCATACCGTTCCCGCATGCAGGGGGAAAAATGAAAAATGCCGATCAGTTCCTTCCCGGACAGATCTATCCGTGCAAATACCGCCACATTGTCTTCCTTCCTGTCTGCATGTATCCACCGGAACCCATCCCACGAAAAATCCTCTTCGTACAAACATGGCTCGGTCAGATAGAGTCGGTTCAGTTCCGCTACGCATCTGCGCAGTTCCTCATGTCGCGGATACTTACACATAAACCATTCCAGAGAGTTCTTATAATCCCATTCCCGGAACGGTCCGTATTCACAGCCCATAAAGGTCATTTTTTTCCCGGGATGCGCCATCATATACGCAAAAAATGTGCGTGTACTCGCAAATTTTTCCTCATAGGAACCGTAGCACTTGTTCAGCAGAGATTTCTTTCCATGTACCACCTCATCGTGTGATACAGGAAGAATATAGTGTTCCGAAAACGCATACATCAACGAAAAAGTCAGCCGGTCATGGTGATATTGCCGATAAATCGGATCTATCTCCAGATAGGCATACATATCGTTGGCCCACCCCATATTCCATTTATATTGAAATCCCAAGCCTCCCTCTTCGATCGGCTTTGTCACCATCGGATACGCCGTCGATTCTTCCGCAATCATAATCACATCCGGAAATTCGCCGTGTACCGCTCCATTCAGCTTCCGGAAAAAAGCAATTGCTTCCAGATTCTTATTCTCTCCGTACACGTTGGGAATCCACTCGCCTGGAACACGGTCATAGTCCAGATACAACATCGATGCCACCGCATCCACACGCAGTCCGTCTATGTGATATTCCCGCATCCAGAACAGTGCGTTGGATACCAGAAAACTCTGGACCTCTTCCCGCCCTACATCAAAATACCGCGTACCCCAGCTCCGGCTCTCCTGCCGGTCTTTTCCCTGATATTCATAGAGCGGACCGCCGTCAAACTCATACAGACCGTGTGCATCCTTCGGAAAATGTGCCGGTACCCAATCCAGCAGGACGCCAAGACCGTTCCGATGAAAACTGTCCACAAAATATTTGAAGTCCTCCGGCGTGCCATATCTGGACGTCGGCGCGTAGTATCCACACACCTGATACCCCCAGGATTCATCATACGGATACTCGCTGATCGGCATCAGTTCGATGTGCGTGTATCCCATCTGACGCATATACGGCACCAGCTCATCGGCAAGCTCCCGATAATTCAGATAGGCATCCCCCGCTTCGGTGGATCTTCCGTCCCGTGTCATAAACGATCCAAGGTGTACCTCGTAGATATTGAGCGGCTTATGCCGGTACGGAAACGGATCCGCTCCCGAACGGCGCCATTGCATATATTCCTCGTCCTTCCATTCATAGGCCTCATTGGTGTGAATGACCGAGGCCGTTTTCCCGGGTAGTTCTGCCGCGCGTGCATACGGATCCGCCTTGTCCAGCACGCGGCCGTCCGCATATATCCGGAATTTGTACCGGGCTCCTTCGATCGGAGCATCTAAGGTCAGTGTACATACATATACTCCGCCAGAGGTGCTCCGCTCCATTTCGTCCTGCTCGGTCCAGCCGTTAAAATCCCCTATCACAAACATACGCGTCGCGTGCGGTGCATATGCCCGAAATACGTATACATATTTCCCCTCTTTTTCCGTCAGATGAACTCCCAGATAGTCATAACTGTAAAAGTTCGTTCCCTGATGAAAATAGTAGGCGGCTTGTTCTGGCTCCCTGCTTCTCTCTTGCTGCTGCTTTTCCGACAATTTTCTCCCCTCCTCCATGCTCCCTTTTTTACCGCGGGCAAGACTTTTCCGGGGATTCCGGCTTTTCTGGTTTTATTATACCTGAATTTCCGCGCGAATGCAACCGATTTCAGCCGGAATTATACCCGCTCCTGACTTTTTTATCCTTTCTTTGCTTCCTCTTCTTTGGCTCGCGAAGCAGATATATCCTTTTTATTCTGTATTGTCACTATTTTTTCACGCAATAAGTTGACAATTGGCGGGGGGGTATGCTATACTATTTTCATCTTCACCTCGGTTTCCTTCGTACGGTCTTCTGCTCCGCTCCACAAAATCCACAACATATTTCCATTCGAAAGGACTTCTCCATGCAATATAATACGCGTTCTGTCCATTCCCGTCTTCTGAATCTTACCTACATTTCCCTGGCCGCGGCACTTATGGCTGTCTTTGCCTGGATCTCCTTTCCTGTTATGGCACTTCCCGTCACCATGCAAACCTTCGGCGTCTTCTGCGCCGTTGGCCTTTTGGGTGGAAAACGTGGAACACTTTCTGTTTTGATATACATTCTTCTCGGGGCAATCGGACTTCCCGTTTTTACGGGATTTTCCGGCGGTATCGGACAGTTGCTCGGCGTCACGGGCGGATATATCACGGGATTTCTCTTTCTTTCTCTTACCATGTGGCTTTTCTCCGCGCTCTTTCCGCATAACAAAGGGGTCTTTGTTTTTTCCATGCTGCTCGGACTTTTGCTCTGCTATCTGTTCGGTACTGCCTGGTACGTTTTCCTCTATCAACAGACCGGTCAGTCCGTCGGTTGGATTGTTGCCTTGCAAGCCTGCGTTTTTCCTTTCATTCTCCCCGATCTTCTGAAAATGCTTCTTGCTCTTTCTCTTATCCGAACGGTCAAAAAACACCTCCCCGAACTCTGAATGCCAGATGCTCTCTGCCATCTCATCTGCTTTGGAACAAAAAAGAGAACCGCAAAAAAGGGCGTTTCTCTTAGGGATTTTTTTGACATTATAAAAGACTAACGAAAATTCGTTAGTCTTTTTTTGCATCACAAAAACAC
>CALWTT010000085.1 GCA_944384545.1 uncultured Clostridia bacterium | reverse complement strand
ACAACTCTGCAAGAGGAAAATTCTCTCCCATGGAAATTTTTTCTCTTTTGTATATATTTTTTACGTATTCTTTTTACCAATTCTTCGGATGTTCTGCTTATTCTTCTACGACAGCGTTCCCACCAAGGCAAAATTTCTCCGCTTTTCCGTTGGCTTCCGGATTCCAAGGCGATATTATCAAACATATTCCATCTGCTGTATGTTTTCAGAGCGGAAGATAGTATATCACGATTTCTGAAAAAATACACGGTACAGAAAGTTCCTTTGTATGGGAATACCGAAAAGACGCTTTGGATGCCTCTTGACAAAATTCCGGTATTGTGATATACTGATACAGAAAAAGGCTATGAAGGAAAGAGTAGCTGCCATGTCTGTACCAGAGAGGGGACGGTCGGTGCAAGTCCCTGCCGGCAGGCGGTGAAAACCACTCCTGAGCCGCGCGCGATAAGCGCTGCCGTCCTTCCGCGTTAAGGAATACGGCCTTCTCCCTGAGCGGGCCTGAGTGAAACAACAAGGTGGAACCGTGCGGCCTCCCCGTACCCTTGCGCAGTTTTTCTGCGCGGGGTTTTTTGTTTTTCCGCCGCCCGGACGGTTTTTGAAAAAGACGGCGCAGCAGAGCGTCCCGGCTCCGCCCTGCCTTCCCGTAACGGACGGAAGGCCGTGCCGGATCCCGTCACACGCAACAACATACCGGAAATCAGGAAAGGAGACGTCCCGTGAAACGAAGTCGCTACCATGATTATTTTATTCATACCGCACCCGAGTTCCTGCACGGAATCCTCACGGGTATAGTTGTCGGGGCATTGATCTTCCTCTTCCGTCTGGCTGCCGAAAAGCTGACCGAGTTCTCCCGGCAGATCTATGCCGCCGTCCGCGCCGAGCCGCTTTTTATCCCTCTCCTTTTCATCGGCCTGATCCTGTGCGCATTGGCCATGGCGCTTTTGCATCGGTATGCCCCCTCTGCCAAAGGCGGCGGCATTCCCCGCAGCGAAGGGATCCTGCGCGGAATCCTTCCTCTGCGCGCCGGACGGACACTGCTCGCCACGCTGGGGGGAAGTTTTCTCAGTTTCTTCTGCGGCCTTCCCCTCGGCAGCGAAGGGCCCAGCGTCCTCTCCGGCACCGCCGCAGCCCATCTGACCGGCCGGCTTACCAAAAAGGACCGGGAAGCAAAAGACCGGTATGTCATGACCGGCGGTGCTTGCGCCGGCTTTGGCGTCGCCACCGGGTCTCCCGTATCCGCGATCCTTTTCGCGCTGGAAGAGGTGCATAAGCGCTTCACACCCATGCTCCTCATCGTTACCTCCGCCGCTGTCCTCTCCGCTACCGCTGTCAGCCGCATGCTCTGTCAGCTCTGCGGCCTCTCTCCTGCCCTTTTCACCATTTCCGACCTGCCTGACCTCGCCCTTGCGGATATCGGATATGTGTTCCTTGCCGCCCTTGCCGTCTCGCTTGCCGTCTTTCTCTTTGACCTTTCGGTTTCCGCTTTCAACCGTTGTACCAGAACACGGCTCCATAAGATTCCGCACGCACTGCGCCTTGTGATCGTCTTCTGCCTCACAGGACTCATCGGCCTGTTCGCGGTCGACGCGCTCTTCGGAGGAACAGGGATTATCCTCGCGCTTCTCGGAAACCAGAAGACCACACTCTGGATTGCTCTCCTTTTCGTTATTCGCTTTGTGATGATGGTACTCGTCTCCAACAGTGGAGCGACCGGAGGCATCTTCGTTCCCACGCTCGCACTCGGCGCGCTCGTCGGCGGGCTCTCCGCGCGTCTTTTCGTTCTCATCGGTATGGATCCCTCGCACGCCCCCCTCATTATCCTCCTCGCCATGGCGGCCTTCATGGGCGGTACCATGCGGGCGCCACTGACCGCACTGGTCTTCTTTATTGAAGTCACCGCGCAATATGAAAATCTCTTTTTCGTCGCCATTGCCGTGTTCCTTGTCTACTTCCTCACCGAAATCTTCAACCGCACCTCCTTCTATGACCTGCTCTTAGAAGCCATGGAGGAGGACGAGCATCAGGGGAAAACGCCCCAGATCGGTCGCTTTGAACTCCATGTCTGCCCCGGCGCTTTCGTGATCGGCAAGGCGGTCCGCGATGTCCTGTGGCCGCATTCCGCCATTGTTACCTCCATCACACGTGCCGACAAGGATACGCCCTCCCTCGATAACGGCGGGGAAAAGAAAATGTATGAGGGCGATACGATCACGATAAAAGTCCAGTTTTATGACGAAGATGAGCTGCGCACGCGGCTGGCCAGCCTGACCGGAAAGGATGCTCCGATCCGGCGGCTTTCCTGACCGCAGCCCTCCGGTGCCGCCGACGGCCATATGGCAGGCAGGACACTTCTCCGAAAAGAACGCCGGCATGCAGATCTCTGTCGGGCGCAAATACCCGACAGTTGACCGCTCCCTCCCCCGATTTTTCCCACCGCGGGATGTGCCGGGGTTTGTTCATAACCGATGGGACAAAGAAAAAGCATCCGCCACCTCCGTTGCGGATACTCTGACTGGTGCGGATGTTCATAACCGATCTCATCATCGTGTGAAAAGCAAAAAAATCCGCAGTGCAGGCCCCCAACGGTTGGGAGCCGGCACTGCCGGTGGCTGGGGTGACTGGATTCGAACCAGCGCGTGCAGGAGTCAAAGTCCTGTGCCTTAACCGATTTGGCGACACCCCAATATCTTCTGTATTATACCACGGATCCGCACATCTGTCAACTGAGATTTTCCGCC
>CALWTT010000084.1 GCA_944384545.1 uncultured Clostridia bacterium | reverse complement strand
CCAACAGCGTCATTGAGCCGTATTACAATCTGGTGGTGACGCATAAGGATACGCGGGACCCCGAGTCGGTGGAGATGCTGAGGATCATTATGGACGGGCGCCTGTACGACTTTGCGACCCTGCATTACACGGATCTGTACTATGACAGCAGCACCGGAACGGTGGGCCTCGGGCTTCTGATGCGGTACTCAATCAACGACCGGATTGCGGACATCACCTCCTTCTGGGCGTCGGTGCGGGATCAGGTGAGTGCGCGGCTGGACGATCTTGTCTACGAATACGAGCATATGTACGACTGAGAGGGTGCGGGAGCCCCGGCGGACGGGGAGCAGCATCGGTGCAACGGGCCGGAACCGGAGTTCCGGCCCTTTTCCTGCGGGCAAAACAGACAAATAACGGATGCCGGTTTTGTTCATATTGTTGAAAAAAGGCGGTGTGACTTGCAAAAAAGATATGGATATGCTATACTGAACTGTACGGGCAGGATCTGCATCATGCAGCGCGCCCGAAGGAAAAACGAAAGGAAAACCAGATATGAAAAAATGGTTGGCGCTTCTTCTGGCCTGCTGCTTGCTGGTTCCGTTTCTGACAGCCTGTCCCGGCAAAGAAACACCGGGTACCGGAGGCGGAGGCGATGATACGGAGGGAGAGTATCTCGATTCGCTGGGAGAGTTTGATTTCGGCGGGGAAGAGTTCACGGTCTCCTGTTTCAGCCTCTTTGAGTACGAGATCTACGCAGAGGAGGGGAGCGGCGAGGTTCTGGACGACGCGATATACAAGCGGAACAGGAAGCTGGAAAACCGGTTCCATGTGAAAATCGTACCGGATGTAACGGTAGCGACGGGCGTGAACGATCTGGAGTCGCACTATGCCTATGTCCAGCGCTGTATGAACAGCAGTGAGGGCCCGTTTGACGCGATCGCCATGTACGCTTACCAGTCCGGGAAGCTGATCATGACGGGTCAGTATTACGACTGGCGGAGCGAGATCCCGTACTGCTCGGACAGCATCAAGGCGGGTGCGGAATGGTGGCCGGAGGCGATCAATCTGGACTCAACGGTGAACGGGTATCAGTTTGTGGCGATCTCCGACCTGTGCATAACCTCGATGGAGATGTGCTATACGGTCCTGTTCAACAAGAACATAGCGGAAGAGAACAACGTGGCGCAGGGAGTAGGAGTGCCGGGCACCTATCAGACACTGTATGAGATTGTGGATGCGGGTGCGTGGACCTACGATGTGATGTACGGAATCGTGAAGGACTTCTGGCAGGACAGCGCGACGGGCGGCACACAGAACCAGCGCGACGAGGAGGACGTATACGGCCTGGTGGTGGGAGGCGGAACCGATGCGGATGCATGGGCCTTTGCCTTCAACTACAAATACCTTGCCAACGACGGTGTGATGACGCCGGATCTGTGGAGCTGGAATGTGGGGATCGTGAATGCGATCAGCGATCTGCGTGCGTTGTATACGGCGACGGGGACCTATAAGAACTGGGGCGACGACTACACGCAGCGGACGACGTTTTTTGCCAACGACCATGCGCTGTTCAATCTGACGACCCTGCTGGAGCTGAAAACCGATATCATCCATACTATGGAGAGCCTGTACGGCGTCCTGCCGTATCCGAAGCGGGATGCCAATCAGACGGCGTACCATACGGGCACCCTGGACCATTACACGGTCCTGTCGGTTCCGACCTTCGTCATGGGCGAGGATCTGGAACGCACGGGTGTGATGATCGAGGCGCTGTCGGCGGAGACGACGAACAGCGTGGTAGAGCCGTATTACAACCTGATCGTGACACATAAGAACACAACGGACGCGGAGTCGGTGCGTATGATTGAGCTGATTATGGCGGGGCGTCTGTATGACCTGACGACCTACCATTACGATGACATCAAGTTTGCATCGGCCGCGACAGACAATTCGAGCTACGGCCTGTTTTTCCGGTATCTGATATCGACGGCGCCGGCCGCGGATATCGCCTCTTTCTGGGAGGCCAACCGGAGCTCGCTGCAGGCGCAGCTGGATGACCTGATTGCGGAATACGAAACCATCGTACCCGGCTGAGCTGCGTTCTGACAGAAAGCTGTAACCGATCTGTTCCCGGCCGGCAGGAAACTGCCGGCCGGGTATTTTTCAAGGCAGGCGTCAGATCCGCCGCTGCAACGCGACCGCGTATGGCAGGTATTCCGAAAGGGTCTTTCTGCAAAGGGCGAGATCCCTTTCGGTCTTTTCCGTCTTGATTTTTCGCGGCGGGGGCTGTATAATAAAACCAACCGACAAAACAAAGGAAGAAGCGCCCGAAGGGCGTCTTACGGGAGGCCTTGGGCGACCGAGAGAGGACAACTATGAAAATTGTATCAGGCAACAGTTATGAGGAGCTATGCCAGCGAGCGGCGGTGATTTTTTCCGAACAGATCCGTAAGAAGCCGGACAGCGTGCTGGGTCTTGCCACGGGGAGCACTCCGCTTGGCCTGTACCGGGAGCTTGTGCGTCTGTACGAAGCGGGACGCTTGGATTTTTCGCAGATCCGGACGGTGAACCTGGACGAATACTATCCGCTGCGACCGGAGCATCCCCAGAGCTATCATTATTACATGCAGGAGAATCTGTTCGGGCATGTGAATCTGCGTGCGGAGAACTGTTATCTTCCGGACGGAGCGGCGCCGGACCCGGCGCTGGCCTGCGTGGCCTACGATCAGCGGATCGAACAGCTGGGCGGGATCGATCTGCAGCTGCTTGGCCTTGGGGAGAACGGGCATATCGGATTCAACGAGCCTGGGAGTGAGCTGTGCGCCGATACGCATCTGACCGAACTGAGCGAGAGCACGGTACATGCAAACGCGCGCTTTTTTGCCAATGAGGCGGAGGTGCCGCGCCGTGCGATCACGATGGGCATGGCGGGGATTCTGAAGGCGCGGCGGATCCTTTTGATTGCCTATGGCAAGAAAAAGCATGCGGCCGTGGCGGCACTGCTGGACAACCGCATCACGCCGCAGGTTCCGGCCACACTGCTGAAGCTGCACCCGGATGTAACGGTGCTGTGCGACGGGGGGGCGTTTCTCGGATGAAGACCGAACTGTACAATGCGCGACTTGGCGCGGAGGATCGCTATGTGTGCGTGGTGGCCGAGGAGGGGCGGATCACGGCGGTGCTTCCACGGGGAGAGACAACGGGGGCTTCGCGCCGCATCGACGCAGAGGGTGCGCGGCTGTTTCCGGGTCTGATCGACATCCATTCCCACGGTTGTGTGGGATACGATACGATGGAGGTGGGCCATCTTGCGGAAATGGGCGCGTATTATCTGCAGAACGGGATAACGACCTGGTATCCGACCACCATGACGGCTCCCCGGGAGGCGATAGCAGCGGTGCTGGCACAGGAGATTCCGCAGGATCCGGAGATTGCGCGGATCCCGGGGTACCACCTGGAGGGCCCGTATCTTTCGGAGAGCCACCGCGGCGCGCAGAACGCATTATACATCCGGGATCCGGACAGGGAGGAGGTGGCTGCGTGGCAGCATGTAGCGCTGCTGACGCTGGCGCCGGAGCGACCGGGCGGAGAGGAACTGATCCGCTACTGTCATGCAAAAGGGATCCGTGTGGCGCTTGGGCATACGGGCTGCGACTATGCGCAGGCCTGTGCGGCGTTTGCGGCGGGCGCGGACTGTCTGACGCATACCTGCAATGCCATGCCACCGCTTCTGCACCGTGCGCCGGGACCAATCGGCGCAGCGATTGACAGCAACGCGTACGCGCAGGTCATCTGTGACGGATTGCATATTGCCAGAAGCATGATCACGGTGCTGTACCGCAGCTTCGGCGCGGGGCGGATGATCCTGATCAGCGATTCGATGCAGTCGACGGGTCTTGGGGATGGCGACTATATCTTCGGCGAGCAGCCGGTGACGGTCCGATCGGGCGTGGCGCGGACGGCGGAGGGGGCGTTGGCAGGCAGCACGACCAACCTGTTCGGCTGTGTGCAGAAAGCGATTTCGTTCGGCATTCCGCCGGCCGATGCGTTCCGGATGGCATCGGAAACGCCGGCGAGCATGATGGGCTTGCGCAAGGGCCGGATCGAGGCGGGGTACGCCGCGGAATTTGTGCTGGTCGACGACGCGTATTGCCTGCTGCGTACACTGCTCCTGTGAGAGGGCGGCCTTTTTCCACACCCTTCCTTCTGAACACACGCCCGGCCATTTCCGGGCAAGGCTCTCCCACCGCACGGCTTTCCCGGGTTTTTCGCCAGGCCTTTTTGCAAAAAGGCCGACAGCCCAGCGCCGCAGCGCCCCTCATGCCACCGCCCTGCACACGTAGCCGGCGCGTCCGCCGCCCGGCCCGTGGTGGCGGCGGGCGCTTTTCTGTATTGCCCTTCTGTCCTCTGCCGTTCTTTCCCACTCCTTTCTGTCGAGCCGATCCGGGCGCCGGCAGAGAAGCGAATGCCCCGCCGCGCGGCTTTCCCGGGTTTTTCGCAAAGCCTTTTTGCAAAAAGGCGTCCGCTCCTCCTCCGCTTTTCACCGCTTCGCCCCTGCGCTGCATTTTCTGCTTCGCAACACACGGAAGGGCCCATAACGAACGTACCCTTCCCTGTATTCCTGCATGCAAAGCGTACCCGTCTACTACAAAAAGCTCCGGAGGGGGACCCCCTCCGGAGCAGTTTTTTTCAGAATCAAAGCGCGCGGACCAGCCGCGGAAGGAGCAACCGAACTGCGCTTTCCATACTGTCTGCCTGTAATGTACAGCCGGCCGCATGCAGATGTCCGCCGCCACCCAGTGCGGCCGCTACGGCCGCCACGTCGGCGTCGGTCGAACGGAGCGAGGCGCGGTAAATTCCCGGCCCGGTCTCCCGCAGGGAGACGGCGATTTCCACGCCTGCCACCGACCGCGCCACGTCGATGGCGGTTTCAAAGTATTCGTCGGCCAGTGCGCCGCGGTCGGCGCGGGTCAGCGTCACCATGGCAATGCGCCCGCCCTCAAAGAGGCGGAGCCTGTCCAGCGCGATTCGCTCGGCGGCCAGCTGCTCGGGGGAGCGGGCTTCAAACAGGGCATGGTTGATGCGGTCGGCGCGGATGCCTGTAGCCAGAAGCGCGGCGGCAAAGCGATGGGTTTTCGGGGTCGCATTGGCGTAGCGGAAGCAGCCGGTATCCGAGGAAACGGCGGCATAGAGGCGCGCGGCAATGTCGGGGTCGGCGGCGGGTGCGTCGCCGCGTGCAGAAAGCCGCCGGAAAATACCGCCCAGAACCTCGCCGGTTGCGGCGGCATCCGGACGGATCCAGTAGGGTGCAAAGGGCGTGCCGGTCCCATGATGATCGATCATCAGGGAAACACGGCCGGCATAGACCGTGGCGAGACTGCCGAGCTGAGAGGGGGAGGCGACATCCACGGCAATGATTGTATCCGGATCGGAGGACGGCTCGCGGAGCGGAACTCCTTCGAGCAGAAAGCCAAGGCGCTTGGGAACCGGGTCGGCACAGGCAAAGGCGGCGGGCGTACCGCGACGCGCGAAAAAGAGACAGAGCGCGGCGGCGGAGCCAATGGTGTCTCCGTCCGGCCGGGCATGGGAGAGAATGAGCGGACGCTGCGCGGCCAGCAGAAGATCGCAGACGGCGTCCAGCGTCAGGGCGGGGAAGACGTCAGTCATGTCGTTCCTCCCCGTTTTGCGCGGGCGTCGCCCGGTCCTCTTCGCTCCGGATCTCCGAGAGCAGACGCGCAATCCGCGCACCGTGTTCCATGGAGCTGTCGGCAACGAAAAGCAGCGTGGGCGTGATCCGCAGATTGAGGGTGGTGGCGAGATGGTGGCGGAGCTTTCCTTCGGCGCCTTCCAGTGCCTTCTGCGCCGGCTCGGTCTCTCCCATGACCGAAAAATAAATTTTGGCGACCCGGAGGTCGGCAGCGACCTCGGCGCGTGTGATGCTTACAAAATTCTCGGAGAGGCGCGGATCCCGCAGCTCCCGCAAGGCGACGGCCAGCTCCTCGGCCACCGCATCGTTGATTCTTCCTCTTCTGTACTTACCCATTCTGTTATTTTCCTTTCCTGTCCCGCTTGTATGCGGCAGGCGCTTTGCGCCGCTTTTCCGGGATCTTTTCTTTGCAGCAGATTCTTTTCTCCGACCATTCGCCCGTCCGCCGGCCGTTCCTGGTTTTCGGTCCGCCGACCGTGCATGGTTCCCGCCCGCCGCAGCGGAGCCGGAAGGTTTTTCGCCAGGCCTTTTTGCAAAAAGGCCGACAACCCCGCGCCGCAGCGCCCTTCGCGTCGCCGCCCCGTGCCGCAGCGCCCTGTCCAATTGCATGCTGTTTTCCACCCGCGACACACGGTATCCGCTGTTTATCCTATAACCCCCGCATCTGCATGCTGCGCCACGACCGGTTGCCCCAGCAGATTTCCGGCTGCGCGGGAAAAGGCGCCGGCATCGCCGCTCGTAAGGAAGCGACAGCTTCCGTGCCCGGTCTTTGCGGACGGGGGAAGTGCCGCCGCCATGGCGGCGGCGCCTTCGGCCGCCGCATCGATCATGGCAGCGCGCGGGAAAAATTCCGCAAGCAGTCCGGTGAGGCAGGAGAAGTGGGTACATCCGAGCACGACGGTCCGGATCGGTTTTCCCTGCATGGGGGCAAGAATGCGTGCAGCACTCATGCGTGCCAGGGGATCGGAGGGGGCGGTTGTGCCGCTTTCGGCCAGATGCACGAAGAGGGGACAGGCAAGCGCATGTATTTGGACGCCGGGGATCCGTGCCGCAATGTCGCGGGCAAGGAAGCCGGCCTGAACGGTGGCGGCAGTGGCAAGCAGTGCAATGTCCCCACCGCGATCCCGCGCGGCGCGCGCGGCGGCCTGTGCAGCCGGTTCGGCAACGCCGAAGAGGGGCAGGTCGGTCTGCTTAGCCATGGCCGGCAGGACCAGGGAACTGACGGTGCCGCAGGCGGCCAGGATGGCATCGGCGCCCTCGCGCGCAAGAAGCGCGAGGGCCTGACGGCAAAGGGCGAGGATCTCACAGGGGGCACGTTCTCCGTATGGGAGGTGGCGTGTGTCGGCAAAATAGACGAAATCCGCCTCCGGCATGCACCGGCGTGCACAGCGGAGTGCGCAGAGCCCGCCGACGCCGCTGTCAAAGACGCCGATCATCCCGCAGAGCCTCGTCGATCAGCAGGTCGAGCAGGTCCGAAAGCGAGCTGCCCTCGGCGGCGAGCCGCGGGAACATGCTGATATCGGTAAAGCCGGGCAGCGTGTTGATCTCGTTGAAGAAAAAGCGTTCGGTATCGCCGCAGACAAAGAAGTCGACGCGTGCAAGGCCGCGACAGCCGAGCAGGCGGAAGATGCGCGCGGCGGCAGACCGGAGTGCTTCGACTGTATTTGGTTGCAACTGCGGGTGGGAGAGGAGCTCGGCAGCGGCGGTGTCCCGGTATTTTTCGCGGTACCCGTAGAATCCGCTGCGGACCCGGATCTCGCCCGGCCCGGCGACACAGAGTTCGCTATTGCGTTCATAGACGGCCAGCTCTATTTCCCGGGCGCGCACACATTCCTCGACCAGGACACAGTCGTCGACTTCGGCGGCCTCACGCAGGCGGAGCAGCAGTTCGGACCGGTTGTCGGCACGGCCGGCACCGAGCGAAGAGCCGGCGCGGGCCGGCTTGACAAAGGCGGGATAGC
The DNA here is from genome assembly GCA_944384545.1 of uncultured Clostridia bacterium. Classification (GTDB taxonomy): domain Bacteria; phylum Bacillota; class Clostridia; order Oscillospirales; family CAG-272; genus UBA1740. Next base: position 3,882 of record CALWTT010000084.1, on the reverse strand, counting down.
CGATATGCGCCTCGGCCTCGTCCGCGGCGTGTTCGGGTTGGGCGAGCTTTTCACGTGTCAGCGTGACGGCGGGCAGGACCGGAATGCCGATGCGCTCGCAAAGGGCCTTGGCCAGCGCCTTGTTCATACAGAGCGCAGCGGACTCGCAGTTGCAGCCGAGGAATCGGATTCCGGAGAGTGAGAAGAGCCCCTGCATGCGCCCATCCTCGCCCGCCCCGCCGTGCAGGATGGGAAGGAGCAGATCCGGAAGGACCTGACGCATGTCGGCGCCATGACCGATGAAGAGGCCGGGGCGCGCCTTATCGGGCGAGAGAAGGACGGGAAGGGCGCCGCTTTGCCAGCGGTCGGAACGGATTTTTTCGGGATCCGGGTCGGAAAGGAGCCAGTGTCCGTCACGTGTGATCCCTACCGGCAGAATCTCGTAGCGCGCAGGGCGCAGGGCGCGCAGGACCGATGCGGCAGAGGCCAGGGAAACCTCATATTCGGAGGATTCCCCGCCGAAAAAGAGCGCCAGGCAGATTTTCATGTGCATTCCTCCCACACAAGCATACAGTACAGCGTATGCCGTGTGGGAGAGAAATGTCACAAAGGCCGGCGCCTGCAGGGGCGCGCTCCCCGCCGCAGCGCGAGAGGAAGTTTTTCGCCAGGCCTTTTTTCAAAAAGGCCGCTCATCCTGCGCCGCAGCGCCCTTCGCGTCGCCGCCCGTACCGCAGCATCCGGTCCCTGCCACTCCGCCGCGCCCGCCGCCCAGCCCGTGGTGGCGGCGGACGCTTTTCTGCTATGAACTTCCGCCACCGGCAGGAGCGGCTGTGTGGTGTTTTTTGCCCCTTTCTGCCGCGCCGATCATGGCGCCGACAGAGAAGCATCCCTCCCCGCCGCAGCGCGAGAGAAGGTTTTTCGCCAGGCCTTTTTTCAAAAAGGCCGACACCCCTGCGCCGCAGCGCCCTTCACGTCGTCGTCTCGCGCTGCACCGCCCCTCATGCCGTTGCCCGCGCTGCACCGGCCCTCATGCCGTTGCCCCGCGCTGCAGCGCCCTGTCCCTGTCACTCCGCCGCGCCCGCCGCCCGGCCCGTGGTGGCGGCGGACGCTTTTCCGCTTTACTCTGCCGCCACCGTCCTTGTCGTGGCGCAGAGCGCTTCCGTGTGTCTCATCCCTTCGCTACCCCCTCCGAGGCGGCTTCGACCCGGCAGAGGACCGCCATGCGGTCGAGTCCCGCAAGATCGGGAAAGATCCGGCAGACAAAACCAGCGGCCTCGGCCAGCGCACGGATCTGCGCCCCCTGCTCCTCTCCTATCTCAAAAACAAAGCACCCGTGCGGCGCCAACACCGCCGGCAGCTCATGCAGAAAGGCAGCATAGAACCTGCCGCCGTCCTCGCCGCCGTCCAGCGCCAGCCGCGGCTCCGCCTGTACCTCCGGGGAGAGCGCATCCATGCGGTCACGCCGGACATAGGGCGGATTGGAAAGAATCATATCATAGGGCTGCGGCGGGGATACCGCCCCCGGCAGGAGCAGGTCCCGCTGGTAGAAGCGGAGGCGTCTATCCACCCGGTTGGCAAGGGCGTTTTCGCTTGCCAGTGCCAGCGCCTCGGGCGACAGCTCATAGGCGTCGCCACGTGCATCCGGCCGGCAGGCCAGCAGAGAAACCGCAATACAGCCGCTCCCGGTACACAGATCGGCAAAGAATCCACCGGGCGGAAGATGCGCCTGCGCATATTCCACAAGCATCTCGGTCTCCGGCCGCGGAATCAGACAGGCCGGCCCGACCCGGTAGCACTCATTGCAGAACCAGCACTCTCCGAGAATATAGGCAAGCGGTTCCCGGCGGAGCCGCCTGGCAAGTGCCGCCGCAAGCGCCGGGTCGGCACAGTCTGCCGCCGGTTCGGCCAGCGCGGCGGCGCGGCTGTATCCGCTGAAATGGCAGAAAAGGCGCAAAGCCTCCTCCCTTGCCTCTTCTATACCGGCCCCGCGCAGGCGCGCGGCCAGATCTGCACGCGTCATGCGCCGGTACCGGAAGCGGCCCCGTGTGTTCCGAAAGCAGGATCATCCTCTGCGCGCGCGGCAACCTCCGTCTCTGCTTCGCTTTTTTCGACCGGCGTGACTGCGGCCGCTCCGTCCATCTCCGGCGCCGGCTCTGTCGTGTCGCTTGCCCCGTTCCCGGTTGGAAGTTTTTCTTCCTTTTCTTCATAGATTGTCGGATCAAACTCCGGAAATTCTTCGGGCAGTGCGCTTTTGAGGGAAAGAATGGCAACTTCGAGCATGCCCTCGTCGGGCTCACGTGTAGTCAGGCGCTGCATCCAGAGGCCTGGCGCGGAAAGCAGGCGCACGATCGGGCCACTGTGCTTGCCGGCGTACATAATGAACTCAAAGCCCACGCCGACAATGAGCGGGATGAGCAGCAGGCGGATGAGCGTGTAGAGCCAGTGGATCGAGCGGATCTCGGCGGGGAGAATATAGCGGAGCGCAATGCCGAGCAGGATGCCGAGCAGGATCATGACAAACATAAAGCTGGTACCGCAGCGGGGATGAAAGCGCGAGCAGCCCTTCGCATTTCCGGGCGTGAGCGGAGCGCCTGCTTCAAAGCAGGCAATGGATTTGTGTTCGGCGCCATGATACTGAAAGGTGCGTCGGATATCGGGGATGAGCGAGACCGCCCATATATAAAGGATGAAAATCAGGAGCTTCATACCGCCCTCCAGCACGCCCTCCAGCCAGAGGGGCATACCGCCGACGGCGGCGCCGATCCACCCGGAGATGAGCTTGGGCAGATAGATATAGAGCGCGACGGCGAGAAAAACGCCGAGCACCCCGGCAATGAATGTGACGATGCCGTAGAGGTCGACGCCAAGATGCGTTTTGCACCAGCGCTCGAAGCGACCCTCTTCGATCTCTCCCCCGTAGACCTTTGCGCTCAGATTGAGGGTGTGCATGCTGAGCACGAGCATCTCAATAAAGTTGATGACGCCGCGCAGGATGGGGATGTTGAGCCAGGGGTGGCGCTTGCGCAGGGAGACATATTTTTCGCGTACAAGCCGCAGGGAACCGTCCTCTCTGCGGCAGACGACGGCGACATTTTCTCCCGAGCGCATCATGACGCCCTCAATGAGCGCGCCGCCTCCGACGCGCCCCAGACGCGCGGGACATTCAGCGGTAGATTTTTTTGCCACAATGTATCCTTTCTGTCTGAGCGGAGCACCCTGACCGGACGCTCCGGACTGTGTATATGCAATACAGGCGGTAGCCCATTGCGGACCCGGTACGTGGGGATGGGAACCGTGTATTACGATATTATACCACACCGTATGACGGAAATAAAGGCCGGACGGCAAAATTTTTCGGTGCGGGTTTGATTATAACCGTGCGAAGATGGCAATACTTCTGCTATCAAAAACGTTGATAGAAAGGAAAAAATTTAAAAAATGACTTGACAAACCGGCAGGGACATGCTATACTGGCAAGGCCCCCTTGGCGGGGAGATCCGGGCGAAGGGGCAAATACCGGGCTCTTCCGGCTGTTTTCCTGCAATATATGCGAAAAACAGCAAAAAGTGCGAGAGAAAATCTGTATTTTCTCTTGACAACCGTAGCAAGAACTGGTATAATAAAAAAGTCGCAGCGCAGGGAGCGCGGCGGCTCGGTCTTTGAAAATTGAACAACAGAATTCTGAAAGCACGAAAAGTGCGAGAAGGAATCTCGTTAAGAAACCCGAGAGAAACTCAAGAGTAAGAGAAGCTAAGAAGCGACCTCTGAAAAAGATTTGCGCTGCCGCAAGGCAGAACAGATAGGATTTTTTAGAGAGTTTGATCCTGGCTCAGGATTAACGCTGGCGGCGTGCATAACACATTCAAGTCGAACGGAAATAGAAATATTTCAGTGGCGGACGGG
>CALWTT010000083.1 GCA_944384545.1 uncultured Clostridia bacterium | reverse complement strand
CTGTTTTGCCCACAGGAAACGGGGCGGAACTCCGGTTCCGCCCCGTTGCACCGATGCTGCTCCCCGTCCGCCGGGGCTCCCGCACCCTCTCAGTCGTACATATGCTCGTATTCGTAGACAAGATCGTCCAGCCGCGCGCTTACCTGATCCCGCACCGACGCCCAGAACGAGGAAATATCCGCAATATTATCGTTGATCGAGTTCCGCATCAGAAGCCCGAGGCCCAGATCCGCCGCTCCGGGCTTGTCGTAATACAGGTCCGCATAATGCAGAATCGACAGATCGTACAGGCGCCCGTTCATGATGATTTCCAGCATCTCGACCGATTCCGGATCCCGTGTGTTCTTATGCGTCACGATCAGATGGTAGTAGGGTTCCATGACGCTGTTGGTCGTCTCGGCCGACAGCGCCTCGATCATCGCGCCCAGAAGCTCCAGGCGGCCGGGCAGCAGCGACGAAAGCACACAGATCACCGAAAAGTTATCTCCGGTCCCCGCATGATATCCGTCCTGTCCCTCTGCCTTCGGATAGGGCAGGATCCCGTAGTCGTCTTCCATCTCATGCGCCGCTTCCTCCGAAAGCCGCATCAGCATCTGCGCCACAAGCAGGCTCCGCCCTTCGGTAAAGACCGATAAAATCTTCTGATTGTCGCCGTTCACATTGAAATTCTGTATGCCCTTGCCTGCGCCGTAGAACAGCTCCCGGACCGCTCCGAAGGCCTGTACCGTGCGGCTGTCCATCGTGAACAGCTCCGGCGTATCCCGACCATTGTTCCGCACATACTGAATGTTCAGCGCCGGCGCGAACTGATCGATCGCCCCACGGCTGTCGCAGACAAAGCCGAAGGAATCGGTCTCACGGTCTACCCGTCCTACCGTGCCGCCGGTCGTCGTCGAGTCCTCGTACCGGTCCTTCGTGATCGAGCGCATCAGGTCGATCGTCCAGTCCCCCTGACGCACAATGTCGTACATGCTCTCGTAGCCCAGATTGGCCGCGATGTTCTCCTCGCGTTCGATCCGTTTGTTGAACAGCATTGCCCAGGTCATCGCCATGGCCGTAATGCAATAATCCGACACTCCTACATACTGGCACCCGTTCACCGTGAACGCCGTATTGATATCCTCGCTCCACCACGGCACGCTCTTCTCCGGGTCGCCCATATGGTTCAGGCTGTCCTTCACATACGGAATATCCAGCCGCAGGTCGTACAGCATACAGCCGGTCACCAGCGTCCCCGCCTTGTAGACATACAGCATCGCCATGTCAAACCCGTCTTCCCCACTGTTGTAGACCCCGCGTATGTGGTTGACATGCGAATCGTGCGAGCCGGTGTAGACGGTAAAATCAAAATCGATATTCACATGAAACCGGTCGGCAATCTTACGGTTGCGTCGATAGACGGCTTCGTCCAGCACCTCTTTCGAGTCCTCGGTCGCGTACACCTCATAGTCGTACAGATCCAGCGCAGAGATCAGAAAGGTATCGCCGCCGTAATCGCGGTCTCCGAGAGAATCGAGATACAGCGTCTCTGACTCCCCGTCTCCGCCGTCTCCGCCTCCGCCGCCGCTACCCGGCGTCTGGCCGCCCGGGCAACCGATCAGAAGCGGGAGCAGCATGCAAAGGGTCAACAGAAGAGAAATCTGCTTTTTCATATACGTATCTCCTTTTCCGCCATCGGGATATCCGGTTTCAGTATAGTGGAGGAGGGCTGGTTTGTCAACGGAAAAGGGGGAAGCATTTCCCGAATTTGAAAAAACAGGAGAAAATGCTTCCCGAATTTATAACCGTGCGTCGGAGCGACCCGGCCCGGTAAAGTAGGCGGCGCCAAGCAGTGCGGCGGCAAGCAGGGAGAGCAGAACGGTCAGCACAACCGTGGGCAAATCCCAGAGCAGACCGGTTCCGCAGTTGGGAACCAGCATGCCGCAGAAATTGTAGAGTGCATGGAACAGCACCGGCAGGAGCAGTCCGCGTCCGAGCAGGAAAAGGACCGCCGTAAGACAGCCGATCAGGAAGGAGTAGCCGACCTGCAGGAGCGCGGCCGGACCGGCCGCCGGGAGATTGAGCAGATGCAGGAGCGCAAAGGCGGCCGAGGAAAGAAGCAGCGCCAGCAGACGTCCGCCCCGTGTGTCGGGAAAGTGCCGGAGCAGGAGCGGAAACAGCAGACCGCGGAAGAGCAGTTCTTCGAACAGGGCGACCGAAAGACAGCCGCAGGCAAAAAGGAGAATATCGGGAAGCGGCGCGGTGAGATACGCGCTTCCCTGCAAAAGCGAAAGGATCGGAAGATTATTGCACGCGACCGCAAAAGCGATCACGATCGCGGCAATATGCAACGCGCGTGGGGGCAATGGCCATGCGCACCCGGCGCCGGCGGGCACATCGGACACAGCACGCAGGTTCTTTTGCCGGGCCGGCATGGGATCCCGCGCAGAGGGTGTAACGCCGGGTGCAGGTAGCCCGGCAGGGGTCTCTGCATCGGAATCTGTGCTGCACGGAGAGGGCGCGGGGGAGGCCGCCGCGGCCGGATTCACGACACACGGAGCAGAAGACGCAGGAGCCGGGGCGCAGGGCACGGCAGAACAGCCTGCTGTGCCGGAAACGGTTCTGCACAGCGAGGGCACCGCGGGAGCAGCCGCGGCCGGATTCACGACACACGGAGCAGAAGACGCAGGATCCGGTGCGGCGGGTACGACACACGGGGTATATGCATCTCCCGCACTCGCAGGAACAGGCGCATGTATTTGTTTCTTCTTTCCCTTCATGCGCGGTCTGCCTGCCCCCCATAGCGGCAGGCGGCAGCGGAGGATCAGGACCGCCACAGAAACCGCACACAAAAGGCGGGTCAGCAGCGTGTTCCACCACCGTCCGCGAAAGCTGTC
>CALWTT010000082.1 GCA_944384545.1 uncultured Clostridia bacterium | reverse complement strand
TCGGGTTTTTCGCCGGGCCTTTTTGCAAAAAGGCCGACCCTCTGCGCCGCAGCGCCCTGTTTCCGAACCCCCGTGTGGCCTCATCCGTCCGCCCGCACCCGCTGCTTCGCCACTCCGCCGCGCTTTTTCCTTTCCCGCGCGCCTTGCCTGCCACCCTCCGCGCGGCGCCCGCCACATCGCCACTCCGCCCTGCAGGAGTGAGAAACAGAACAGCCGGACCGCAGAATCTTCCGCGGTCCGGCTGTGTGCCGAAGTGGATCAATCCATATTTTCGTATTCCATGACAATCTCGCCAAGACGGACCTCCAGAGCAGGGTAGGACTGCTTCCACAGGAAGGGAACCATGGAGGGGGATTTGACCAGGTAACGCATGATGTGCGCCAGACTGTCGTGGGCGGCGTCGACATAGAGCTCATTGTAGGAAAGGGAAGCGAGGTCATAGAGGCGGCCTGCGCAGATGATATCGATCATCACAAGGGCGTCGGTGTCGCCTGTGTCCCCGGATCGGAGGATGCGCTCATAGTAGGAGGGAAGCACCGTGCGGTGGGACTCGGCGCTCAGTGCTTCGAGGACGGCGCCTACCATCTCTGCGCGGTTCTTAACGGTGGTGGGGACTTCCAGAGAAGAGACGGAGTCCCGGGAACCCGCATAGTATTCCTTCTGGCTTGCGTCGGCCTTGGGGAAGGGGAGTATGCCGAAGGAGACGTCGGACGCATGGAGCGCATCGTCTTCCAGCGCGCTGAGACTGACCATGGCCATCAGCGCGGTACCCTGAGAAAATTTGGTGATGGCGGCGGTGGTTGTGGGCATGAGGAAGCCGTCGCTGAGCGAGAGCCTGTTCAGAGCGGTTATGATATCGGTAAAATCCGCAAAGGGTGTGATTTCGGGTGTGTTTTCCCCATCGTTGGTGATATAATGGATGCCGCAGGCGGCGGAGGCCACATCGATCCACCATTGTCCGGAGGAGAGGAGGCCGTAGGTATCGGCTTCATCCCTCTGGCCGGTGATGCCGTCGGTGCTGCTATCGAAGCAGAAATCCTTTACGATGCCACCGACAGCGTCGAGCGTCCAGGCGCCCTTGCGGACCATATCGTACAGACTCTCATAGCCAAGGCCCGATGCGATATTGTACTCCTTTTCCATATCCTTATTGAAAAGGTAGGCTCCGGCGGACTGGATGGCGGACAGATTGATGTCCGAGATGCCGACGAACTGGCGGCCGTAGACGGTAAAGGCGGAATTGATCCCCTCGTTCCACCAATCCGTCTGTCCTATGCTGTCCCTGACATAGGGAAGCTCGCTCCGCAGATCGAGGAAGACGTCGCTATCGATTACCGACCCGGTCATCCAGATCTGCAGCATGGCAACGTCATAGGAGATGTTGTTGCCGTCGGCGGTCATGCCGATGTATTCGTGGGGGGTAGCAGAATCGCCGACCGCCATGTACTCGGTTTCAATATGGATATTGAAACGATTTTCGAGGCGGCGGTTGCGCTGCTCGATCTGTACATCGCAGTCGTCCGGCTCTTCTTCCTCCGCATAGATCTCGTACGCATAGCCGGACAGGACAGAGAAGGTGACGGTTTCGCCGCCGAAGTTGTGGGATCCGACGCGGTCGAGATATCCGGTATCCGTGCCGTCATCACCGTCGGGCGTCTGGCCGCCGGGCGTTGTACCGGGCGTAGCGCCGAAGGTGGAGCCGGGCGTCTGGCTACCGGGGCATGCCGCAAAGCAGAGGACGGATGCAAGGAGAAGGAAAAGCGCTAACAGTTTTTTCATGAAAATACCTCCTTTATACACTTGAATATGCCGTCCGGCTCCGGCCGGAGCAAAGCCATTATAACATAAAAACCAGATTTTGTAAAGGGAAGACGTGGGGAAATGCGTCCTTGGGCGCCTGCGGGGCGTGCTGTCCCGGTTTTGCAAGCCTCGCTCTGTGTTCCGGCCCCGGAACATCCAGCACCCCGCGGCAGCGGAGCCGGAAAGTTTTTCGCCAGGCCTTTTTTCAAAAAGGCCGATCCTCTGCGCCTTGCCTGTCACCCCCTCGCCGCCACATTGTCGCGCCCGCCGCCCGGCCCGTGGTGGCAGCGGACGCTTTTTCGCAGCTTTCCCGTGCCCCCCGGCGGACGGCCTTCCCCGCCGCAGCAAAACAGGAGGAGGCGGACTTTCTGCGGCTTTCCCCCGCCGGCAAATCCCGGAACCGGCCGCCCCGCCGCGGCGGTTTTCGGGTTTTTCGCCAGGCCTTTTTGCAAAAAGGCCGTCCGCCCCCCCGCAGCAGGGCCCCGCTTCTGCCACCTTCCGACGCGTCCGCCGCCACCATGGGCAGGGCCGGGGGCGTGTTTTCAGGCTGCCGGGGTTCTTGGCAGAAAAGGACTGGCTTGTCAAGCGAGAAAAAGCCCGCAGGGCGTTGTCTCCCTGCGGGCTGTATGGTTTGCAGATCAGTACATATTTTCGTATTTTTTTACGATCTCGCCAAGGCGAATCCCCAGCGCACGGCTTGCCGACTCCCAGACGTTAGCAACCGAGGTAGGATTGTTAATGAAGTGCCGCATGACATACATGAGTCCACCATTTGTTGCGGCGACATAGAGCTCATCCTGGTTATAGGAGTGAATGGAAGCGAAGTCGTAGAGCCGGCCTTCGTAGATGATGTCGATCATCTCGAGCGATTCCTGGTCGCGTGTATTCTTGGATTTGAGGATCAGCTCATAGTAGGAGGGGAGCACCACGCGATGGGACTCGGCACTCAGGGCTTCCAGCACGGCGCCTACCATCTCCACGCGGCCCTCCACGGTGGTGGGGACTTCCAGGGAGGTCATGGCGTCCTGGGAACCGGAGTGATACGCGGTCTGGTTGGCGTCGGCCTTGGGGAAGGGAAGCACACCGAACTCGACATCGGAATCGTGAATGGTGTCGCCTTCGAGCGAGCCGAGCGAGGTCATGACCATCAGGGCGGTACCTTGTGCGAACTTGTCAATGGCGCTGGTAGTGGTCGGCGTGAAGAAGCCGTTGCTGAGAGCGAGATCGCTGAGGCCGTTCACGATGCCGGCAAAGCTGGTGAAGGGCGTGATTTCGGGAGTGGTCTCCCCGTCGTTGGTGATGAAGCGGATGCCGCAGGCGGCGGAGGCCACATCGGTCCACCATGATCCGGAGGAGAGGAGGCCGTATGTATCGGCTTCATCCTTCTGGCCGATGATGCCGTCGGTGTCGCTATCGAGGTAGAAATCCTTTACGATGCCGCGGACATTGTCGAGCGTCCAGGCACCCTTGCGGACCATATCGTACAGGCTCTCATAGCCAAGTCCCGAGGCAATGTTGTATTCCTGCTCCATCCCCTTGTTGAAAAGATAGGCCCAGGTCGTCTTGATCGCGGACAGGTTGATATCCGAGATGCCGACGAACTGACGGCCGTAGATGGTATAGGCGATGTTGATGTCATCGCTCCACCATTCGACATTGCCCATGCTGTCCTTGACATAGGGGATCTCATGGCGCAGGTCGAGGAAATAGCCGTCGGTGATCAGCGGCCCGGTCATCCAGATCTGGACCATGGCAACGTCAAAGGTGACATCGCCGTTGCTGAGGGCCATATTGACGCGGGCGCGGTGGGTATTGGCATCGTCTCCGGCCTGGTAATCGGAGACGATCTCAATGTTGAAGCGGGATTCCAGACGGCGGTTGCGCTGCAGGATCTGCACATCGCAGTCGTCCGGTTTTTCTTCTTCATAATAGATCTCATACGCATAACTGGACATGGCGGAGAAGGTCACGGTTCCTCCGCCGAAATCATGGGATCCGACATTGTCGAGATAGTCGACCTCTGTTTCATCGTCGCCGCCGGGCGTCGTGCCGGGGTTCTGGCCGCCGGGGCAGGCCGCAAAGCAGAGGACGGATGCAAGGAGAAGAAAAAGCGCGAGCAGTTTCTTCATGGCAAAACCTCCTGAAATAAAAAAATAGCTTCTGCACAAAACTGTACATCTTACGGTTTCATTATAACATAAGGAAAAATAAAACGCAAGCGTGCGGGGAAAAAACGGCATTTGTTACAAATGGACAAGCTGAATTTTAGCAAATCTGCCTAATTTCCGGCGAAAACGGAAAAGGGGGAGCACGAGGCGGGAGCGAGAACGGTGTGTAAACCCTATAAAATGATGTCCGGGTATGTCCGGCATCTGTTTCCCGTGGAGACCGGACATGCCCGCACCTGCTTTCCGGCGGACGTGCGCCCTTCATTTTGCTGCTGATCCGATCGTGAGGCGGGCACAGGACGCGGGCGGGCGCCGTTCTTTTTCCGATTGCCCGGGAAAGAATCGATGCTCCCCTGTTTTTTTGCCGCGCAGCACGGGAGTATTTTGTCCGCAAGGGGATGGCGTCTGCTTTGCCGCCCGTGCGTTCTGAATCCTACTTTTTCCCCGCATTCCGGTTTTCCCCGCCGCAGCGGATTTGGAGGTTTTTCGCCAGGCCTTTTTGCAAAAAGGCCGCCAATCCGCGCGGGAGCGCGCCGTGCCTTTGCCGTCTCGCCGCGCGCAGCGCCCTGCCCGGTACACCCGCCGCCTTGCTTTTGCAACTGTCCCGTGTGGCGCGAACACGTCTGTTCCTGCGCCGCGGCGTCTTGCTTTTGCCTTCCTCCGGCGCGCCCGCCGCCCGGCCCGTGGTGGCGGCGGGCGCGCTTTCCTTGGCCGCCGGGGCGAAACAGGACGAGGCGGATGGTTTTCCGCATC
>CALWTT010000081.1 GCA_944384545.1 uncultured Clostridia bacterium | reverse complement strand
CGCAGTAATGTGCTCAGCTGAGCGATACTAATAGACCGAGGGCTTGAACTACTTCTTCGTAGTTCTTCTGAGCCGTTCCTGTTCCTTCCCTTTATTCGGTTTTCAATGCCCGCCTTCTCGCACGGGCCTTTTTTCTTTGCCCGGAGCGAAGGACGTGCGGTCGAAGCTGTGTGCCGCCGGAGGCAGCAGCGGAACGGTACAGAAGTAGACGCTGTATGCCGAGCAGTGAAGAGACAGCAAGCGGAACGGTACAGAAGTGGACATTGTATGCCGAGCAGTGAAAAGACAGCAAGCGGAACGGTACAGAAGTAGACGCTGTATGCCGAGCAGTGAAAAGACAGCAAGCGGAAAACGCAGGACGCCCCCAGACATAAACAAAGCAGAAGCGGATACAAAATATAGAGAATACAGAAAAGGCGGGATCTCCGCCTTTTTCCTTATCTTCGATGTTTCCCCCACTTCATATATCAAAATATTGGATATTTTGAAAAAAACAACCAAATAAACAGAAATTTCACAAAAAACAGGAATAATTTCAGGAATATTTGTAGAAACAGCTGGACAGATAATTGCAAATATGCTATAATTATAATATAGATATCGTGGTATAAGTATTTCGGTGAAATTGTATGGAGTTATTTGCCAGTCGGCGGTAGAATTGTATATACGCTAATCCCTGTAAAATAACGGCTATGAAATGACCGTAAACGCTTACCTTAATCAATATAGAGAGAAAGATAAGGAGCATTTTATGTATCGGGCAAATGAACTGCGCTATAAAAACATGCAGTATAACCGTGTAGGAGAGAGTGGCTTGAAACTTCCGGCAGTATCTCTTGGATTCTGGCACAACTTTGGAGAAACCGGGAATTTCAACAATATGAAATCCATGTGTTTTACAGCGTTTGACATGGGAATAACACATTTTGACTTGGCCAATAATTACGGTCCGGCTGAAGGTGCAGCAGAGTCCAATCTCGGACGTATTATGCGGGAAGAACTGCGAGCGTATCGAGATGAATTGATTATCAGTACCAAAGCGGGATATTATATGTGGAGCGGTCCTTACGGCGATGGAGGTTCACGCAAGTATTTAATAGCGAGTCTGGATGCCTCACTCAAACGGATGGGACTGGAGTATGTAGATATTTTTTACCATCATCGTATGGATCCGGATACGTCGTTGGAAGAAACGATGCAGGCACTTTCCGATATAGTACATAGCGGCAAGGCGCTCTATGTGGGATTATCCAATTATAACGGGGAACGGATGCGCGAGGCGTCCGCGATTCTTCGCGCGCTTCACTGTCCTTTCATCATCAATCAAAACCGCTATTCCATGCTGGACCGTACGGTAGAGAAAAATGGGTTGTTGGATGCATCCCGTGACGAGAAAAAAGGTGTGATCGCGTTCAGCCCACTGGAACAGGGCTGGCTTGGCGGCCGATATCTGTTTGGCATTCCGCGGGACAGCCGCGTGCGCACGGACGGTCGGTTTCTGAATGAATCACAGATTACACCGGAACGGATACATAAGATTCAGCTGCTGACGCAGTTGTCGGAGGAACGCGGGGAGAGTCTTTCCCAGATGGCGCTTTCCTGGCTGATGGCCCGTGGAAAGGGAACCGTAGTCAGTGTATTGGTGGGAGCATCCCGTCCACAGCAGATTCGTGAAAACGCAGGGATGATTCATTCAACTCCTTTTACAGAAGAGGAGTTGAAGCGCATAGAAACCATTGTAAACGGATGAAAAAAAGAACGCAGAGCGGCTGCTCTGCGTTCTTTCTGCTTCGAATTATATAGGAAGATTTGAAAAGCGTACAGTAAAAAGGGATCGCACTTGACAGAAGAAAGGGTTGTATGATAGAATGCGAAGCGGCAGCGCATACGGGTGCTGTGGATGAAAGCTCAAAGGCGATTAACAGGACGGATAATCATAAAGAAAGCAGGTATATAAAATGAAACCGGATGCAGAAGCACGAAAAAAACTGAAGGCAGACGGATATTTACCGAGCCGTGATGGGGAGCATGAGGCTGTGTGAGTGATTACAGGAAACGGTGTAATGACAGCGTCGGATATGCAGACATTGTGCCGCGTGGCGGAAACCTACGGGCGTGGAGAAATGGCGTTTACAACAAGACTGACAGTGGAAATCCCGTGGATTCGGTATGAAGACGTAGATGCGGTACGGGAAATTTTTGCGCAGGGCGGAATTGCAACAGGCGGTACGGGGCGCAAGGTGCGTCCGTTGGTGAGTTGCAAGGGCACTTACTGTGTATTCGGACTATTGGATACGCAGGCACTGACCGCCAGACTGCACAAGATGTTTTATGAGGGATACCGTTCTGTGGAGCTGCCACATAAATTCAAAATTGCGGTAGGTGGTTGCCCGAACAACTGTGTCAAACCAGACCTGAACGATGTGGGCCTTGTAGGACAGCGAAGCCCGGTTTTTTCGGAGGAGAAATGCCGCGGTTGCAAAAAATGTCAGGTTGAACAGGCGTGTCCGCTTGGAGCGGCAAAGCTGAAGGACGGCAAGGCAGAGATTGACCGTATATTATGCAATTCTTGCGGGAGATGTTCGGAGAAATGTCCGTTTGGTGCGATAGAGGCTGGGGAGAGTGGTTGCCGTATTTACATAGGAGGGCGCTGGGGCAAGCAGATCCGTCGTCAGCAGAGTATCGGATTGTGATATATGTGCGTCTTCCGCGTGTGCTCAGCGCGGTGTTGGCAGGCGGCGCGCTGGCATGCGCCGGCGCATTGCTTCAGTGTATGCTCGGGAATCGCCTGGCAAGCCCGGGTATCATCGGCGTCAATGCGGGCAGCGGCCTTTTTTCTCTGCTGGCCATACTTATGTTTCCGGCATCGACTGCAATGGCGGCCTGGGGCGCCTTTATCGAAGCACTGGTGGCCATGGTGCTGGTATTTGTGATTTCGGGGACAGGAGGGATTAGTACACCGGGGCGTGTGATTCTGACGGGGGTTGCGGTAAGCAGTCTATTCACGGCACTTCTGGATACGGTAGTGGTGTTGCGTCCGGACCTGCAAATGGACCGGCTCGCGTTTTCACTCGGTGGCTTTGCAGGGGCAGATATGCCGTCTTTGCTGAGTGCGCTCCCCTTTTTTTGTATCGGACTTGTCGGCAGTCTTGTGTTCGGCTATGACTGGAATCTTCTGGTATTGGGTGACGAAATAGCGATGGGACTCGGAATGCGTGTACCTCGGATCCGGTTTTTCGGCATGCTGTTTGCCGCTATGCTGGCGGGGAGCGCCGTGAGTCTGTGCGGACTGCTTGGATTTGTTGGATTGATTGCTCCGCATATGGCCGCAGGACTACTTGGAACGAGGGATATGCGGAGTCTGCTGCCTGGATCGTTGCTGTTTGGTGCCATGCTGACGGTAGTATGCGAGCTTTTGGCGCGCAGCATGTTTTCACCGTATGAAATCCCGGTAGGAATTGTTTTGTCGTATATTGGCGTCCCCTTTTTCCTGTTCCTGCTGTATCGCCGGGGTATACGTGCAGGGGGTGAGTGAATGCTGTGCTTAAAAAATGTATCTGCGGGGTATGCCGGGCGCCTGGTGCTCCGGGATCTTTCACTGTGCATCCCGGACGGGTTGGTTACGGGAATTGTGGGGCGGAACGGATGCGGGAAAAGTACATTGCTCCGCGTGGCGGCCGGACAGTTGCGCCCGATGTCCGGTACGGTATATGCAAATGGTGTGTCACTTTTGGCGCGGACACCACGTGCGATCGCGCGGGAGGTGGCGCTGCTTCCTCAGGAACGCAATATTCCGGCAATGACGGCCGGCATGTTGGTTATGTGTGGCCGGTATGCGCATATGCGGTTTCCACACATTCCGGGGAAGAAGGAGGAGCTTGCGGTACAAAAAGCGCTTGCTCACATGGGGGTGGAAGATTTTTACGATCGGGAGCTCAGGCAACTGTCTGGAGGAGAGAGACAGCGGGTATATCTTGCCATGCTGTTGGCCCAGGAAGCGCCGGTGCTTTTGCTAGATGAGCCTGGGGTGTATCTGGATTTGCCGGCACAGTATGAACTGCTGACGCTGTTACGCGGATTGTGCCTGGAAGGGAAAGCTGTTGCGGTGGTCATGCATGATCTTACGCAGGCGGTTTCCTTTTGCGATCAAGTGATTCTTTTGCATGAGGGAGAGGTGAAATATGCGGGGGCCGGGAATGACCTGTGCGAAAGCGGACTCCTGTCTTTGTACATGCAAGTGCTTCCGCATAAGATGCTCGACCCGAATAATGGTAAAAATATTTATTATTTTACCGGCTTGGAAAATCAGAGCGAATAGAACGCATATTGGTGTCGATATGGGGCGGATGCAGTCGCTTGACAAAAGGCACTGAGTATGGTATACTAGCCGATGTACAGCAATGTGATAGGAAAATGAGGAAGGGGGAAACGATGCCTGTCTGGAGTGAGCAATTCAAGAAACCGTGGCAAAAGGAACTGGCGGACCGAAATGTAACATACAGGCAAGCGGAGGACGGAAGCGTACGGTATGAGGTACGTCGTCTGTCGGATATGCGGCACAAGCCGATATATGCCTTTCTCAAACGGACGTTTGACATAGTCATTTCGTTTACCGGTATATGTGTATGTGCCATTCCGATGCTGCTGATTGCGTTGGCGGTTGGTATGGATTCCCGTGGTCCTGTGATTTACAGACAGCGTCGCGTTGGACATAAGGGAAAAGAATTTACTCTGCTCAAATTCCGATCGATGCGGATGGATGCCGAGGCAAACGGCGCAGTATGGGCGGCGGAGAATGACGAGCGTGTGACGCGTGTGGGGAGATTTCTGCGGAAAAGCCGTTTGGACGAGCTCCCACAGTTGTTTAATATTCTTGCGGGACAGATGAGTCTTGTGGGACCGCGTCCGGAGCGCGCCTGCTTTTATGAAGAATTTCGTCAGTATATCGACGGGTTTGATCAGCGACTGTTGGTAACTCCTGGTCTTACGGGCTGGGCGCAGGTAAACGGTGGGTATGATCTTCTACCGGAAGAAAAAATTGTATATGATTTGGATTACATAGAAAAAAGGTCACTGTGGATGGATATACGATGCCTGTTTCAGACGGTGTCGGTGATATTCGGACATAAGGGGGCAAGATGAAAGAGGAAGCGAGTACAGTGCCGCAGCCGGAGAAGGAGCCGCTGATAACAGTACTGACAGTGTGTTATAACAGTGAAGCCACGCTGGCGCGGACAATTGCGTCGGTACTGGCGCAGAGTTATGAACGTGTAGAGTATATTATTGTTGACGGCGCGTCAGAAGACCGCACCTTGGAAATCGCGGCGTCATACGAAGCGGCCTTTCGCGAGAAGGGATATATCTATCGGATTGTGAGTGAAAAGGATGCGGGAATGTACGACGCGTTGAATCATGGAGTTCGTCTGGCAAGCGGAGAGCTGATCGGTCAGATCAACAGCGATGACTGGTATGAGCCGAATGCGCTTACAGCCGTTGCGGAGACCTATCGGGAGACCGAATTTGATTACTTTTGGGCGGATCTGCGCATCATCAAGGCGAGTGGAAATACAGTAAAAAAGGCGAAGATCAGTCGATTCGCAACCACGCGGCACTGGAACCATCCGACGACATTTATTCGTGCGGAGGTCTATAAGGCGCATCCGTACAGCCTGCTTTCCATGTATGATGATTTTGAACTGATCCTTCGACTGCGGAGAGAAGGATATCGACCTGCCATACGGAATGAAGTACTTGCGAATTTCTGCTTTGGTGGGCAAAGTACGCAGAAGAGCCTGCGCCATGCGATGCAGCGTGTAGGATACCGACGTCGGAATTACAAAAAGAACGGGTATGGTTTTCTTTATACGGTAGACAGTTTTGTAATGGAGATGGCAAAGTACATTCTGGGGTAAGGATTATAATAAGGGACCGGGCCACTGTTGGAGTGGCCCGGTCCTGTTATTCCCGCAGGTAGAATGCTTTCCGGAAATCGTTGGGTGTACAGTTGCGAAAGCGTTTGAAAATACGGTTAAAGTAGGAAACAGAGGAAAAGCCGACATCCATGGCAATATCCAATACGGAACGGTCTGTGCGGTAGAGGAGCCTTTCTGCATGGGAGATGCGTACATAATTGAGGTATTCGATAAAGGTGCTGCCAGTGGCGCGCTTGAATTGACGGCAGAGGTAGGCTTCGCTGACAGCGCATCGCTCGGCAAGATGAGAAAGTGTGATATGATCGGGATAGTGTTCGTCGATAAATTCTACGGCAGGCAGGATATGGGAGAGGAGGCGGCTGTCCGGTCGGATATCGGCATCGGCAAGAATATGTTCCCGGTAAAGGCAGCCGAGGATCAGACAGATCCAACCCCGAAGACAGAGGTCATAAGAGGGGCGCTTTGCGCGTTGTTCCAGACTGGCTTGAACGATGTAACGGTAAATATCACAGTCAGGCCGGTCGGATTCAAAGATAAAGAGAGGGACATCTCCGCCGTTGTGAAGGAAGCGTGTGAGGTGGCGCAGGGATTTGCTGGAAGCAGGTAATTCAGTGAAATCCTCCGTACGGAACTGCAGGATCACGGTTTCCTCCGCCGGAAGGCAGCTGACGGTTCTGTGGGGGACGCGGGAATGAATGAAGGCAACTTGCCCCGGCATCAGTGTATGCTGCTGTCCGGCCGCTTCGAGGTATTTTGCTCCGCGCTGCACGGCAAGCAGCTCGATTTCGTCGTGAAAGTGCAAGGGGCATTCATTGGTTATGCCTTCCTCCGAGATACTGCGAGCAATATGGACAGGGAGGTTGGGAACAGTCGATTTTACCAATTCGTTTTGCATAGAAAACTCCGGAAAAAGTCAAAATTGTACAATAAATTTGCAAGATTAGGATTGTGTTTGTTGCTGCAACATTCTATAATGAATTATAACACGGTTTGCAGAAAAATGCAAACCCCAAAAGAAGAGAGGTAAAGAAGAATGGCAGATAAGAGAGATGCGGGATTGGATGCTTTCAAAACCAATCAGGAAGAGAAAAAGATTGATACCAAGCGTATCATGCGTGTAGGAATCATCGGAACCGGCTGGATCGCCGGTGCACACATGTCGCAGTATGTAAAGATGCCGGATGTCAAAATTGTGGCAGCGGCGGATCTGATTCCCGGGAAGGCAGAGGCCTTTATGGAAAAGTGGGGGATCAAGGACTGCCATTTTTATCCCTCCCACAAGGAAATGCTGGACAGTGAGGAATTGGATGCAGTCAGCGTTTGTACATACAATGCAACGCATGCAGAGTGCGCGATATACGCTCTGGAAAAGGGTGTAAACGTATTGCTGGAAAAGCCGATGTGTGTGACGACAGAAGAAGCCGTGGCAATCTGTCGTGCAGAAAAGAAGAGCGGTAAGCTGCTATCGATCGGATTCCAGCCGCGTTGCGACGCCAATATGCAGATGGTAAAAAAGATCGTGCAGTCCGGAGAGCTCGGAAAAATCTACTATATTCAGACCGGCGGCGGAAGACGGAAAGGCATTCCGACTCCGTTCGGAACCACATTCATTGAGGAAAAGACAGCGGGTATCGGAGCACTGGGAGATATCGGATGCTATTCGCTGGATATGGTTCTGAATGCGATAGGATATCCGAAGCCTTTGACGGTCAGCGGGTACAAATCGGCATATTTCGGAAAGAATCCGGAGTATTTTACGGCAGAAGGCAAACCGGCAGAATACGCAGACCTGTTTGGTGTGGACGATTTCGGTGCAGGGTTTATCCGTCTGGAAGGTGGAATCATTCTGGACTTCCGTATTGCATGGGCGATGCATCTGGATACCTCCGGAGACAGCATCATTATGGGAACGAAGGGTTCGTTGCGCATTCCTTCCACCGAATGCTGGAATGGCAGTATCGGCGGACCGCTGAAAATTTATCATGAAGTGGCGGGTCGCTCGGTATGCACCGAAATTCCGATGCTTCCGAGTGATAATGATCAGAATTTCTACAACAAGCTGCGTGGTTTCCTTGATGCGATCAAGGAAGGCGGAAAAGCACCGGTGCCGTCGCATGAGATCCTGTACAACCAGGCGATTATCGACGGTATCGTGAAGTCGAGCAAGTTGGGCCACGAAATCGAAATTCAGATTCCGGAAATCTGAGGAGCAACGGTATGAAAAAATTCAGGATCGGAATACAGTTGTATGGTTTGCGCGACCGGATGGAAAAAGACATGGCCGGTACATTGCGCGCGGTGAAGGAAATCGGATATGACTGTGTGGAATTTGCTGGGTATTTCGGAAAGAGTGCGGAAGAGATTCGCGCAATGCTGGACAGCAACGGTCTGCAATGTCCATCGGTACATCAGGGGCTTGACTTTTACGAGGAGGGCGGACAGAGCGCCGTGGACTATATCAAGACGTTGGGTGCAAAGTTTTCGGCAATCCCATGGTACGACGCGGCCAAACTACCGGGAAGTGCAGCGTGGGAAGAGACCAAAGCGCTCTTTATCCGGAATGGGGAATTGCTGGCGAAAAACGGGATACAGCTTCTGTACCACAACCACGACTTTGAGTTTGTGAAGGTGGGAGAGAAATACCGCCATGATTACATGATGGAACAGATTCCGCGTTCGCTGCTGAAACCTGAGTTTGATACCTGCTGGGTACGGTATGCAGGAGAGGATCCCTGCCGCTACATTCTGAAATACAGTGGCGATGTAGAGATCGTACATCTGAAGGATTTCACCTGCAAGCGACTGGCGGATGGCCCGGCATATGCGTTGATTGATGCGGACGGTAAACCGATGGAAAGCGGTTCACGTGAGGACAATGCATTCCGCTTCCGTCCCCTGGGCCAGGGAATGCAGGATATTCCTGCGATTCTTTCGGCTGCGGAAAAGGCGGGAACCGAATACCTGATCGTCGAGCAGGACGATGCCTATGGACAGGATACGCTGGAAGCTGCCGCACAGAGCCGGCAGTATCTGTCCGAGCTTGGCCTGTAAACAGACATAAACAGACAAAATGTGCAATCCTCCTAGGTAGGATTGCACATTTTTTGTTGACTTCCTGTTCAATGTATAGTAAAATGAGCATGGTTGTCCTGCACAGTAGATGCAGAAGAAAATGAAACGATAAGGGGAGACAAAATGACGGACAAGATGCTGACAGAGCTGCTGACAGAGCTAGGATGGGAGCTGCCGACATGTGTGACTTTGCGCCAGGGAGCGCCGGGCATTGCTATTGAATCGGATGGGAAACAGGTAATGGTGGAATACGGGAGCGATGCCGATCTTGCCCGTAGTCTTGTGCTGTTGCGTCAGTTCGGAACCGTCCGCGCCTACCGGCATCGGGAGGAAAATGCATTTTCGGATTTGGGAGTTATGATCGATTGCTCCCGTAACGGTGTGATGTCGCCGGAGGCTTTGCGTCGCACCTTCCGATTGCTGGCCCTCATGGGGTACAACATGGTGATGCTGTACACGGAAGATACCTATGAAGTGGAGGGCGAACCGTATTTCGGATATATGCGCGGCCGCTATACGGGAGAAGAACTGCGGGAGTTGGATGCATACGCTGCATCCCTCGGGATTGAGCTGATTCCCTGTATACAGGTGCTGGCGCACATCAACGCGCTGACAAAATGGAAGGTATATCAGCCGATTATTGACTGCGATGATATTCTGCTCTGCGAGGACGAGCGTACGTATGCGCTGATTGATCGCATGCTCTCTTCACTGTCTGCCAACATCCGGAGCCGTCGGATTCATATCGGCATGGATGAGGCGCATATGGTAGGGCTTGGGAAATATCTGCAGGCACACGGATATGAAAATCCGTTTGATATTCTGGTGCGCCACCTGAACCGCGTATGCAAAATAGCGGAGAAGTACGGATATCATCCCATGATGTGGAGCGACATGTTTTTCCGTCTGGCGAACGGGGGCAATTACTATCTCAGCGGGAAGACATTTTCCTGTCCTGACCGCGTCTTTGCGGCCATGCCGGAGGATATCGGTCTGGTATATTGGGATTATTATACGGCGAGCCGTAAGAGCTACGATGAAATGATGGTGGCACACAAGAAGTTTCGCCGGGAAATCTGGTTTGCGGGCGGTGCATGGTGCTGGTGCGGTTTTTCGCCGGACAATGCACATTCGATCCAGAATACCTGCGAAGCACTTGGCAGCTGCCGCAGGAACGGAATCCAACATGTCTTTCTGACTGCATGGGGAGACAACGGCGCAGAATGCTCTTTCCTTGCAACCCTGCCGACCTTGTCGTATGCTGCGAGCCTTGCGTACGGACATGCGGGGAAAGCAGATTGTAAACGGTTTTTCCGCGCGCTTACAGGGATACGTTGGGACGATTTTTTGTCTTTGGATGCAGCCAACAAGCTCTTCGCCGAAAATGGTCTTGGTAGCAACCCGGGGAAGTGCCTGCTGTATAACGATCCGTTGCTGGGGCTATATGACCGTACGGTAGAAGAAAATCTTACGACTATTGTAGCCAAACTGTGTGCGGCGGAGCGGATGCTGAATCGTCCGTCCAGGGACCCGAAATTCGGATATCTGTTCCGTACGCAGAAGGCCTTGGTTGCTTTGTTGCGACAGAAGTGCGACCTGGGCTTGCGTGCACGGCGTGCCTATCAGGAAAAGGATCGTGCAGCAGCCGGTGCAGTGGCAGAAAGCTGCCGGAAGGTTCTGCAATTGTTGGAACGCTTTACGGAGACCTATCGGGCGCAATGGCTACAGGAGAGAAAGCCGCACGGATTTGATGTTCAGGATCTGCGACTTGGCGGACTTGCGCAAAGGATCCGGACTGCGCGTGCGGTATTACAGGCATACGCAGAGGGGAAAACCGACAAGATCCCGGAACTGGAAGAGACGGTATTGCCGTACGAAGGAAAGTCCGACAATGTATGGCAGATCATCGCAAGCGCCAACATAATCTGATGCATATATAAAAGTTATAAACATAGAAAACTAGGAGAATACGAGATGCTGAATCAGATGCGTAAGGTCAACAAGCTGATTGAAGTGTTGGGAGAGAACCGGGTGCGCCATACAGCCCCGATCCAGGAGGTGCTGGTCTGTCCCTGCGGGTATAAGACAGGTCATACGCCGCCACCGCTTTCTTCGTTCACGGTATACGATCAGAAGGGAAAATGGGGCAGCGGAAATGACAGCCATGTCTGGTTTTACCTGCAGGTAGATCGTCCGGAGGAGATGCAGGGCGAAGAGATGCATCTGCGTGTGGATACCGATAAAACCGGCTGGGATGCGGGAAATCCACAGTTTATCGCATATGTAGACGGAACCATGCGGCAGGGTCTGGATACCAACCATACGGATCTGCTGCTGGAAGGGAAAGACCGTTTTGCAATCTATTTGTACGCATATACCGGACAGTCGATTCCGGAGGCAGAGCTGCGTGTATCATTGTACACAGTGGATCCCGATGTGGAAAAACTGTACTATGACCTTCTGGTTCCGAAGCAGGTGCTGGATTTTCTGGATACCAATTCGCATACGTATGCGACGACCCTGACACATTTGAGTCATGCGGTGGACCTGTTGGATCTGCGCCGCGTTCCTTCGGAGGAATTCTATGCATCGGTGCGGGTGGCAGACGCATATCTGCAACATTCCTTCTACGGTGCCTATTGCAGGCCGCAGGAAGTGAGTACGGTCTGTATTGGCCACACACACATTGACTGTGCCTGGCTCTGGACCCTTGCACAGACGCGGGAAAAGATACAGCGCTCGTTTGCAACGGTCATTGAGCTGATGAAACGCTATCCCGAATACAAATTCATGTCGTCGCAGGCGTTGCTGTACAAGTATGCAAAAGAGGAGTCCCCCGCATTGTACGAGGAGATCCGGAAAATGGTACGCGCCGGTCGCTGGGAAGTGGAAGGGGCCATGTGGGTCGAGGCAGACTGTAATCTGTCCAGCGGGGAAAGCCTTGTGCGTCAGGTTCTGTATGGGAAACGCTTCTTCCGCGATGAATTCGGCGTCAACAGCCATATTCTGTGGCTTCCGGATGTATTCGGCTATTCCGCCGCTCTGCCTCAGATCCTTCGGAAGAGTGGTGTGGATTGGTTTGTAACCTCCAAGATCAGCTGGAATGAAGAGAACATGATGCCGTATGACACTTTCCGTTGGAGAGGAATTGACGGCACGGAAATCAACAGTTATTTTCTGACTCCGCAGATGCAGTATCGGGACCGGAAGCCGGAGCGGTATACAACCTATGTGGGTACGACCCATGCGGCAATGATTGCAGGAACCTATAACCGGTATCAGCAGAAGAATCTTTCGGATGAGGCGATCCTGACCTACGGTTACGGGGATGGGGGAGGCGGACCTACGCAGGAACATATCGAGCTTTTGCGTCGTACAGCGCAGGGGATTCCCGGCTGCCCGAACGGCAAGAGCGATTTTGCGGGGAACATGCTTGCCCGCCTCGGACGCAGGATAGAGGGGAACCCGCGTCTGCCTGTATGGCAGGGTGAGTTGTATCTTGAGCTGCACCGCGGCACGTATACCGGTATCGCCAAGAACAAAAAGAACAATCGTGAGAGCGAATTTTTGTACGAGAATACCGAGTTGCTCTGTACGCTTTCGGATGTCTTGGGCGGAGATCCCTTTCCGAAAGAGGCGTTGCATGCGGGATGGGAGGACATCCTCACCCATCAGTTCCACGACATCATTCCCGGATCGTCGATCAAGGAAGTTTATGACGAGAGCGACCGCGCCTATGCGCAGATCCGTGCCATTGCCGAGCGTGAGCGCAAGAAAGCCATATCCTATTTGCTTGGAAAAATCAAGGCAGATGGGAAATTCGTTGTTTTCAACCCGCACTCCTTTGTCGGTAACGGCGTGGTTACATATGAAGGACGCGCGTATTATGTGGAGAATGTGCCGGCCAAGGGCTACTGTACGGTGGAGCTTACGGAAAGACCGAGCCGCGTGCGTGTGAAGGATCGTTGCGTGGAAACACCGTTTTTCCTTGTCGAGTTTGACGAATCCTATACAATAACCCGTCTTTATGATAAAAAGAACCAGCGTGAGGTGCTTCGCAGCGGGTGCAAGGGCAATCAGCTGATGATTCATGAGGACTATCCCTATAATTGGGACGGCTGGGAAATGTCGGCGTATCATACCGATAAGACATATCTTGTGAACGCGCTTTCCTCCGTGGAGGTGGTAGAGGAGGGAGCCCGTACGGGAATCCGACTTGTACGCCCGTACATGGAGAGTCGTATTGAGCAGACAGTGTGGTTTTACAGCGATATGCCGAAGATCGATTTTGAGACCCGCGCGGATTGGCACCAGCATCATCAGTTTCTGAAGGTGGCCTTCCCGGTAGATGTCAATGCGGATCATGCAACGTATGAGATTCAATTTGGAACCATCGAGCGCCCTACGCACCGGAATACCTCCTGGGACCGCGCCAAATTTGAAGTATGCGGACATAAATATGCGGATCTTTCAGAGGGGAATTATGGCGTCAGTCTTCTGAACGACTGTAAATACGGTCACGACATTCACGATGGCGTAATGAAGCTGACACTGATCAAGTGCGCAACCTATCCGAATCCGGAGGCAGATCAGGGTGAGCATCGCTTTACCTATTCACTGTATCCGCATGCGGGGAATCTGCGTGATGCCGATACGGTCAAACTGGCCTATGATCTGAATCAGCCGATGCAGGTCTATGCCGGGCGTGCGGGAGATGGAAGTCTGCCGGAAAGATTTTCCGCAGTTTCCTGTGATGCGGACAATATCATTCTGGAGACGGTCAAGATTGCCGAAGACGGCAACGATGTGATCCTGCGCATGTACGAGACGAAAAATGAAAGAACTGCGTTCCATCTGCATTTGGGTATTCCGGCAGAGGAGGTATGGCTGTGCGACCTGATGGAGAACCCTGTTGAGCGTGTGGAAGGGAAGAATGGTGAGATTGCACTGGTAGCAAAGCCATTTGAGATATTGACCTTGCGTCTGACAAGAGGGGAATGAGAGATATGGAACGGAAAGTGTGGTACGACAGACCGGCCTGCTGCTGGAGCGAAGCAATGCCGATGGGGAATGGACGCCTTGGTATGATGGTGTACGGTGGTGTTGAGTATGAGCGATTGCAGCTTTCGGAGGAGAGCATGTGGTCCGGATACGAGACGGATAACGATAATCCGGAATGCCGAGAACATCTTGACCAAATGCGGCGTCTGCTTTTTGAAGGAAAAATCGCGGAGGCGGAAGAACTCTGCACCCGGTATCTTGTATGTCGCGGAAAGGGAAGTGCAGCTTCTGCCGATGGGGAGCCATACGGCTCCTTTCAGCCAGCCGGAGACATTACCGTGGAAATGTCCGGTTTTGCCGATGCCATATGTGTATCGGACGGCTACCGCCGGGAGCTGGATCTATTTGACGGTGTTGCAACGGTGACGTTCGGGAATGTCGTCCGTCGTCATTTTGTTTCGGAAAAATACGAAATTGCCATTACGGAAATCACCGGTCCGGAGAATCAGGAACTCAAGATCCGTTTTGACCCGGCGCAGAAAAATGCCGGCTATGAATACCTGCAGGATGGAATTCTGGTGACGGGGCGTTTTGCCGGTCAGGGAGCGGTATCGTATGCTACCTGTATCCGCGTGGAGGCGGCGCGCGTTTCGATAGGCGGGAGCTTTGACAGCGGCGGCATATTTGCCGGCGGTTCCTGTATCCGGATTTATGCGGCAACGGAGACGGATTATCATGCGCGCGGCACTTGCGATCCGGCAGTGACGGCACGGGCCTGTGTGGACGCCGCTGTTGCGGCCGGCGCGGAGAAGATTGCAAAGGAGCATATAGCGCATCACCGTTCGGTGATGGAGCGCTGTTATGTGGATTTCGGCCCCGGTCGGACCGATCTTCCGACCGATAAACGCATGGAAGCAATCCGGAAAGGGGAAAATGACTCCGGATTTTCGGCATTGTACTTTTCGTTCGGCCGCTATCTGCTGATGTCCTGCTCGCGTGGAAAGCTTCCTTCCAATTTGCAGGGAATCTGGGCGCGGGACTGTTGTCCGCCGTGGAGCGCAGATTTTCATATCAATATCAATTTGCAGATGATGTACTGGCCAGCAGAAGTCACGGGGCTTTCGGAGTATGCGGAACCGTTCTTCGCCTATATTGAGGACCTTGCTTCCCATGGCGCACGTACCGCCGAGGTGCAGTACGGTTGCAGCGGTTGGGTTGCCCCTACCATTGCCAATGCACACGGCTTCACCGCACCGGGAGAACATCCGTCCTGGGGCGCCTTTGCGTGTGCGGGAGCCTGGTGCTGTCGGCATCTGTGGGAGCATTACCTTTATACCAAGGATAAGGATTTCCTGCGCCGCTATTATCCGATTATGCGTGACAGCGCCCGTTTCTTCCTGGATTTTCTCGTTACGGACCCACGGAACGGATATCTTGTGACGGCGCCGTCCAATTCTCCGGAAAACCATTATGTAGATCCCGTTACCGGAAAGGCCGTCGCCATGTGCGCGGGCCCAACGATGGACAATACGATTTTGGCAGAACTGTTCGATACGGTAACGGAGGCGGCCGCCATTCTCGGTGAGGACAGGGAGCTTTCGGCGCGGATCCGCGCTGCCCGTGAGAAGCTGCCACCGCTTCGGATCGGCCGTTCGGGGCGTATACTCGAGTGGCAGGAAGAATATGAGGAAGTGGAACCCGGACATCGGCATATGTCGCATTTGTACGGATTGTACCCCGCCGGTATGATCACGGAAAAGGGGACGCCCGAACTGTTCCATGCGGCACGCGCCTCTCTGCGGCACCGTCTGGAGGGTGGCGGCGGGCATACCGGTTGGAGCCTTGCCTGGATTGTCAATTTCTGGGCGCGTTTGTTTGACGGAAATGCGGCTGAGGAGGCTTTGCGCCAGTTATACGGTCGGAGTACCTATCGCAATCTTTTTGATCATCACCCGCCGGTCTTCTTTCAGATTGACGGCAATTTTGGTGCAACGGCAGGCATTGCCGAAATGCTGATCCAGAGCCACGAGGAGGAGATCCGCGTGTTGCCCTCTTTGCCGGATGCGTGGCAGGACGGTTCGTTTTCCGGACTTCGCGCCCGGGGCGGCTATACGGTCAGCGCAGCCTGGAGCGCAGGGAAAATCACTGCATTGGAAGTGACAGCCGATTTGGATGGCGAATTGAAGTTGATAGCAGACGGTGTGCATTACCGTCGCAGGATGCATGGCGGGGAGCGATGCCGCTTGATCGGATAATCCGGTTGCTTTTCTCCATGTGATTTTTGAAAGGACAAGAATAAGAATATGAATCAGCGTAGGATTGCTTCACTGATCGTTGGCTTCATGGCTTTCTTCACCGGAATATTGCTTCTTTTTGATCCGTGCTGCAGAATTTCGGCAGAGGAAACTACCGACAGCAGCTTATATACGACCTATGCATCGGACAATGGGATCCAATTGGACAGGAAAGAACCCGATCGGTATGATGCGCCGGGGGAATACGGCGGGTATTTGTATTCCGATATCAAAAAATACCGGACGTATCTCGAAACATGCGGAAAGATTGCATTCTCCGGGAATTGGTCGGCCGGAATCCTGCATACGGGAACCGGTGACTACGAGAGAATTTCACGCGTGCTGTTTATGAACAATAAAGAACTGGATCCGGACACGCATATGGTGATCAGTGAAGGTTGGGATATGCTGTGGGGTACAACGGAGTCCTTTTTTGCACAGGAGCTTGCGCGGTATGCAGCAGGGGAACGCGTAAGTTATGTAGGGCAGGAAAATGCGGGTATGATGTTTTTGTCATCGGGATCCGGGTATGCGACTGCACATCCGGTTACATCGGATACCGTATATGCTTATGAATATGTTTCTCCGCAAGCTGGACGTGCGATATTGAGCTATGCAGAGGTATGTCATGCTTTGTCGGACAGCAACGCCCGGATCTGTATTCTGGTGGACGGACGTATGATTTTCCCGGTAGAGGATGGGGACTGGAAGAATCCGGAGGATTGGTATCCGATTGTCGGAAAGGATGCGGAGCAGATCAACGCGCTGCTTGCAGAGAAGGTAGTAAACCTGACTGAGGGAAGTGCGGTTCACTATTGTCTTTCCGCGGATCGGCCGGCGTCCGAAGAGAATGCCAATGGACTGACACTGAACCCGGCTCTGACGATGCTGCCGGCGCAGGCATCGGAACCGTCCTTTGACGGAGCAAGCATTACACTTGGAGATGCGTTTGCGGTGAATTATTATGTAGTGCCGCCTGCAGGGGCAGATGCTACTGGCGTGATCCTGAACGGAGAATTTCTGGAGGGAACATTACAGGCAGACGGCTCCGTAAAGGTGAGTGTGGGAGGGATCGCCGCCAAGGAAATGGCGGATCCGCTTACAGTGATTCCCGCTTCCCGTTATGGTGAAGAGTATATGACAGGATCGGCAGATACCAGAACCCCGGCTGAGTTGCTAGATTATTATATGGGTACAGAGGAGGAAGAGGTCGCCGTTGCTACACTGAATTATATAGCGGCGGCACAGATGTATTTTTCCTATCGGACCGATACATTGGTTAATGCGGCCCTGCGTGAGGATCAGAAGGTATGGAAGCCGGAAGGAACGTATACGGATGAACTGACCATGACGGGAGCGGCTACGGCAGTGCGGCTGCGTGGGATTACGCTCGTATTGGAGGACAGCGTGGCCTTTCGCCTTTATGCGGTATGTCTGGAAGGGGACGGAGATGCATATTATGCGCAGATATCCACCAATGGGTTCGTGGATGTTTACACAGTGCCTCTTTCTCCGCAGGAGGGTATGTCGTCTGGCGAATACGAAGCGATCTTCCGTGGGATCACACCTGCCAACTGGGGAACGGTATATTCGTTGCGTGTGGTGAACGGCCAGGGGGAACCTGTATCGAAAACTGTTACTTACAGCGTAACAACCTATGCCGTCCGTACGGCGGAGATTGAGGAAGCGCCGCCGGCTTTGCGTGGCGTTACGGAAGCCATGCAGGTTTTGTATGAGAAAATAACTGCATATTGCGGAGAAAGATGAAATGAAATATTGTATGCCGAAAGTAGAGTGGATTGTCTTTACGGAGGAGGTGCTTTTGTCCTCACCGGAGGACGATCAGCTGTTTGTGGATTGGTTTGACGAAGAGGGAGAGGAATAAACCGTAAAATCCTGAACAGGTAAAAGGGGGTGCAAAATGAGCACCCCTTTTTGCGCGAGGGAAAAGATGGGATTTTACATGATGGCGAAAAGGAGATTTCTTGCCAATCGAAATATTTTTGAACAAGTCCGTCGTTATAATTGACAGGGAAAGAGAAATATGCTACAATAAAATGATGCAAGGAGACGGACGGAGGCGATCGGCATGAAAGACGAAGAAAAAGATTCTTTTTGGGATCTGTCGGCACTGTTGCCGCGCCGGCGGCAGGATACCCCGTTGCGTTCTTTTGCACGCCGCGTAGAGACATCGGATGTGACGGCAGAGAAAAAAGAGGGGGAACGGAAAAATTACGGACAGCAATCGCAGCTGACAATGCTTGCGGACGAATCCGGCAGCGAGCAGGCGCAGGAATACTGTCCTGCCGGAAATAATCTGATGCTTAAGGTTCGTATTCTCCGTCGGCAGAGTGCGTATAATTTTTACGGGCAGTTCCGCCGTGATGCGATTCGCTATCTGAAGGAGGAAGGGCACCCGTGTCCCGCGGTTTCTTTTTTCTCCTATATTCCGCAATATGCGCAATTATCGGAAGCACAGCGCGCCTTTTATTTTTATTGGCGGAGCTGTGTGCGGCGAGGAGAGTATCCGGGTTGCGACGAAAGCTATTTTTACCTTTATGTATACGAAATTATCAATCTGCCGGATTATATTCCCCCTGAAGATGGAATTTTGCAGCTCTGTGCAGTATGGAAAGCCTACCGTGCCCGCTTCCCGCGCATCGATAAGTATATGGTAGAGTGGGTTTGTGATTATTGTCTTGTGCACGGCCTTTCCTGCCCCAGCGAGGAAGTACGTCCATTTTTGCGGGATATTCTTCCGCTTGCCTCTTTGCGCGAATTTTATTTGGGCGCGCTCGGCGATCTTACGCCGGACGGTGTGCAGACCGCTCTTGCCTTTTTCTGCGATTATCGCTGGCAGGACAGTCGGTATGCAACCGGGGAATATGCGGCGCTGTTTGCAAAGCACATTCCCGGATCGGTGACGCCGGTTCTTTCCTCGCTTTTCCAGGACGCGCGGCTTTTCAGCGGGGGCAGTGCCCGTTCGCACCGTGCGCACGATGCGTTTTGCGGTTCTCTTTGTGCGCACAATATTAAATGCCGTATCGAGGTTACCTATCTGGCGTTATCGGATGTATCCACCCTTCGCTCCTCTGTGACCGCGGCAGTCAAATATGCGGAAAACCGTTTGCGGGCGTGCCTTTCTGTGAAGAGCCGCCTTTCGGTTCCGCCACTTGCCCTGCGGTATCGCGAAGAAATTGATCGGTATTTTGCAAGGCTGAGCGATCACCTGCATCCAAAGGATCCGCCGCCAGCCTATGAAAAACTGTACGATGCCCCGAGTCACGGTACGGATTTTTCCGCTGCCAGTCGCATAGAGCAGACTTCCTGGACGACTACGCGTCTTCTTGTATCCGAGGAAGAAGAGCCGACTCAGCCACTAAGGAATATGCCTTTTGCTCATGTGGAGCAAGTCAATCATCCTTTGTCGGAAGAGCAGTTGCTTATTTCAGATTCCATAGAGGAAACAAAGCCGATGCCCTCTGCACAGGATTGCACGGGTATATATGGTTTGGATGCGACGGAGCTGGAATATCTGCGTCTTTTGCTGGCAGGTGAGCGGGGGAGGATCCGCGCCCTGCTTGCAGCGGAGGGGCGGTTGGAGGACGAACTGATGGAGCGGATCAACGAAAAGACTGTGGTAGGATACGGCGACATTGTACTGGAATCGGCAGAGGACGGGTATCGCATTATCGCCGATTATGAAGAGGAGGTTTCGGCATGGATCGGAACACAGAAATAAAAGTACCGAAACGTATTCTGAATACATTGCTTTCATCGCTGGGGGCGGGCGTCGTACCGCGTTCGGGAGCACCTTATATTGCGATCGGACGAAAGGAAGAGATCGCTTCCTTGCTGGGTAGTCTGGAAACAGTAGGGGCTGGCGGAGCGGCGGTGCGTTTCTTGATCGGCAGGTATGGGAGCGGAAAAAGTTTCCTGATACAATTGATCCGGGGGTATGCGCTGGACCGGGATTTCCTGACGGCAGATGCAGATCTATCCCCCGAGCGGCGTTTGTGCGGCGGTGCGGATTACGGGCTTGCAACCTATCGGGAACTGATGCGGAATCTCGGAGCACGTTCTTCACCGGACGGCGGCGCGCTACCTGTCATTTTGTCGCGCCATTTTTCGGGTTTGCGCAGCGAACTGGCGGCAGAGGGGTTTGAACCTGACACACCGGAATTTGAAAAACAGCTTCGCATGAAGATTTATGCGACGCTTTCGGAACTGGAAGGGAATGTCGGGGGCTTTGATTTTGCACGTGTACTCGGAGAATACTATGCGGCATCAATCCACGACGACGGAGAAAAGAAAAGTGCCTGTCTGCGCTGGCTGCGCGGAGAATTTTCCGGGAAAAGCGAGGCGCGGCGGGAGTTGGGATTTTCGGTCAGCGTGGTGATCGACGATGATAACTGGTATGATTTCATCAAGCTGTGGGCGCTGTTCGCGGTACGGCTCGGATATCGCGGCCTGATCCTCTTTATTGATGAGTGCGTGAATCTGTATAAAATTCCAAACCGTATTTCGCGCGATGCCAATTATGAGAAATTGCTGGCCATATTCAACGATACTTTGCAGGGACGTGCGCCGGGGCTTGGCGTTGTATTTGGAGGAACACCCCAATTTCTGGAGGACACACGTCGTGGACTTTTCAGTTATGAAGCATTGCGCAGCCGTCTTGCAGACAGCCGGTTTGCTGAGCAGGGGTATGCCACGCTCTCTGCGCCTGTGATTCGCTTGCGCCGTCTTTCGGATGACGAACTGCTTGCGCTGATTGCGCGCTTGACGCGTCTGTACGCACAGCAGACAGGGGAGACAGATCCGGTTACTCCGCAGCAGATGGAAACATTTCTGCGTTCTGCGTTATCAAGGGCGGGCGCGGAGGAAATGATTACCCCACGGGAGATTATCCGGGATTACCTTTCGTTGCTGCACATTTTGCATGAGCATGCAGAGGTAGGATTTGAAGAGTTGATGACGTCCGGCTTGTCCCGGCCTGCGGAGGAAGAGACGGACACGGAGAAGCCGGAACGGGATCCCGTCCGTACCGTATTTCGTCCGGCAGATCTGGAATTCTGAGTATGCAGATAAGGAGAGCTCATGACCGAAGCCGATCGTATTTTTCAACGCTTTCCGGAATTTATCCGGGAATACATTTATCGGCACGGCTGGAACCGGTTGTACGATGTGCAGATCGACGCGGCGCGTGTTCTGTTTGAGAGTGGGGACAACCTGCTTCTGACCAGCGCGACCGCATCCGGGAAAACCGAAGCCGCCTTTTTCCCTATCCTGGCGGACTTGTGTGAGCATCCGCCGGCGACCGAAAGCGTAAGTGTGTTGTATATCGCACCGTTGAAAAGTCTGATCAACGATCAGTTTATGCGTATGGAAGAATTGCTCTCTGCCAGTGGAATCCGTGTGACGCACTGGCATGGCGATGTTTCGGTGTCAAGGAAGGAGCAGTTGCTTCGTCATCCAAGCGGAATTCTGCAGATTACGCCGGAATCCTTGGAGAGCATGCTGATGCGGCGCGGGCACGATCTGCTACGTATTTTCGGTGGGCTTCGTTATGTTTTGCTGGATGAGATCCACACATTGGTCGGCAGTGACCGTGGCAATCAGGTGATTTGTCAGCTGTGCCGCCTTAGTCGAATTCTGGGATTTTCTCCGCGCCGTGTGGGTCTTTCCGCTACGATCGGAGACCCGGCCCTGGCAGCCGAATGGCTGGGGGCAGGCAGCGGAAGAAAAACGCAAGCTCCGGCGCGCCCCCCGGAAAAACTGCACTGGCGATTGGCCTTTGCGCATTTTTATATTCAGAATGCGGCAGAGAACCAGACGCCCACCGCTCATTCCGAAAAAGCATCGGCGCGGACCGGAAAAGCGGCGCTGGATCCCGGATATGAATTTCTCTATGACGCGGTGCGTGATAAACGTGCCCTGGTGTTTTCCAATTCGCGTGAGGAAACCGAATATGTTACGGCAACGCTGCGTCAGATTGCCCGTAAGCGCGGAGAAGCGGATATATTTTGTATTCATCACGGGAATCTGTCTGCGGCGCTGCGTGAGGACGCAGAGCGGAAGATGAAGGATGAGAGCACACACGCCGTTACCTGCGCTACCGTGACCATGGAACTTGGCATTGACATCGGTCGGTTGGAGCGTGTAGTGCAAGTAGATGCACCGCATTCGGTATCCGGATTTCTGCAAAGGCTGGGACGTTCCGGCCGACGCGGCAATCCGCCGGAGATGATCGAGGTTTTCCGGGAGGATACACCGCTGCCCAATACGCCGCTGCCGCAGCTGATTCCGTGGGGGCTTCTGCGCGCCATTGCCATCACGGAGCTGTATGTGCGGGAATGGTTTATCGAGCCCCCTCACATTCGGAAGATGCCGCTGAGCCTTGCCTTTCATCAGACTCTCAGCATTCTGGCTTCATCAGGCGAATTGCTTCCGCGTGTACTGGCGGAACGTGTACTTTCGCTTCCTCCGTTTTCTGCGATGGAAAAGGAGGATTACCGTACGCTTCTTCTTTCCATGCTGGAAAACGATTTTCTTGAAATGACCGAAGAGAAGGGCCTGCTGATTGGTCTGCGCGGAGAACGCCTGATCAACAGCTTCAAATTCTATGCTGTTTTCCGTGACAGCGAGGATTTTACGGTGCGTTGTGATTCGGATGAGATTGGCACGATCACAACCCCCCCGCCGGTAGGCGACCGCTTTGCCCTTGCCGGCCGGGTATGGGAGGTAACCGAAGTGGATCTGACACGCCGCCTGATTTATGTACACGGCGTGGAAGGGAAAATGGAAATATCCTGGCCGGGTGACAGCGGAGAAATTCACACACGCGTTCTGGAAAAGATGCGGGATGTCCTGTTCGGTACGGAGCAGTATGCATACTGTATGCCGAATGCGGCGGCACGGCTGGAGACGGCGCGGAATCTTGCCCACCATACCGGCATGCCGGACAGTATGGTTATTCCGCTCGGAGGGAGCAGCTTTGTTCTGTTCCCGTGGCTGGGAACCTGTGCGTTCCGCACACTGCGGCGTTTGCTGACCGTTTTGGCAGGCCGTCTTGGCATCAGTGACATTTCAGGAGAAGGCTGTTGTTATATTACCTTCAAGGCGCGGCGGGAGGACGGAGAAAAATTGCTGGATCGGCTGGCTGGCATTCTTCGTGAGCGCCCGATCGATCCGGAGAGCCTCGTTGGCGCATCAGAGATGCCGGTATATGACAAATATGATGAATATATTCCGGCAGAACTGCTCAGAAAGGCATATGCACGGGACCGTTTGTGTCCGGAGGAAGTGATGCTGCGCTTCGGACCGGGCGCGTCGGAGTGTGGAGGAACGGTATGAAAGATCTGTATGCGGTTCTGGCCCCGTTTTACGACAGTTTCAACGGAGAGCTGGATTATGGTAGCTGGGCAGACTTTCTTGAGGAAAACTTCCGGCGCTATTATGACGGGAAGGTAGCGTCCGTGCTGGATCTCGGATGCGGAACCGGACGGATGACACTGGAGCTGGCAAAGCGCGGATACGACATGACGGGAATCGATTCTTCTCCGCAAATGCTGTCCGTCGCCCGCGACGCAGCCGAAAAGGCAGGCCTTGACCGGCAGATTCTGTTTCTGCAGCAGGACATGTGCGAGTTTGAGCTGTACGGAACAGTGGAGGCAATTGTCTGCTGCCTGGACACGGTGAATCATGTAACCGATCGGGCGGCATTGTCCCGCTGCTTTCATTGGGTTCACAATTATCTGGTGCCTGGCGGGCTGTTTCTTTTTGATGTCAACAGCCCCTATAAATTCCGGGAAGTGTACGGAGATCGCGCCTATCTGTTAGAGGCGGAAAATGTTTTTTGCGCCTGGCAGAATCTGTATCGTCCACGCAGTGGAATCTGTGACTTTTATCTTTCCCTGTTTTCACGGGGAGAAGACGGGCGGTATGACCGCACCGATGTATACAGGCGCGAACGGCTGTATACTCTGGCGGCACTGCGTCGGCTGTTACGGGAGAACCGGATGGAGTTGCTGGCGGTAACATCGGGGTACGGAGATTTTCCACCTGCACCGGAGAGTGAACGCTATTATCTGACAGCCCGTGCCATAAAGGAGGAAAACATATGAAGACCGGAGAAAGATCCAGAATGCTGCGCGGTATGACGCAGGACGGAAGTGCGCGTATTACGGTGCTCAATTCCAGCAGTATGGTGGCGCGCGCCGCCGCATTGCATAAAACTTCTCCGACGGCAATGGCGGCATTGGGACGTTGCCTGACGGCGGTATCGATGATTGGCGTAATGTTGCCCGAAAAGGAAGACAGCGCAACCTTGATGCTGAATGGAGATGGGCCGGCAGGACGTGTACTGTGTGTATCCGATTATTATGGAAATGTACGTGGGTATATCGAGCATCCGGGGGTGGATCTGCCGAGAAAGGCAAATGGAAAACTGGATGTCGGCGGCGCGATCGGACATGGAACATTGTCCTTGCTGCGCGATATAACCGGTGCAGATCTGCCGCAGAGTGGTACGGTACCGCTGGTGAGCGGTGAGGTGGCAGAGGATGTGGCATCATACTTTGCGGAAAGTGAGCAGATTCCGACGATATGCGCGCTGGGCGTGCTTGTCGGTGGAGGTGAGGTATGCCTTGCGGCTGGGGGCGTGCTGATTCAGCTTTTGCCGTTTGCCTCCGAGGAAACCGTGGCACTGCTGGAGCGTAACACCGCATCGCTTTCTCATATTTCGGACTGCTTTCATCAGGGCATGAGCAACCGGGAAATTGCCGCATTGGCATTGCGGGACATTGCATTTGACGTGTTTGATGAACTGGAAGTGGAATACCGGTGTACCTGCTCGCGGGGGCGTATGCTGGAAGGGATCCGTCGACTTGGCCGGAAGAAGGTATGCGAAATGCTTGACGAGCAGGAGGCGGAGGGAAAGCCGCGGGAGCTGGAAGCCAATTGCCGTTTTTGCAATACCGCGTATGTTTTCGGGGAAGCCGAGTTGATGGAGGAAAAGGAGGAAAGCCGTGCATAGAGTGCGTCTGCGCTTGTATCTTCCATTGCTTTTGATCGTAATCACCTTGCTGTTTATCTGGTCCAACTCCATGATGGATGCGAATGCATCGACCGGACAGAGCGATCTGGCAGGACGCTGGTTTCGGGAATTGTTCGACGTGGAAAAAGAACCGTTTCGCTTTCTGTATGAGAATCGTAGGAAGGTAGCACATTTTACGGAGTTTGCATTGCTTGGCGCGGAAAGTTGCCTTTTTCTGCTTCTGAATTTCCGGACGCGCGTATCCGGGTATCTGATGGGCGGAGCAGCCTGCTTTCTGGTTGCCTGTCTTGATGAAACCATACAGCTGTTTTCTCCGGGACGGGTCGCTTCGTTTTCGGATGTATGTCTGGATACGGCAGGGGCGCTGAGCGGCATGCTGTTTGTGGGATTTTTGGGCTTTCTGATTTTTTGGGGTAAAAAAGCGAAGCATCGTGAGGGCTCTTCCGGAATCGGCGGAAATGGAAGCTGACTTTGCGGAGAAGGCGGACAAACAAAAAACTTTCTCCGTTATTAGAAAAGTAACAGATGGGAAGCGGCAGATTGATTGACAGGGGTCGGCATTTGTGATACAATAAAGGAAGATACGGTACGGGGATGCCACCCGGCCCTGCTTCCTTTTTGTTTTGGAGAGAATATGAAGAAAATAGCGATAAGAAGCGTATGTGCATTGCTGATGATGGTCGGCATGCTTTTGCTGGCCGGATGTGACAAACCGCGCAACGAATATACACCGGTACCGGGCACGCCTGTGGTGGTGCTGACCAAAGTGACGGTGGGCGATTTTACCTATGCCGATAACGGCGATCACCTCAGTGTATTTTCATATAATGGTACCAATGCGGATGTCACGGTTCCCGGGCAGGTAGTATTGCCGGCAGAGGAGGGCGAGGAATCCCGTACTTTGACCGTGACCGAGGTGGGGGCGTATGCCTTTGCAGATAACACGGTGATAGAAACGGTTACATTGCCGGAGAGCGTCACATCGGTGAAAAACGATGCATTTTCCGGTTGTATATCTCTTACCGCAATTTACGGTGGGAAAATCTCCGAGTATGGAGACCGTGTTTTTGCCGGTTGTCGTTCTCTTACTTCCTTTACGGTACCCGCTATTGTCGGTTCGATACCGCGGAGTATGTTTTATAACTGCACCTCCTTGCGCACAGTGACGCTGGAATCCGGGATCCGGTCGATCGGCCGGGATGCTTTTGAAGGATGCACCGCCTTGGAGAGCATTCATATTCCGGACAGTGTGACGCAGATAGGGCAGTACGCTTTCCACGGTTGCACTGCGCTGGCGGAGGTAGTGTTGCCTTCCGGACTTAAGGTGATCGAGGGCAATCTGTTTGACGGATGTGAAAATCTGATACAGCTTACGATTCCCGCTACAGTGGAGCAGATTGGTGAGGCGGCGTTTTCAGGGTGCTACCGGCTGCGCGTGCTGGAGTTCCCAGACAGCCTGACAACGGTGGATCGTACCGCATTGCTGTATACATTGTGGTATCTTTCTCAGCCGGACGGGCCGGTATATGCGGGGCAGGTATTGTATCGATATAAAGGCGTGCCGGAAGCGGCTGTGGATCTTACGGTCCGGGAGGGAACCGTTTCGGTTGCCGATGCTGCTTTCTACGGTACGGATAACATCCGTTCTGTCATTTTGCCCTCTTCGGTGCGTGCTATTGGCAAAGAGGCATTCCGTGACTGTGTAGATCTTACAAGCGTGACGATTGCGGAGGGACTTACCGATATGGGTGCCGCTGCGTTCCGCGGATGTACTGCATTGACAACTGTTACCTTGCCGCAGTCATTGACGTACGTTCCCAGCTATGCTTTTGCCGATTGTACGGCACTATCCCGCGTGGATCTTCCGTCTTCCTTAGAGACAATTGACAGTTACAGCTTTTTCAACTGTACACAGTTGCGGAGCGTATTTGTTCCGGATACGGTTACCTCTATTCAGGGGTATGCATTCAGCGGGTGTTCGCGCCTTGAAGAGGTATTGATCCCGATTTCGGTGGAGAGAATTGCAGATCGGGCATTTTATGGATCGGACCGGCTCGTGATATACTGCGAGGCGGATGAGGCAGGAGATAACTGGATGACCCGCTGGTCGGATTCGATTGACGATGCGGTGTATTACGGATATGAAAGGGAGGAAATTTACAGTTACCAGTCCTACCGATATGTAATATATCGGGCCTCGGATGCAAGCGGCGAGGAGCAGGCCTATGCCATGATCACGAAATATTACGGCTCGGCTTCCTCGGTGACGATTCCCGATACCATCAACGGATACGATGTTGCGATCATCGGAGCACGCGCCTTTGCCGGGAACAACACCTTGCGAGAGGTTACTCTGTCGCACAACAACCGTATGATTGCACCGTATGCCTTTGCTTCCTGCGTTCTTCTGGAAAAGGTGGACATGCCACAGAGCAGTGCTACTTATATTGGGGCTTATGCATTCCGCAGTTGTGAATCGTTGCGGGATCTGACGCTTTCGGATAGCCTGATGTATCTGATGGAGGGTGCCTTTGCTTCCTGTACCGCCTTGGAAACCGTGCGGCTGCCGGATAATCTGAGCGAGATCGGGGGAGGTGCGTTTGCCTCATGCACCGCTCTTCGGACGATCCGCTTCGGAACAGGGCTGAACACCATCGGAGAAGGCGCCTTTGCTTCCTGTACGGCACTGACAACGCTGACGCTTCCTTCCTCGCTGAACACCATCGGAGGAAATGCATTTTTCGGATGCACTAAGCTGGAAAGCGTGAATATTCCCCGGTATGTGGATGTGGTAGGAGAATATGCCTTTGCCGGTTGTACAGCGTTGACTACAATTGAATTTCCGTCGATCAATGCACTGACGCAGATTGGTGCATATGCGTTTTCCGGTTGTACGGCCCTGGAGGAGCTCACCCTGCCGAATAAAGTACAGGTACTGGGCGAGAATTGCTTTGCCGGATGTTCGGGTCTGACGGAAGTGAATCTACCCGCCTCGCTGACCGATATTTCGGCGTATGCGTTTTATGCCTGTACGTCTCTTGAAAAGATCGGTTATCGTGGAAATGCGGATTCCTGGTCAGCAGTGAACATAGTCTCGACGGGCAACAGCATATTTACGGAAATTGCCATTACCTATCTGACATAATCCGGTCATAACGAAAAAAAGAAGCGGGAACGCGCGCAGCTGATGCAAAGCGCGTTCCCGCTTCTGTATATATTGACGGGTTTCTGTACAGGATAGGAAAAGATGGGAGGGAAGTCAGATGAAACGGGATGCATGGCAGGATGCAGCCGCACTGCTCGGAGGTGCGGCACTGTTTGGAGCCGGTTATCAGATGTTTCTGTTGCCCCACGCCATTGTAATGGGCGGGGCAACCGGCATTGCCACTACGGTGAATCTTCTATTCGGACTTCCGGCCGGTCTGGTTACCGCTGCAGTGAACCTTCCCTTATTGGCAATCAGTTTTTACGTCAGCGGAGGTGAGGGGGTACGGCGTGCCCTGCTCGGGATCCTTGTGCTATCCCTTTCTGTAGATTTGTTTGCATTCGTACCATCCATGACAGGCGATCTGCTGATCGCAGCGGTTTTTGGAGGATTTCTGACCGGATTGGGCCTCGGCCTGGCACTGTTGCGCGGATATACCAGCGGTGGAAGCGATCTGGCTGCCTATCTTATTCGCCTCCGATTCCGGAAATTGTCTATGGGACGGCTCGTTTTATTATTGGATGGTACGGTTATTTTGTTGTCTGCCCTGATTCTTCGGGACTTTTCGGGAATATTCTATTCAGCGGTAGCCGCTTATATCTTTTCCTATACCGTAGACAGGACAGTCAGTTATTCCCGCCGGGCAACCCTCGCGCTTCTGATATGTCACAAGGACAGCGCTCCGGCACTTTGCGAGGCCATCGCTACACAGATTCAGCGTGGAGTTACCCGCGCAACGGCGTCCGGATGGTACACGGGTGAGGGCAGGGAAATTCTGTTATGCGCCGTTAAACCCGGAGAAGCAGAGCGGCTCTCAGAGCTGGTACGGAAGATGCATCCGGAAGTTTTTCTGATCATGCTGGCCGCTCCGCAGATATTCGGCTACCGCTTCAGCGAGCAGACGGTTGACAAGCAGGGCGGTCTGTGATATACTTCCCATTGTAAAATATATGAGGATGGAGTTTGGATGAATCAGTTATATGGGAATGCACTTGTCGGACAGTCCGGGGGTCCGACGGCCGCCATCAATGCATCGCTTTGCGGTGTGATTGAGGCGTCACTTGTTGCGCACGATGCCGGTCTGATCGGTACTTTATATGGCATGCGCAACGGAC
The DNA here is from genome assembly GCA_944384545.1 of uncultured Clostridia bacterium. Taxonomy (GTDB): domain Bacteria; phylum Bacillota; class Clostridia; order Oscillospirales; family CAG-272; genus UBA1740. The sequence goes on along the minus strand of CALWTT010000081.1, from coordinate 15,121 downwards.
TGGACGGTTTGTTTTCAGAAGATTTTGTGGATTTGTTTGCGCACTTTTCGGATCCGCCATCGCGGGAACTGCTGAAAAGAACACCGGCTGCGGTTCTCGGTTCCTGCAGAAGAAAATTGCCTGCTGTGGAGAACGGTTCCGATGTGTATGAGGAAGCACTCCGGATTTTCCGGAAGTATAATATCCGGTATTTCTTTTATATTGGCGGAAACGATTCGATGGACGCCGTGGCAAAGCTGAGCCAGTATATAGAAGGGCAATCGTATGAGATGCGGGTGGTAGGCGTGCCAAAGACCATTGACAACGATCTGCCGGAGACCGATCATACACCAGGATTCGGCTCCGCCGCAAAATATATTGCAACCACGGTACACGAAATTCTGCGCGATTGTTCGGTCTATCGGATCCCGGCGGTTACATTGGTGGAGGTGATGGGACGTGATGCAGGATGGCTTACAACGGCATCAGCGTTGCCTGCTGTCATCGGTGCTCCCGGCCCGGACCTGATTTATTTACCCGAACGGCCCTTTTCCATGGAACAGTTCTATTCAGATCTGAAGAATGCTTTCGTGCGGCATCCGAATGTTGTTGTAGCCGTATCGGAGGGAATCCGGTTCGCGGACGGTGGATATGTGGGAGCCGGTGCGCAGAGCGGCGTTACCGATGTGTTCGGACATCGGTATCTTGGCGGAACCGGAAAGGTATTGGAAAGCGCGGTCAAGAACACGTTCGGATGCAAAGTGCGTTCCGTAGAGTTAAATCTTCCGCAGAGATGCGCCGCACATCTGCTTTCCTGCACGGATATCCGGGAATCCCGCGCAGTGGGGGCGTATTGTGTAAAAGCAGCATTACATGGAGAAAGCGGCTGTATGGGTGTGATTCTGAGAAAACCGGGTTCTGCATATCATGTCAGATACGCAACGGTACCGATCCGCTGCGTGGCCAACCGGGTGCGACATGTCCCGGATACATATATCAATGCAGCGGGTAACGGCATTACGGATGCCTGTATCGGTTATCTGCAACCTCTGATTCGCGGGGAAGTCCGACCAGTTTTCCGAAACGGACTTCCGATGCACTACATTCTATAATCGGAAGCGCGTGCCGGATCGCATGACATGAATACATATGACCGACGCGCAAAACAGAACAGCACCGTCCCGCAGTAATTTTGTGGGATGGTGCTGTTCTGTCATGTGACACAGAATCCTGTTATGGGTTGGAAATATGCAAAAAATCAAAGGCGCATGCCGAGAGGAATTCGCGTGCGATCAAAGTTGCTCCGATCTGGTTGGGATGGACACGGTCCCAGGCAATGCTGCAGGAGTGGCGGAAGGTGAAATAACGGTCAAACATCGCCTGCAAATTGATAAAATGGCAGCCATAAACATCACTGAGTCGCCGGCAGGCGGCACCGTATTCATCCATGCGGGCACGCATAGCGTCGGATGTATTCGGTTCCATATAATAAGGGGTCATGAGAAAAACATCTCTGGGGCCGCTTTGCAGTTTTTCGAGCATGGCGGCAACATTTTTTTCATACTCGTCCGGCATGACCTGGTGATCCGGAATCGTAGGACTGTCAAACTGACGCCAGACATCATTGATGCCGATACAGATGCTGACGATATCCGGCTTGAGTGCAATTACGTCTTTATCAAAACGAGCAAGCAAATCCCGGCTGGTATTTCCGCTGATTCCCGCATTGGTCACCCGGATGCGAAGTTCAGGATAGAAGGCAGCAAGAAGATTGTCCACAATATGGACATAGCTTCTTCCAAGGCCGTCCCCGCCCTCGCCAAGGGGATAGGCTCTTCCTGCATCGGTTACGGAGTCACCGGCAAAAACGATTCGGTCGGAGTTTTTGATAAGCATGGCATGTCTCCTTTTCTGCGATACAAACTGTCCGGTTAAAATCTTCTGTTGTTAGAACCGGTATTGCCTTTTGAGCGTTTGAGTATGCTCATGATATCGCTGAAATCGGAATCGGAAATGGATGGTTCGGAGACAGGAGACGACTTGCGGACGGGAGTGACCTGTGCAATCGGTTCATCGTCTTTTTCTTCGGTCTTGGGTGTGAATGCGGGTTCTTCCTGTTCTTCTGGCGGGGCAGGGATTTCATTTTGCGCACCGCTTTCAAAGCCGGTTGCAATAATGGTAACGCGCATTTCATCTTCGAGGGAGGGGTCAAATGCGGCGCCCCATATAATATTGGCATCCGGATGTGCCTCTTCGGCTATCATCGTAGAGGCCAGATCAATATCTTCCAGTCCGATATCGGGGGAAGCGGTAATGCTCACGAGGATGCCGGTGGCGCCAGCAATGGAGGTTTCGAGAAGCGGGGAAGAGATGGCGGCTTTGGCGGCGATCTGTGCTTTATCGGCACCGCATGCAGACCCGACGCCCATATGTGCATAACCGGCATCCTGCATGATGGATGTGACATCGGCAAAATCCAGATTGACAAAGCCGGGAACATTGATCAATTCGGAAACGCTCTGTACACCGCGACGTAAAACATCATCGGCAATTTCAAAAGCATTGGCCAGAGTAATCCGTGTATCCGAAACCTGCTTCAAGCGTTCGTTGGGGATAATGATGAGAGAATCCACATATTGTTTGAGTGCATCGATACCGAGTTCAGCCTGCACCATTCGTTTTTTGCCTTCGAAAGCAAAGGGCTTTGTGACGATACCGATGGTGAGAATCCCCATTTCACGAGCGGCTTTGGCAACAACCGGTGCAGCGCCGGTACCGGTTCCGCCACCCATGCCGGTGGTGACAAATACCATATCTGCGCCATCCAGCGACTGCTTGATCGCATCAATGCTTTCTTCTGCCGAGCGTTTACCGACATCGGGATTTGAGCCGGCACCGTGCCCGCGGGTAATTTTTTCTCCGATGACCAGTTTGGTGCTGGCATTGGAAGAGCGAAGAGCCTGCGCATCGGTATTGATGGCAATAAATTCGACACCGCGGATATTGGTAGCGATCATGCGGTTTACCGCATTGTTTCCGCCGCCACCCACACCGATGACTTTGATGTGGACACCGCTTCCGAACAGATCATCGTCAAACTGTACGTTCATTTTACATCCTCACATGCATGATATATATTTCCTGAAGGAAAAAAACTATACAAATATATCATACTACAAGTACAGTATTCATTGCAAGGAAAAGTACGGACAATTAACAGTTTTTTAACAATTAATCCTTGGCAGGCGAGGGGTGTGAGGGAGTGGAAACGAGTTTTCGGATTTCCTGCCAGACCGAGCGGTTGGCGTCCGGCTTTGCGAATCGGCGAATGGTATTTTCCAAGGCGGTGCGATGCTGCGGGGAGTCGGCAAGATGCAAAATGATTTCAGACAGCGATTCCGGAGAAAGTTGACTCTCCTGGAGGAGAATCGCTGCGCCTGCATCGGCAAGTACCGACGCATTTTTGAGCTGATGATTGTCCGCTACATGCGGGGAGGGGATCAGAATGGCACATTTGCCGCACAGCGCCAGTTCGGAAATTGTCATAGCGCCGGCGCGCGAGATAATTATATCCGCGGCACTCATATAAAGCGGCATCTGATCGATAAAGGGAAGCAGAGAAAGACGTGGATTCTGCAATTCCGGGGCGAAGGCACGGCAGCTATCGTAGTGACTGCGTCCGCAGGCATGCACATGGCGAAGTTGGGGGACTTTTCGGAAAAGGAACCTGTCCGCAGTAAGGCAGGCCCGGTTGATGGCGTCCGCGCCGAGAGACCCGCCGAAGGATAGAAGGAGCAGATCCTGTTCATTGAGGTGCAGGGCGCGACGTGCCGAGGCGCGGGAAACGGTGGAAAAGGCACTTCTCAGTGGATTCCCCGTGTAGACGGGCGGATTTTTACAATGTGGGAGAGCCGCCGCCGTCTCCCGGAAATTGAGCCATATGGCGTCCATATGCGGGGCAAGACGTCGGGTGGTAAGACCAGGAAGTGCATTGGATTCATGCAGTGCCGTAGGAATGCCGCATTTGGCTGCGGCGGCAAGGATCGGCCAGCTGACGTATCCACCGGTACCGATGACCGCGTCAGGAGCGAATTCGCGCAGAATTCGTTTTGCTGCATGGGGAGAAGTAAGAGCCAGATAGAGTGCTTTGATGTTCCGCAGAGAAAGAGAACGGGAAAATCCACACACCCGCACATGATACATGGGATATCCGCAATCTCCGACAAGACGGTTTTCCATGCCGTCCGGAGTTCCCACAAAGGCAATTTCACTGTGCGGATCGTTTGCACGCAGGATTTCGGCAATGGCAATGGCCGGATGGATGTGTCCTGCGGTTCCCCCGCCTGTCAGAAGTATACGCATATTTTTCCTCCCGATGTCAGCGTCGGATGTGTGATGTACGGGATATGGACAGAATGATACCCATTTCAGCAAACAGCATGACAAGAGAGGATCCTCCATAGCTGAAAAAGGGTAGGGAGATACCGGTATTGGGAATGGAATTGGTAACGACGGCAAGGTTGAGAAGCACCTGAAGCGCGACTTTGGTTGTGATGCCGAACACAGCAAGCCCGCAGAAAACCGAAGGGTTTCGGAGTGCAATGCTGTATCCCCGGAAAAGGAAGAGGCCGAAAAGGATAAGAATCAGCGCGGCACCGAGGAAACCGAGCTCTTCGCAGGTAATGGTAAAAATAAAGTCATTTTGCGGTTCGGCAACATAGCTGTATTTGAGACGGCTGTTTCCCAGCCCGAGTCCGAAAAAACCGCCGGATCCGATGGCCATCATTCCCTGCAGCGTTTGCCAGCCTCCGTCGAGCGGAAAGGCCTCGGGATTCTGCCAGATCATAATGCGACGTTTGGTATAGTCGGTGAAAAGGGCGAGCGCAGTGACCCCTGCTACGCCTGCGGCGCCGAACATGGTAAGATAACGGGCACGCGATCCGGCGGCAAACATCAGCGTGATCCCCAGCATTCCAAGAATGATGATGCAGGACAGATGCTTTTCCAGCGCAACAAGACCGCAGATAAGACCGATGTAGGCAAAGGGAACCATGGTGCCTGTCAGGAAGGAACGGCCTTTCCTGTCATAATCCAGGATGGTGTCCCTGTGGTGTGCAAAATGGCGTGCCAGCATGAGAACCAGTGTGGTTTTTGCCAATTCAGACGGTTGAAAGGTCAATGACCCGATCGCCAGCCAACGTTGCGCGCCTCCTCCGGTCTGCCCGGCAATAAGTACAGCAATCAGAAGAATGATTGTGATGCAAAACGCCAGTGGCGTATATTTTTCATACCGTTCGGGTTGTATAAACGAGCACAGAATCATAGTGGCAAAACCGACTGCGAGCCAGATGATCTGACGCTTGACGAAATACAGACTGTCGCCGTACCGGGAAAGGGCGTTGGCATAGCTGGCACTGAAAATCATAACGGAACCGAAGCAGGCAAGTGCAAGAATCAGCAGGAGCATTATCCGGTCTGCCTGTCCCTGTTCTCCGCGGATCTTGGAAATTACATCCGGCAAGGCGGGAAAACGATGCCGCTTTACGGCAGGTGTCTGATCATAGTTTTTGTAGGACACGCTTATGCCTCCTTAATATAACCGAGGAAATCAGGGAAGGAAATAGGCAAGCAGACAGGCAGTGAAGGTCAGTGCAGAGAAGACGGCGACAATTTTGTTTTCGCTCCAGCCGCATTTTTCAAAGTGGTGATGAATGTGTGCCATGAGAAACAAGCGCTTGCGTGTTCGTTTATAGTAGAGAACCTGCAAAATGACCGAAGCGCCTTCCACAATATATACAATACCACAAAGAAGAATGATCAGCGGGTTGCCAAGCATGAGCGGGATAGCAGCCGCGGAGGCCCCGAGAAAAAGCGAACCGGTGTCTCCCATGAAAATACGTGCGGGATGGTGGTTGAACAACAGAAACGACAGACAGCATCCGAGCAGCAGAGAGGAAAGAAGCAGGGAAGAAATTTCGGCGTGCAGTACGGAAAGGAGTGCAAAAAAAGCAAAGATGACACCGCCGACTGAAGCGGCAAGCCCATCAATCCCGTCGGTGAGATTGGCACAGTTGGTGATCCCGATCAGAAGCAGCATGAGAGAAAAGTAAGTGAAGAATCCGAGATCGATATACATGCCGATCCCCGGAAAATACAGCGTGGTGTCGATCATTCCGGTCATGCGCAGGATGGAAAGATACGCAGCGGAAAGTACAATTTGCAGGAGAATTTTTTGTGTAGGCGTGAGCCCTTCGTTCCGATGATGGCGGAGTTTTGTCAGATCGTCTGCAATGCCGACGGCGCCGTTGGCCACTGCATAAAAGAGCGCCACAAGAAACGGATATACAACGGCATGTTCGCCTTCCCGCTCCGCAAGCAGTGCAAGCAAAATTCCACAGGGGATGGAGACAAGGAGGAAGGAGATCCCTCCCATGGTTGGGGTGCCTTCTTTGGGTGCATGCCAGGCGGGGCCGATATCCAGAATTTTTTGCCCCATTTTCATAGCACGCAAACGTGGGATCAACAGGGCGAGTGCCAGCGTGCAGAGAAGAAAAGAAAGAAGTGTGGCGATCAGACAATAAAGAGGAAGGCTCATAGAAGATTCCTTTCAGAAGGGAAATGATCGGGAAGAAGGGCGAGGATCCGTTCGGCAGCCAGGGCACGGGAGGCCTTGACCAGCAACACATCGCCGGAGCAAAGTATATTTTCCAGTTGCTGTACGCTGATTTCGGGACGGTTGGGGTCGGCATTTTGCAGGATATGCGTGGCCGGCATGCCGGCCGCGGCTGCACCTGTTGCAAAATTCCCGGCGGCTACACCGAATGTCAACAGAAAATCGAGTCCCGCAGACGCAAAGTGCGCGCCGATTTCCTCATGAAACCGTCGTGTTTGACTTCCCAGTTCCAGCATGTCTCCCAGAAGTGCAACATGGCGTCTGCCCGGTGTCTGCATAAGAACCCCGCAGGCGGCCGTCATAGATTCAGGAGAGGCATTGTAGCAGTCCCGTATGATACATACGCCCCCTTGCTGGTAAATATTCTGACGCAGTGCATCTGTGGGACAGCGTGTGAGTCCTGTACGGATTTCGTTCTCGGTGAGCCCAAGCGTCACGCCTATGGCAACGGCAAAACAGGAGCAGGATGCTATATGAGCTCCGGCACCCGGCAGAGGGAGGCTTCGGAAAATATGTTCTCCCATCCGGATATCCGTAACAGTAAGATTTCCTTCCGTATGCAGGTTTTCCCAATAACAGGTGTCCCGGGGCCCGGAGGAGACGGTCATCGGCGTGACCCCTGTTTGGCAAGGAGGGCAGAGCAGCGGTTCGTTCCCGGGATAGAGATAGAGCGCGCCTGGTGTGCAGCTCAACAGAATTTCCAGTTTTGCAGCGGCGATATTCGATCGGCTGCCGAGGTTGCCGATATGCGCGCTCCCGATATTGGTGATGACGGCAATGTCGGGTTGCACGAGTGAGGAAAGCTCTGCCATTTCACCGCGATGATTCATACCGAGTTCAACAACGAGGATCTCGGTATCGGCTGGCATGGCCAGTAAAGTGAGGGCGGTCCCGAGAAGATTGTTGTGGTTTTGCGGGGTTGCATGCGTGCGGTAGTGCATGCCAAGTACGGAGGCAACCATGTTTTTGGTAGTCGTCTTCCCAACGCTGCCTGTAATAGCGATAACGGTTGGCGCAATGCGCATTCTCGCCGCACGTCCAAGATCCGCGAGCGCTTTTGTGGTGTCGGGAAGAAGAATCATGGGAAAGTCGTTGTCTTTCTTATGGTCTTTAATATAGCCATCTTCCTCACGAAGAAGAATTGCCGCGCCACGTCGCATTGCTTCGGGGAGAAAAGCATGCCCGTCGTTATTTTCTCCCCGCAATGCGACAAAAATATCTCCTGCAACCATTTCTCTTGAGTCGGTGGATAAAAAAGCAGAAAAAGCTTCCGGTCCGACTTTTGTCCCGCCGGTCAGTTTTGCGATTTCGGAGGCTGAATAGGTATGATCAAGACGGATTCTCATGATGCTCCTTAATGGAAGCGCGCTTTTACCGCTTCCTCCACAATGGTTCTTTCGCTGAACGGATTCCGTTCTCCGTTTGAAAGCTCGTAATTTTCGTGCCCTTTTCCTACGAGGAGAACAATATCCCCCGGTTGTGCCTGTTGTATGGCATATTCGATAGCACGTCGGCGATTCACAATGACCCGACGCTTTTTGCGGTTGTGCATGCCGAGCAGAATGTCGTGAATGATGACCGTCGGATCCTCGGAGCGGTTATTATCCGAGGTGACAATGATATAATCCGCCATTTCTTCCGCCACTCTTCCCATAGGTGCCCGTTTTCCTGCATCCCGGTCTCCGCCGCAACCGAATACCAGAACAATCCGTTGTCCGCCCTGCCTGAAATTGCATACCGTGAGCAGAATGTTCCGCAGTGCAGCTTCGGTATGGGCGTAGTCAATAAAAACAGAAAAATCCACCGTTTCCGGAAGCGGAATGCGTTCCAATCGTCCCGGAACGCTTGGCATGGTTGCCAATGCATCTTTTGCATCGGTGGGAGAGATGCCGAGACGAATGGCGGCGGTAAGAGCAAGCAGGGAATTATAGACGGTGAAAGAGCCCGGAATCGGCACGGAAACCGACATGCGCACAGTGGGTGTGCTGTATAGATAGGAAACGCCGAATGCACCTCGATTGACAATTTCTTCGGCATTATACTGTTCGTGGTACACGGCACCACAGCGCAGAATCTCACATTTTGCCTGCTTTTCGAGACGGTCGGCATATTCATTGTCAAAATTGATGATACCACAATTGCATTGCGAAAAAAGTCGTGCTTTGGCCGCAAGATAGTTTTCCATATTCCCGTGAAAGTCCAGATGCTCAGGGGACAGATTGGTAAAAATTCCGATTTCAAAGCGGAGCGGGGCGAGCTTTTCAAGGGCAAGAGCATGGGAGGAGGTTTCCATTACCACAAATTCGACACCGTCTTTTCGCATGTCTGCCAGCATGGGATACAGAATATCCGGGTCTGGTGTGGTCATTGTGCGGCGCGGCTCGGTCCGGATATCGGGTGAATAGAGCTTTTCCTCGGATTTACAGGCGACGGTCCCGATCATAGCAACTTTCCGACCGGCTTTTTGCAAAATGGTGTATAGCATGGTGGCCGTAGAGGTTTTTCCGTTGGTGCCGGTCACGGCAATAAGACGCATGGCATTTCCTGGCTCACCGTAAAATCGGTGGTAGGCATATGCCATGGCTCTGCGCGTGCTTCCTACCGTGAAGAGGGGAAGTCCTTCTGGTGTTGCAATGGCCGTGCTGTCTTCCACAAGTGCTGCGGCCGCGCCGGATTTCGCTGCAAGTGTGAGCAGGTTGTGGGAGTCGTAACGGGTACCGCGGATACAGATGAACAGGCAACCGCGAAAGAGCGCAGAACCGGATACAGCGATCCCGGTTATCTCGATATTTTTCGGATCAACAGACGAGGAATACTCATCCGGCATAAGAAGAGCAGAAAGTTTCATTTTTCACCTCAAAACAGCAGATTTTTGTGGAAATGCAACTTCCTTATTTTTGATCTAATGCCTCATCGGCTTCCATATGCCGGAAGGTAACCGTAACAACGGTTCCCGGGGCAACGCTTTCCCCGGCCACATGGGAGCAGGATATAACAACTGCGCCTTCGCCGACCGTATAATTGAGGGCACCTTCGATGCGAATATTAAGACCCGCATCTAAGAGAATTCGATTGGCATCTGCCGCACTTTTTCCCATAACATCTGGTACTTTTACACTGTCTTTGGGCGCCCCGCCCGTATAGAGAATAACCTTGCCTCCTTCCTTGGTAACACATTCACCGGATGCGGGAACCTGTGCGGTAACAGTATCCCCCGTAGCATTGTCCCCGTATTCAACCGAAAGTCCGAGCGCACGGATTTTCTTTTCGGCTTCGCTGCGGCTCAGCCCGGTATACTGTCCTATGGAAATTTGCATGGTCTTTTGTTCCTCTTCGGTATAAGAGGGGGAATAGCCAAGATAGGGAAGAACATTGGCAAGCAGATCCGAAACATATGGTGCTGCCACCACGCTGCCGTAAACCATTCCGGAGGTCGGTTCATCCACCATAATAATTACGGCAATTTGCGGATTGTCTGCCGGTGCATATGCAACGCAGGAACCGACGCGCATTCCGTTCAATTTTTCACTGGTTCCTGTTTTTGCAGCAATTTTATAGCCGCTGACATAGGCGTTTTTGGCACCGCCGCCTCCCGAAACGCCCTCTTCCAGAATTTGTGCAACCGTGCGGCAGGTCTCGCTTCCGACTACCTGGCGTTTTACTTTGGTAGCATAGGCCAGAATGGTATTTCCGCCTTCGTCTGTAAAGGATTCCATGAGGTGCGGTGTCACCAGATACCCTCCGTTGGCTACGGCGGCTATGGCGGTGATCTGCTGGATCATGGAAACATTGAAGCGCTGCCCGAAGGATGCGGTAGCGAGTTCTACTTCGTGAATATTTTCCAGTTTGTGAAAGATGCTTCCGGTTTCACTGGGGAGATCAATGCCGGTCTTCTCAAGATATCCGAATGACTGAAAATACCGGTAAAAGGTTTCGCTCCCCAGCCTTGCCGCTACCTGCATAAATACGGGGTTGCAGGATTGCTGGAGTCCGCCGGCAAAATTGAGCGATCCATGCCCGGTCCTTTTGTGGCAGTGGATGGTGACGCCGCCGACTACATAGGCACCCGAGCAGGTAAAAGGGTCGGTCGGTGTGACGACGCCGGTTTCCAGTCCCATTGCCGAAGTGATAATTTTGAATGTGGAGCCCGGTTCGTAGGTTTCGCTGATCGCTTTGTTGCTCCACATGGTATAGAGAAGTTCGCTTTTCTTTTTTTGGTATTCTTCGCTGTTTACGTCATAGCCGGACAGATAGGAAAGAAGCGATTCGTCCAATTCATAAGGATTGTTCAGGTCATAGGAAGGTAGCGTGGCCATTGCCAGTATGGCGCCGGTATGTACATCCATGACAATTCCGCTGACGCGATTGGCCGCACCGGCATTTTCTGCGGCATCCAGCAGGACCCGTTCCAGCTGTGTTTGTATGTACAGATCCAGTGTGGAATGCAGATCCAGGCCGTCTGTAGCGGGGACATAGCCGGTGTAGCCGAACGGAAGATCTTTTCCGGCCGCGTCTTTTACACTCAGATATTTTCCGTCGGTACCCGCAAGATAATCATTGTAAAAAAGTTCAAGACCAAAAAGTCCCTGGTTATCTCCACCGGTAAATCCGATGGTTTGCGCAGCCAAGGAGTCATAGCAGTAATAGCGTGAGGTGCTGGCCTCCACATGTACCATGGAAGAGAACGCTTCCGCTTCCGCAAAAGCAAGAACCCGTGCTGCCGTGTCTCTGTCTACACTTTTGGCGATGGTCTCGTCGAGGCGATAAGAGCGTTGGGTTTTTTTATAAATATCTTCGTAGGGAAGTCCAAGAATTTCTGAAAGTCCGCTTGCAATGCGTTCGTCCTGATTTCCGGCGCTGCGCCGCTTTGCAACGGCAATATCTACGGGTGAAATATATACACGCCATGTTGTAATATTTGTTGCAAGCAGATTCCCGTTTCTGTCATAGATGTTGCCGCGGTTTGCCTTCAACGCGGAGCCAACGGTAATCTGATCCAGAACTTTTTGCTGATATTCTTCGTACCCGAAGATCTGCATGCGAAACAGTACAGCGCCGAGTGCGGATAGCAAGATGCAGAATATGAGTAGCAACGCAGTACCGCGCCGCCGGAAGAGTAGAAAAAAATCCTGTTTCACCGGAAGCGATCCTCCCACATAAAAAATAGCGACAGTCCTATTGACTATCGCTATCATTATACGGATGTCGGGAAGAAAAAATGTCTATGCAGCAGAAAAGGCACGGAGAAGATTGTCAAGAAGGATCTGCTTGTCCGCCGCAGCTTCGGTATCAGGAAATTCATTGGACGAGGCGTGCTGCTCCGTATTTTCCGGGATCAATGTGCGAGTATAAGGTTGGTTTTGCAGAATTTCGGTATTGTTCTGCGCGAGGGCCAACTGTTGATGCAATCTGTTGATATGAAGCCCGGACAGTAAGAGGGCAAAAAGAAGAATCACTCCCACCACAATTACGGCGATGGAAATACCGGAGACTGCAATGGGACGGGGGGCGTTCCATTTGTTTTTATTTTCGTGGACCGGCAGAGAATTGGCACGGGTGACATGGCATTCGGCGGCTGTATGTTTGGGGACGCCTGAATGAATGGCATACGGTTCATATCCGTCCCGGATGGCCTCCTGTGCCTTGATTTCGCCGATGGTGCGATCGTTCTGACCGGCAAAACGGCGACGCATTTTTATGTATAAAGGATTGATTTCGGGAGATGTGCCGCGAATGGCAATGGTTTGTGTCATGGAGAACCTCCTTCCGTTCTTATACGGATTACAGTTTTTCTGCTACACGCAATTTTGCACTGCGGGAGCGTGGATTGACGATCAGTTCATGCGGATCCGGCAGGATTGGTTTTTTACTGAGAATCTGAAGAATCGGTTTTTTGCCGCAAACGCAGACAGGAAAGTCGCGTGGGCATTCGCAACCGGAAGCGAGGTTTGCAAAATTCTGTTTAACAAGTCTGTCTTCCAGAGAATGAAAGGAAATCAGTGCCAGTCTGCCACCGGGCTGTAGATATGCAGCGGCATCACGTATCATCGGAGGAATAGCATCGAGTTCTGCATTGACCTCAATGCGGATGGCCTGAAAGGTTCGCTTTGCGGGATGAGGTCCGATTTTTCGTGCCTCCTTCGGAATGGCGGCACAGATAATCTCGGAAAGCTGACCTGTGGTCTTTATTGGAGAAATTTGTCGGGCTGCCACAATTTTTTCTGCAATTTTTCCTGCAAAGCGTTCTTCACCGTATTCAAAAATAATGCGGCGCAGGGCGTCGGACGGATATTGGTTGACTACCGTGTCTGCGGTCAGTATTGCCTGTTGATCCATGCGCATGTCCAGCGGGGCATCGTGCTGATAGGAAAAACCGCGCTCCGGTGTATCAAATTGATAGGAGGAGCATCCCAGGTCTGCGAGAACGCCTCCCAGATTGGAAACATGCATTTCTTCGAGTACGTGACCGAGATCGCTGAAATTGGCTTTCCGGAAGACAATTCTGCGGAGGAAGGGGGTAAGTTTTTCTTTTGCGGCATCCAGTGCCATTTCATCACGATCCAGGCAGATAAGCTGACCGCCCTCTCCCAGTCTTGCGGCAATTTCATAGGAATGTCCGCCGCCACCGGTTGTACAGTCCACATAGGTCATATCCGGCCGGATAAGGAGTGCATCGATGCAGGCATTCAGGAGAACCGGGATATGGGAGAAATCATGTTCTGACATTGCGTTTGTATGCTGTCTTATACGCCTTATAGTCCGAGCTGGCGCAACTGCTCCATGAGAGCAGCCGTATCCATCGTATTTTCCTTTTCACTCCACAGGGCATCCGACCAGATTTGAAGATGATCTCCCACGCCGATAATCACGGCGTTTTTCTCGATGGCAGCATATTGCATTAACTCCGGCGGAAGAACGATCCGCCCCTGTCCGTCCGGGGTCACGCTGACGGTTTTTGAATACAGGAACTGCTTGATAGCGCCTACAACGGAATCGGGAAGTGTATTCAGTTTATCGGTCATCTTTGTCCATTCGGCCTCGGAATAAATGGCAAGACACCTTTCCATTTTTCTTGTGATATAGAAGGAGTCGCCGAGCGCCGTGCGGTATTTTGCGGGGATAAAGATGCGGTTTTTGGCATCCAGCGTATGATGAAATTCACCGACGAACAGCATCCGAAGCTCCTCCTGATAAGAATGGGATGAAAGGGGATTTCTCCCCACTTTTCTCCACTACACTCATATTATACCTTTTCCCGCATCAAAAATCAAGAGGCGAGAAAGGTTTTACCCAAAAATATTTCACAAAAAAACGCCACATTGTTTGGCGCATATACACAAATAGTGAAACTTCTATCGTTTAAATGCAGTTTGCATTGGTTATGGGGGAAAGTGGGGGGATATTTCCATCTGTTATGATAAAATTAAAAAAGCTCTCTTTTTTTTTATGGATGGGCATGCTATAATACTATCAGTGTATGTACGAGTTCAGGGACGTGTGCGAAGGAATACCGTGCATCTTCTATCACAGGAGCACCTTTTTTCACATTACACACCAGGCACAGGAGGAAGTGTTTTGTCTTTTTTCCGGAAGATTTTCAGGCCGAAGAATCCGGACAGTCGCGCATTCCGTGAGCAGCGTGCGATGGAATTGCACGGTCAGGCGATCCGGTATGTGACCGAGCGCAGAAATGATACCGATGAGATTATTGGCCGCGGAGGGTGCCTTTCGGTACGCAACGGAGAATTTCTTTTGCTCAGTTCGGGAGAAATTCTGTTGCGCGCACGTGTAGAGGAGTTGCGTGCGGCGTATTTGCTGTCCGGAGATGGTGTGGTCCTGACCGCGCCGAACCTGGAAGAGGACGGAAAAGAGCGCACAGTTATCGCTCATTTTGTATATTACAGGAAGTAGGAACCGATGAAAAAGACCTATCGTATCTGTCGCATTCTACGGTTCCTGACAGGGAAACGCCGTCCGTATACTGCGGCGATTCTTTTGGCAGGAGGAACGGGAAGTCGCATGCAAAGTGTGGACGGCACAACCAAACAGCTGATGCAGCTGGAGGATGCTCCGGTATTGATCCATGCGGCACGTGCGCTGGACGCATGCCCGTATATAGACGATATTGTGGTGGTAGCGCGGAAAGAAGAGTTGCATACCGTCGACGGGTTGATGCACACCTATGGAATCTGCAAATACCGCAAGGTCGTGCCTGGAGGAGAAACGAGGCAATACTCGGCGCTTGCGGGATTTGAGGCAACGGATGGGGAAAAGGTCCGGTATGTGGCGATACACGATGCAGCCAGATGCATGGTGACCCCGGATATGATTGCAGATGTAGTGGCGGCAGCCTATGCATGCGGTGGAGCCACGGCGGCCTGTCGCGTGACGGATACGGTCAAGCGCGCGACGCCCGATGGATATGTAAAAGAAACATTGGACCGGGAAACCCTGTGGGCGGCGCAGACG
>CALWTT010000080.1 GCA_944384545.1 uncultured Clostridia bacterium | reverse complement strand
CCTCCCGCGCTCTGCCTTTTCCACCTTCCATTGCACCCGCCATCCGCGCGCCCATGTCCCTCACCGCACGCGTTACCCAGGTCTTTTCGCTTCGCGCGGGAGAACGTGTCGGATATGGCGGTCTGTTCCGCGCGCCTGCCGATATGCGCGCCGCAACGGTCGGAATCGGATATGCGGACGGACTGCTCCGCGCCTGCTCCGGCGCCTGCCTTCGCCTTCACGGGCAGGATGTACCGATCATCGGACGTATTTCCATGGATCAGTGCACACTGGATATCCGCGATATCGAGGCAAAGCCGGGCGACGAAGTAACGGTGCTGGAAGCGTCCGGACGGTTGCTTTCCGCACTGGCTGAAAAAGCAGACAGTATTCCGTATGAGCTCCTCTGCCTTTCCGGCCGCAGAGCCGAACGGGTGTATACGGGGGGCGCGCACCCTCTGCCCTGATTCGCGACAACCATACATATATGGGCGCTGTGCAGGTTCCTGACCGCACAGCGCCCGTATGATGTATTATTCCATTGCCCTTTCCCGGGATCCCGCCTGTATTTTCAGAAACTGAGAACGCCAAGATGCTCCAGCAGGATTTTCAGGCTGAGCAGGATCAGCAGGATGCCGCCACACAGCTGCGCCGTAAAACGGTACCGGGTGCCGAAATGGCTTCCCACCTTCACCCCCACCGCCGACAGCAGAAATGTGACAAGCCCGATCGTGCCCACCGCCAGCCAGAGATGGACATCCGGCAATATCGCAAAGGTAATGCCCACCGCAAGCGCATCGATGCTGGTGGCAATGGAAAGGACCAGCATGGCCGAAAAAGCAAACGATGCATTGGCGCCCTCCTCCTTGGAAAACGCCTCCCGTATCATGCTGACCCCGATCACCGCCAGCAGAACAAACGCTATCCAATGGTCGTAGGTCGTAATATAGGCGCGGAAGGCTACACCGAGATAATAGCCGATCACCGGCATCAGCGCCTGCGCCCCGCCAAACCACAGTCCACACAGCAACAGATGCTTCGGTGCGATCCGCCCGACCGCAAGGCCCTTGCAGACCGATACAGCAAAGGCATCCATCGACAATCCGATCGCCAGCAGCAGAATTTCCGTATATGCCATATTCCCCTCAGAAAAATGCGGATTCCCGATATACCGCAAAAAAGAGAGCGGCCCGGGTGGCCGCTCCCGCGGAGTTCCGCCATCGCTTTTGCTCAGCGACCGCAGAACGCATATAAGACAGGGATCAGAGCGCCGCAGAGCGTTCCGGCCGCCATCAGTATGTAAAACACCTTTCTCTGCCATGCATATTTGTCAAAGAACCAGAAGATGATCGGGGTCGCCGCAAAGCAGAGCATGGTCAGAATCAGAAGCAGGTACAGAAGAAAATGCGAGAAATAAAACGCATTGAGCAGGGCATATATACCAAACAGAGGAGAAAATGCCATCAGGAAGAAAACAAACGAACCGAACAGACGGAACTTATGCGTGGAGGCCAGCGAAGCCAGCAGAAAGAAGAAGGAGAAAAGCGCGATCAGTCCGAAGGTCACCCACGCACAGACAATCGAACCGTTCTCATACAGGTCTTTCCGCACCAGAATCAGCTCAATCGGCGTATATACACCGAAAAGAACCAGCCACACCGACGCATCCGAAAAACGCGCAACCAATCGGTTATCCTGCCACATATAGCGCAGATATGCCAGTGCAAAAAAAGCGGCAAGTCCGATGCCCAATGCAATGGAAGACCATATGTAGGTAGGATCGTATCCTGCAAGGCGGATGATCAGCAGGACCATCGCCACCAATGCCACACCGCCGCCGCTGAGGCAGGTAATCTGACAGAATTTCCGATCCGAAGGATCCGTAATCGCGGCTTTCTGCGATGTGAGTTTCTTCAAAAAGGACATAGTTAACCTCCGCTCAGGACAATCTTTTTGGAATAGATAATTACATTATACATCATGACAGATAAAATCGCAAGATGTAAGTGCAAATTTTTTTCGGGTTTTGCATTCCGTGTTGTCTGCTGAAAAAGTTGATGAAAGGTTCTTGACAAACCTGTACACACATGCTATAATACTGTGTACCTGCAGGGCGGTGCCCTGCCTCTTTCCTGTTTTTTCGGGGTGTGGCTCAGATTGGTAGAGCGCGTGGTTCGGGACCACGAGGTCGCAAGTTCGAATCTTGTCACTCCGACCATTGGGGCCTTGCTGTACGCAACAGCAGGGTCTTTATGTTTTGCCTGACCCTTTACAACACACGGGTCACATCACAAGGAGTTTTCATGAAAAAAGCACTGATCTTTGACCTGGACGGCACCCTGTGGGATGCATGCGATGCCATGGCGGTCTCCTGGACCGAGGCGCTGCGCGCCTTTTCCTGCAATACCCCTGCGGTTACACGCCAAATGGCCGCCGATGTCATGGGGATGACCAACGATGCTATTGCACGCCGCTTTTGTCCCGAGCTCGACGATGCACAGCGGCTGCAGTTCATAGAGCAGGCCTCCTCCGCGCATATCCGGCTCGTGCAGCAGGGACACGGGCAGATCTTCCCCGGTGTTACCGACACCCTGCGCCGCCTTGCGGATGACTATTTTCTTGCCATCGTCAGCAACTGCACCGACGGATATATCGACGCCTTCCTCACCTATCCCGGCCTTGACCGGCTCTTTTCGGATTACGAGTATCTGCGTACCGGAAAACCGAAATCCGACAATATCCGCCTCGTCATGGAACGCAACCGGCTGACCGACGCACTGTATATCGGCGACACCATGCTCGATTATGAAGCGGCGCATACCGCCGGCATCCCTTTTCTGCATGCCGCATACGGATTCGGGCATGTGCCGGAGGGCACCCCCTTTCTGCGCAGCATCCGGGAGCTGCCGCAGGCCGCTGCCGCCCTGCTTCCGTAAATAACGGTGCCCTGCCCGACGGCTCCGCGCGAATACGCCTGCCCGCTCCGCCCCCTGTGCGGAGCGGGCACTTTCGCTTTTTTGCGCCTTTTTTCTCTGGCTGGGCGCCGTCCGATCTCCTGTTGCGTTTTACGCTCCTGTCACAGGTTCACGGGCAGTGTCTGCCGCAGAACCCGCGGAGTGCGGAAATACAACGCATTTTCCCGGGCATAGCCTTTCCAATCGACCGACGACAGCTGTTCTGCGGTCAGACGCACCTGCCAGTTTCCCTCTGCCGTTCCGGGACGGTTGATCCGTGTATCTGCCCCGTATCCCAGCAGATCCTGCACCGGAAAAATACACAGTCCTGCATGCGAGGAAAGCAGAGCACGGATCACAAATCGGATTCCCGCACGCAGATCCTCCCCCGTATATCCACAGTATTGGAACAAACGGGTCCGTCGATCTGGCGCCATTTCGGTCAGATAGCCCAGCAGGGTATTGTTGTCGTGCGTACCGGTGTACGCCACACAGTTGTATGCATAATTGTGCGGCAGGTGCGGATTGTCCCCGTCCTCTTCAAAAGCAAACTGCAATACACGCATTCCGGGAAATCCGCTCTCCTGCAAAAGCCGGCGTACCTCCTCGGTATTCCCCCCAAGGTCCTCTGCCACAATCTGACAGTGCGGTACTGCCTTTGCCAGGCGATCGGTCAGGGCAAGGCCAGGGCCGGGAACCCATTCCCCCTCCCGCGCCGTTTTTGCATGCGCCGGGATCCGGTAATACGAGGAAAACGCGCGGAAATGATCGATCCGGACGCCGTCAAACATCCGTCCTGCAAACGCCATACGGTCGGTCCACCAGGCATATCCTTCCTCCGCCATCGCCGCCCAATCGTACAAAGGGTTCCCCCACAGCTGTCCGTCCTCCGAGAAGCAATCGGGCGGTACCCCGGCCACCGCCGCCGGCGTCCCATCCTTACGCAACAGAAACAGATGCGGATGCTCCCGCACATCGGCGCTTTCATAACTGACATAGATCGGCATATCCCCCATGATATGCACCCCGTGCGTCGCCGCATAGGCATGCAGAGCATCCCACTGCCGCAAAAATTCGTATTGCGTAAACCCCCACCGATATACCCGTTCTTCCTCCGGAAGCGTTTCCTGCCACGCACGAAAGGGGAGATTCCGGTTTTGCTCACGCAGTGCCATGAAACGGCAGAATTCTGCCACGGACGGATGCCTGTGCAAAAATTCATATACCGGATTGCGGTCATGCACGCGGGAGGCCGCGCGGCACAGCAGGGCATACCGCTCCTCGCCCAGGCGGGCATATTCGCACAGATACGGCTGGCTCTGTCTCGCCCCGATCAGCTCCTCCCGACGCAGCAGCCCCTCCTCATACAAAGTGTCCGGATCTACAAAAGCATAATTCAGGCTCGACGCCGCATAGGACATATACGGAGAGTTGCCGGCGCCCGGCAAACACAGGGGAAGTGTCTGCCACCACCCGAAACCGCCCTCCGAAAGCCGGTCGACAAAGGCACGCGCCTCCTCGCCCAGTGTGCCGCAACCGTATGGTCCCGGCAAAGAAAATATCGGCATGAGTACTCCGCTTCCCCGCTCCACAAAACTCCCTCTTTTCCCCGGTTTTTCCCATAGTATATGCAGAGAAAAAAGAAAAAATCCCCGTCGACAACATCCGACAAAAAATGCAGATGTCTATCGGCCGACGCAAAAAAAGACCGCAGCCATCCGGCTGCGGTCCTGACAGGGCATATACAGGATATACGGGCTACGCAAAAATCCTGCTCCTGAACCATACCTTATCCCGGAAGAAATTCGCGCAAAAGCGAATCCGACGGAACGCAGGAAACCGGCAACGGGGGAAAATGCAGCAACGCCTGCCGCACGGTATGCAGATATTCCCCCTGCAGTGCCGCGGGATCGGCAAGAAGCCGTTCGGCATACGGACGGAGCACACCAACCTCGTATCGGTGGAACGTATCCAGGTGACTGTCTGCACGGTCGCGGTAGGGATACAGATACCGATCCTCCCCGTCCAGGACATTCTGCCACATGGCATAGGTCCGCGCCGCATCCGCCCCACGGTACAGATAATCCCGGCTCAGCCGACGGAGAAATCGGATTTTCCGTCCCGACAGCACACGCGCCCCGGTTTTATCGGTCAGATTGGTGGATACACTGATAAAAAAGCCGTACAAGCCCTCCCGCGGCAATCCGTCCGTGAACATCGGATTCAGCGCGTGCAGCCCCTCCACAATCAGAAATCCACCGTCCGGGATCCGCAGCTCCACCGTCTCTGCCGCCCGCGACGCCGCACGGAAGTCATACCGCGGTACCGCATACGGTGCTCCCGACAGCACGGCTTCCAGACAGGCATGCACCTGCTCCGCATGCAGGGCCAGCGGAGATTCGTAATCCCGGCTCCCGTCCGGGTGCCGCGGATACACCGGATCATCCGCATTCCGGTAAAAATCGTCTAAGGACACCGTCACAGCCGGATGCCCCGCCTCCCGCAGCCGATCACGCAGAATCCGCGCCGTTGTCGTCTTCCCGGAGCTACTCGGCCCGGCAAGCAGCACGACCCGCCGGCGCCCGCTCCCGAGCAGATCCCGCACGACTCCGTCCACGCGGCGACGGTAGCCCTCCTCCGCTTCTGCTATACATGCTGCCGTATCGCGCAAAAGCGCTTCCTGTAATTTTTCTATCGATATGTCAGACACGTTCTCACTCCTTGCAGTCTTTGTGGATTGGTTTCGTCACCCGGTAGTATATGCGCCGATATACGTGCGAGAAACCCCGCGGATATTTTTTATACAAGGTGCGGTTTTTCACACCATCGCTGCAGGCATGCTATTGCACCTTGATCTGTGCAAGATCGGGGGTATCCCGTTCGCCTTCTGCATCGCTCTGCCGCTGTTTCTCTGTTCAGTATAGCATACGAATGGCAAAAAGAAAGCGGCCAGATCAAAATTTTTTGTAAACGACGCCATGACATCGCATGCCGCTCTCTCCCGGATCCCGACCTCCGCTTTTGCGCTGCTGCTTCCATGTGCTTTTTGCTTCTTTCGCTCTTGACCTTCTCCGGTTTCTATGTTATAATATAAATAATGTATGTTCTGCTCCCTTCCCCGCCGGGCGTCGCCCGGCTCTATGTATGATCGCGCCGCTGCTTTTGCTGCGCGACGGACAGGAGTATTTTTATGCCTGCTTCTTACCGCAATCTGTTTCTGCGGCAGTCCTACCTCGACTGCTATGACGAATACGAAAACACACTCTCCAATCCCCGCCATCCCGTATGGGATTATGTCGTTCTTACCGCCTCCGGGGAGCACCAGGCGCTCGCTTACCGCCAACAGCTCAACTGGCGTCTTGCCGCCGGAAAGCTGCCCACTGCCACCCATTATGCCGTCCTCTCCGACCCCGACGGAAAACGCGTCGGATCCGGCGGCGCTACGCTCCATGTTCTGCGCGAGATCGCGCGCGAGCACGGCTCTTCGGATTTTACCGGTCTGCGCATTCTCGTTATCCACTCCGGCGGAGATTCCCGGCGCATTCCCCAATATTCTGCCTGCGGCAAGCTCTTCAGCCCGGTTCCGCGTATGCTGCCAGACGGGCGCCGCAGCACGCTCTTTGACGAACTTATCATCTGCCTCAGCGGCGTCCCCGCACGTCTCGGGGACGGAATGCTCGTCTGCTCCGGCGACGTCCTTCTGCTCTTCAATCCTTTGCAGATCGACTCCTTTTCCACCGGTGCCGCCGTCTTTTCCATGAAGGAATCCGCCGATACCGGAAAAAACCACGGCGTTTTCCTCAGCGATGAAGACGGAAATGTCGGAAGTTTCCTTCATAAACAGCCTCTGGACGTACTCCGCCGTGCCGGGGCTGTCGATCAGGACGGGCGCGTCGATATCGATACCGGCGCCGCCGTCTTCGAATCCCACATTCTCAACGATCTTTATACGCTCGTCGATACCGACGAGAAATTCCGGTCGCTGGTCAATGAGGAAGTACGGCTCTCCTTCTACGCCGATTTCCTCTATCCTCTTGCCACCTCCTCCACCAGAGAGGGCTATATGCAACAGCAGCCCGAGGGCGAATTCTGTCCTGCCCTTACCGCCGCACGCGAGATCATCTGGGAAAAACTCCATCGCTATTCCATGAAGCTCATCCGCTTCTCTCCCGCTGCTTTTCTCCATTTCGGCACCACCTACGAACTTCTGCGCCTTCTGACCGCCGATATTCAGGATTTCCATTTCCTGGACTGGCATCCCCAGATCAATACCAATACCAAGGATACACACTATGCCGTCAGCAATTCCTATATCAGCCCACAGGCCGTGATCGGCGAGGCTTCCTATATCGAAGACAGTTTTATACAACAGGGTGCAAAAATCGGTGCCGGCTGCGTGATCTCCGGTGTTACGGTAGAGGATGCCTGCGTGCCTTCCCACTGCGTTCTCCACGGCCTTAAACTCCGTGACGGCAATTTTGTCGTCCGCATGTATGGTACCCGCGATAATCCCAAAGAATCCCTTCTCTTCGGAAAGCCGCTTACCGAGCCGCTCTGGACGGCACCGCTCTATCCTGTCCGGGATTCCATGACCGCCGCCCTCCATGCCACGCTTGCCTGCCTGTACGGCGGCGTGGAAGAAATCGGTCCTCGCCTCAGCCTGCGCGACAGCTTCCTGCAGGCGGATGTTACCCAGATCCTGCCCTGGAAAAAACGGCTGGACGATAAAATCAAAGCCGCCTCTCTTCTCGAAGCCATCGATCACCGCCTCCCACTCGATCGTGCCGCCGATATCTTCCGCGGCGCCGGACTTTCGGATCGCGTCCGCGCCACGCTCCTGGAATCCGCCGCCGCGCTGACCGATGACTCGCTTCCCGACTTTTCCCGAAAAATCCGGATCTACGAATACCTTTCCGGCATCGCTGACGACGACAGTCTGGAAGAGCGTTGCTTTGATACCTTGTGTGCCTCGCTCGTGCATTCCGGCGGCACTACCTACCATGAGGAGTATCTCCCCGCGCGGGAAGAAGCCGTTGTCCGTCTCCCCGTCCGTGTCAATTTCGGCGGCGGATGGTCGGATACACCTCCCTATTGCAACGAAAACGGCGGTACGGTCCTCAATGCCGCCATGATGCTCGAGGGGATCCTTCCCATTGAAGCCGGCGTACGGCGCCTGAAAGATCCCGCCTTTGTGCTGTCCAGTACCGACGGCAATCTCAAGCGCCGCTTCACCGATCTTTCCCGCCTGACCGACTGCCGCAATCCCGCCGATCCCTTTGCTCTCCATAAAGCCGCGCTCATTGCCTGCGGCGTCATACCCCGCGATGCCTCGGACGGCACCACACTCTCCTCCATTACCGCACGCCTTGGCGGACTGCGCCTCAACACACGCGTGATCAACATCCCCAAAGGAAGCGGGCTCGGCACCAGCTCCATCCTCGCCGGTGCCTGTGTGCGTGCCATTTATCAGTATCTCGGCATTCCGATCAGCGACAATGAGGTTTTCAACCGCGTGCTGTGTATTGAACAGATCATGTCTACCGGCGGCGGATGGCAGGATCAGGTCGGCGGTCTCGTGCCCGGCATCAAAATGATTACCTCCGATGCCGGACTCTCACAGCATATCACCTGCACGCCTGTTTCTATCACACAAAAAACCAAAGACGAGCTGAACGAACGTTTCGTCCTGATTTATACCGGACAGCGCCGTCTGGCCCGCAATCTCCTGCGGAGCGTCATGAGCAATTATGTCAAGGCCTCTCCGGACACCCTCACGGTCCTGTATCGCATTCAGCGCGTCGCCGCACTCATGCGCTATGAGCTGGAGCGCGGCAATGTAGACGGATTTGCCTCCCTCCTTTCCGAACATTGGGAGCTTTCCAAAAAACTGGACAGCGGCTGTACCAATACCTGTATCGACCAGATCTTCCTGACCATTGACGATCTCATCGAAGGAAAAATGATCTGCGGCGCCGGCGGCGGCGGATTCCTGCAGGTCGTTCTCAAAAAAGGCGTCTCCCGCGATGTCCTACAGAAACGCCTCCACAATGTCTTTGCAGATTCCGGAGTATCCGCATGGCAGGCAAGCTTTTACTACGGTCCGGATGCGGGTGAATAGATCCCATATCTCTCCCATACAAGTGCACAGAAAACGGCGGGCAAAAAGCCCGCCGTTTTCCTTTTCCATTCTCGCCTCCGTTCGGATTCCATGCTCCGCCATAGGAACTATTCACTATCATCAATCAGAGACTGGCCGTCCTGCTCGACGTCCTTCCCGTGCACGTTCTTGTTGTGCTCTGCCTTTACGGCAATGCAGATATCTTCCGTGTAGGGGGAGAAGATGTTATCTTCAATCAGGATGTTCATGGCACCGTTGATA
>CALWTT010000079.1 GCA_944384545.1 uncultured Clostridia bacterium | reverse complement strand
CCTCCTGCTGACTCTATTTTAACTTATCTTTGAATACTTCGACTAATGCGTCGCTTAATTCCTGCGAAGGAACTTTCGCCCAGATTTGTGTGGTATCGTATTTCGGATAGTAGTAACGCCAGCGGTCGTAATCGTCCTTGCCGATTTCGCTGGCAGAGAGCTTGTCCGCCTGCTCTTTCCACGCATGGCGCATTTGCAGAGGCGCGTAAGCCTCTTTGCCCTTGCCCTTATTGACCTTCAGGCAAATTCCCCCCGTCCGCTTCTCCGACGGTCAGCCTTTCAGTCTGCTCCGCAACTCCATAATCTCCTGCTCTTTTTCGGTCAGACGCAGCTGCAGCTCCCGGATCCTTCGTTCTTTCTCCTCTCCATCGGTCACAGAACACGCCGCCGTTCCCATATCCGGCCGCGATGCCGGCGTGGCAGCGTTCTTCTGCCTCCGCGTTCTCGCCCCTGCGTCCGATGCTCCGAATACCGTCCGGGGTCCCGGAACCGAAGCAAAGCATACCGCATCCGGTACAAGTCCCGGTGAGGTCGCACGCACCCGGATCTCTCCCGCCCTTCCGGTGGCGCGTATCAGCACCGTCGCCGTCCCGTACTGCGTCTTCATCGGGTTCACACCCACGGCGCTTTCGTGGACGATCTCCCCCTCCCCTTCCACCGTAAAATGTACGTATTCCGCATTCAGTACCTTCCGCACCCCTTTGTTATCGATCAGATCGGCGCGCACCGGTACAAAATCCGCGCCATCCGCTACCAGTCCGTACCCTGCGTCATCGACATATACATGCAGGCCGGTCAGACGCTCCGGATAGCGCTTCTCTTCCCGGCATACCGTCTTTCCGTCCATCAGACCTTCTGCCACCATACAGAGCTCCCCCGTGCGGCTCCGGTACTCCCGTGTAATCTCACTGTAATCGTATATCCCGTGAAACACGACCGGGGGGTGTGGCATGCCTTCGTATCCCGGCTCCGAACCCGCCGGTCCGTATGTACGCCCCAGCCATGTCAGGCGTACCTGCTCGCAGTTGGTAAACACCACAACATCCGCTTCCGAAATCTGTGTCAGCTCATGCGCAATCCAGACCATGGGGCCGGTCTGGATTCCCCGTATCTGCCGATCCGGATCGTACTGGCTCCTGAACAGATAGTACGCCATGCGCGGCATCCGGTACAGATCCAGGATCCCGCCCCAGAACGGGTCGGGATGATAGCCGCGCTGATGGTCAATGCCGCACCACAGCGCACTTCCGAACCGCTGGGGCGGCGCCGAATAACACACCGCCGCAAGATCCCGTGCCCGGATCTTCGCCTGCACCAGTTGTGCGTGCTCGCCAAATTCCCGCTTCACACGCACCGCCGCGTTCTGGGAATAAAAATTGTCCACCTCACCCCCGTCCCCGTACTCCCGCGTGAACAGGCACTGGCGGTCCTGTTCGTTTCCGTGGTACAGGACATCAAAGCCCGCCGGACGTGCATGCGTTGCGTCCCCTGCCGTAAATACACCGGGATACGGCAGCTCTTCGTGCACGATCTCATGCATATGACGCATCAGTCCCACCGGCTGTGCATCGGTTTCGTTCAGCGTCGTCTCCCACAGCAGCACCGACGGACGGTTCCGGTCCCGGCGCACCAGCGCGCGTGTGTCGGCATAGATCCTTTCGGTAAAGACCGGATCCGGATGGAAATACTGCCAACCCGGATTGGCGCTTGTCACCAGCAGACCCAATTCGTCACACGCATCCAGAAAAGCGGGTGACAACGGATAGTGCGCCGCACGCACGATTTCCACCCCGCCCTCGCGTAACAGCTTCGCATCCCGGTATTGTGCCGCGTCCGACATCGCGTTCCCCACATACACATAATCCTGGTGCCGGTTCACGCCGTTCAGGCGGTGCTCTGTCGGCTTTCCGTTGATATAGAAGCCCTCCGCACCGCGCATGGCAAACAGACGTATGCCGAAACGGGTCCGCATTGCATCGTGCAGGGTCTCCCCTTCCTTCACATATGAGCACACAAAATGCAGATAGGGGTCATCGGGGTGCCAGAGATGTGCTTCCCGAAGTGAAAATTCCTGTATCGTCTCCTGCGTCCCGCCAGGCGAGAGCGTCAGTACCGTCTCCGTATGCGAAAGAACCTTTCCCTCCTCATCCTCTATCTCGGTCACCAGCGTGCAGGTGCGTTCCTCTGCGCTCCGGTTGCCTAGCTCGGTGCGTACATCCACCGTCGCAGTCCTGCCTTCCAATTCCTTTACCGCCGCATACACGCCGCCCCCCGCCCCGCGCGTGCTTTCGACCGGGTCGGTGATATGCAGTGGAGGGGTCTCAATCAGATATACATTCCGGTACAGGCCGCCATGATAGGTGAAATCCAGCTGCCCCTGCGGCTTCCCCGGCGGATAACTCCCGTCATCGGCATTGCTCAGCCATACGGCAATCTCGTTCTCGCTGCCGTCATACCGCGCCTCCGAAAGATCCACCGTAAACGGAAGGTAGCCGCCTACGTGTTCCTTCTGCATGGCGCCATTCAGATACACCCGTGCCCTGCCCATTGCTGCGTCAAAATACAGGCGCACCTGCTTCTCCTGCATCGACGGGGGCAGCACAAACCGTTTCCGGTACCACACCACTCCCTGGTAGTTGCGCATGCCGCTGGCATTTTCCCCGATGCAATCATCGATGCCATGCGGCAGATTCACCCAGGCCGCCTCCACACCGTCAAACCCGCCCTCCGGCAGTTCCCCGCGGAAAAACTGCCAGTCCCGGTTGAAATCGTATACGCTCCGCCCGCTTCCCGGGATCACATAATAGCCTGCTGTCGAAAAACAATGCTTTTCCATCTGTCCCCTTGCCTCCTTTTTCCGTCTCCCTGCTTTGCTTCTCCGTATCCACGCTGCTTTTCGAGGCGCAGTCGGAAGTGCACCCTTTCTTCTCCCTGTTTTGCGCTCAGTATACCAGATCGGACTCCCTCTGTCAACCGCCGCTGCCCTTTCCCTTCTTCTCCACTTGCCGCGTTTCTGCTATTGACAAATTCCGTTTTCTATGATATAGTATATATCAATCCGCATAGAGTTTTCTGGCGAAGAATACTGGACCGCTCCCGCCGGGGAGATAAAGGCCATACGGACAGCCGGGTCCACTGCCGAGCGGCGGTTTTTCCGCCTTATTGATTGAGTGTCATACTCAGATTTTATAAGTTGGTTCCTTTATAACCGAAATGCGTTCCGACGCAGACTTGTGAAACGGTCAATAAAGAGTAGTAAAAGTATTTTGTTGCTATATAGACTCTGTGTACCTGCATAGCACTTCCGGTCCTTTCGCCCTGCCCGCAGACCGGGCTCTTTCTGTCGAATTACCGGATTTTATGGGGTGTGATCTTCTCTTTGCAAGTCGGCGCTCTGCGCGGCTTGCTTTTTTATTTCTTTCATGAGGTGCCGGTGCATGCAGAAAACCTACAAACTCAACCAGAACAGAGCCCCCATCTATGAGGCCCTGCAAACCTTCCGCCAGATGCGCGTCGTTCCCTTCGATGTTCCGGGACACAAACGCGGCCGCGGCAATCCTGAACTTACCGCCTTCCTCGGTCAGCAGTGCGTCAGCATCGACGTCAACAGCATGAAACCCCTCGACAATCTCTGTCACCCCATTTCGGTCATCCGCCAGGCCGAGGAGCTTGCCGCCGACGCCTTCGGCGCCGCACAGGCCTTCCTCATGGTCGGCGGCACCACCAGCTCGGTGCAGAGTATGGTTCTTTCCACCTGCAAACGCGGCGATAAAATCATCCTGCCCCGCAACGTACACCGCAGCGTCATCAATGCGCTCGTCCTGTGCGGCGCCATCCCTGTCTATGTCAACCCCGAAGTCGATCACCGGCTCGGCATCTCGCTCGGTATGAAGCGCGATCAGGTCAAAAAAGCCATCGACGAACATCCCGACGCCGTCGCCGTGCTCGTCAACAACCCCACCTATTACGGCATATGCAGCGATATCCGCGCCATTGTCCAAATGGCGCATGACGCCGGAATGTATTGCCTTGCCGATGAGGCGCACGGCACCCACTTCTATTTCGGAGAGGACATGCCGGTCTCTGCCATGGAAGCCGGCGCCGATATGTCCGCCGTCTCCATGCATAAAAGCGGCGGCAGCCTCACCCAATCCAGCCTTCTTCTCGCCGGCCCTGCCATTCCCGAAGGGCACATCCGGAAAATCATCAACCTCACGCAGACCACCTCCGGCAGTTATCTGCTGATGTCCAGTCTCGATATCAGCCGCCGCAATCTGGTCCTGCGCGGTAAGGACGTCTTCCGCCAGGTCATCGCCATGGCCGACTACGCACGGGAAGAAATCAACGCCATCGGCGGCTACTACGCCTTCGGTCGCGAGCTGATCAACCGCGACTCCATCTTTGACTTTGACCCCACCAAGCTCAGCGTTCATACGCGCGACATCGGTCTTGCCGGCATTGAGGTCTACGACCTGCTCCGCGATGAGTACGATATTCAGATTGAGTTCGGCGATATCGGCAACATCCTCGCCTATCTCTCCATCGGCGACCGTCCGCAGGAGCTCGAACGTCTGGTCAGCGCGCTGGCCGAGATCCGGCGCCGCTATCAGACCGACGCCAGCGGACTTATGAATCAGGAATATATCGATCCGGAGGTCGTCACCAGTCCGCAGGCCGCATTCTATGCCGATAAAAAAAGCGTGCCGCTCGACCAGAGCGTCGGCTGCGTATGCAGTGAGTTCGTCATGTGCTATCCGCCCGGCATCCCGATCCTGGCGCCCGGCGAACGCATCACCTCCGATATCCTCGCTTATATCCGGTACGCCAAGGCCAAGGGCTGTTCCATGACCGGTACCGAGGATCCCGAAATCGAATACATCAATATCCTGCAGGAGGATTCCCACTGATGGAGCTCTGGTTCAGTGAATTCCATACCCCGGACGTCAAGCATAGCATCCGTGTCAATCGCCACCTCTTTTCCGAAAGGACCGAGTATCAGCAGATCGATATCTACGACACGCCCGAGTTCGGAAGAGTGCTGGTTCTGGACGGAAATGTCATGCTCACCGAACGCGACGAGTTCATTTACGATGAAATGATCACCCATGTCCCCATGGCCGTGCATCCCCATATCCGCGACGTGCTGGTCATCGGTGCCGGGGACGGTGGCGTCGTGCGGGAGCTGGCACGCTACGATTCCATCCGCTCGATCGACCTGGTCGAGATGGACGAGCGGGTCGTCGAGGCCTGCCGTCGCTTCCTCCCCGAAAACGCCTGCCGTCTGGACGACGAGCGCGTGCATATCTACTTTGACAATGCACTCCGCTTTATCCGACGCCGTATGGCGCAGTACGATCTCATCATCGTGGACTCCACCGACCCCTTCGGCCCCTCCGAGGGCTACTTCACACGGGAATTTTACGGGATCTGCTACAATGCCCTGCGCGAGGATGGCATCATGGTCAACCAGCAGGGCAGTCCCTTCTACCGTCACGATGCCGAGGCCATGCAGCGCAGTCACAAGCGCATCGTCAACACCTTTCCCATCAGCCGCGTCTATCAGGCACATATCCCCACCTACGCTGCCGGATACTGGCTGTTTGGCTTCGCCAGTAAAAAATATCACCCGATCGACGATTTTGACCGGGACAGATGGCTCGCCCTGCATCTCGATACCCAATACTACACCGTGCGCCTGCACACCGGCGCATTCTTTCTCCCCGCTTTCCTGGAAAAAATGCTGCAGGAGGTGGAATGAACATGCGTCCCAATGTGGAAACCTTTATCGGGTGTAACTGTGACTACGATGACGCCGACATTGTCCTGTACGGCGCTCCCTTTGATTCCACCACCAGCTATCGTCCCGGCGCACGCTTCGGCTCCGCTGCCATGCGCCATGAAAGTTTCGGTCTCGAAACCTACAGTCCCTACCTCGACCGCGATCTGACCGACTGCCGTATTTTCGACAGCGGCGATCTCGAGCTCTGCTTCGGCAATGCCGAATCCGCGTTGGCCGACATCCAACTTCACGCCACACGGATCCTCGATGACGGAAAATTCCCGCTCATGCTTGGCGGAGAACACCTCGTCACGCTCGGTGCGGTGCGCGCGCTTCTGTCCCGCTTTCCCGATCTGCATATTCTCCACTTTGATGCGCACGCCGACCTGCGCGACGACTATCTCGGCGCCACGCTCAGCCACGCCTGCGTCATGCGGCGCTGTTACGATCTGCTCGGAGACGGACGCATCCATCAGTTCTGTATCCGCAGCGGAGACCGGGAGGAATTCCGCTTTGCAAAGGAACACACCGATCTGCACCCTTTCGGCTTCTCCGGCCTGGACAGCCTGACCGAGGCGCTTGCCGCACAGAACACACCTGTCTACTTCACGCTGGATCTCGACTGTCTGGATCCCTCCGTCCTCCCCGGCACCGGAACCCCCGAGGCCGGCGGCGTCGGATTCCCGGCTCTGCTGGATGCCATCCGGCTGGTTTGCCGGACCCGTGTGGTCGGTGCCGATCTCAATGAGCTGGCCCCCCTGCTGGACGCAAGCGGCGCTTCCACCGCAACCGCCTGTAAAATCCTGCGCGAGCTCCTGCTGCTGCTCGCACCGCTTCCCTGATTTCTCCCCGCTTCCGGTCCTTTCCGGATGCTTTCCGCATTCTATGTAACCCGCATTCTATGTAAAGGAGATTCTTTCATGAGTAAAGTACTGGTTATCGGTTGCGGCGGCGTTGCATCGGTCGCCATCCGCAAATGCTGTCAGGTCAGCGAGATTTTTACCGACCTGTGTATTGCCAGCCGTACCAAGGAAAAATGTGACCGCCTTGCACAGGCGCTGCAGGGAAAGACGGCCACCCACATCACCACCGCACAGGTCGATGCCGACGATGTTGCACAGCTGATCGCCCTCATCCGCGACTATCGCCCCGATCTTGTCATGAATATTGCGCTTCCCTATCAGGATCTGACCGTCATGGACGCCTGCCTTGCCTGCGGTGTCGATTATCTCGATACTGCCAACTATGAGCCCGAAAATACCGACGATCCCGCCTTCCGCGCCGTTTACGAAAAACGCTGTCGCGAAAAGGGATTTTCCGCGCTCTTCGATTACAGCTGGCAATGGGCCTACCGCAAGAAATTCGAGGAGGCCGGGCTTACCGCCATTTTAGGGTGCGGCTTTGATCCCGGGGTTACCCAGGCCTACTGCGCCTACGCACGCAAGCACGAGTTCGACCGCATCGACACCATTGACATCCTTGACTGCAACGGCGGCGATCACGGCTACCCGTTTGCAACCAACTTCAACCCGGAGGTCAACCTGCGCGAGGTCTCCGCGCCGGGCAGTTACTGGGAAAACGGACACTGGGTAGAGGTTCCCCCCATGAGCATCCGGCGCGAATATACCTTTGACGGGGTCGGGCCCAAGGACATGTACCTGCTGCACCATGAGGAGATCGAATCGCTGGCCGAAAATTTCCCAGAGGTCAAGCGCATCCGTTTCTTTATGACCTTTGGCCAGAGTTACCTCACCCATATGAAGTGTCTTGAAAACGTCGGCATGCTTTCTACGACACCCGTGCGTTTTGAAGGGCGGGACATCGTCCCCATCAAATTCCTGAAAGCCCTGCTCCCCGACCCCGCCAGTCTCGGTCCGCGCACGCATGGAAAAACCAATATCGGCTGCATCTTCACCGGCGTCAAGGACGGAAAAGAAAAATCCTATTCTATCTACAATGTCTGCGACCATCAGGAATGCTACCGGGAGGTGGAAAGTCAGGCGATCAGCTATACCACCGGCGTTCCCGCCATGTGCGGCGCTCTGATGCTGCTGACCGGAAAGTGGAAAACACCGGGTGTCCATACCGTGGAAGAACTGGATCCCGATCCCTTTCTTGACGCTCTTGACCGGTATGGCCTGCCCCGGCGCGAAAACCGTGCGCCGGTTCTGGTAGACGCATGAGTACGCCGCATACAGACCGCCCGCCTGCGGCTTCCGTCGCGCCGCCCTTTGCCGCACTCGCGGAGCGGGGCGGAGCCGCGCTCTTTTCACAGATTCCCTCCCCTGCCTATGTGATCGATGAGGCCGCGCTTCTGCGCAACGCGCGCTGTCTTGCCGGGGTGGCCGAACGTACCGGATGTCGCATCCTCCTTGCACAAAAGGCCTTTTCCAATTATGATTTTTACCCGCTTCTTTCGGATTTTCTGGCCGGAACCGAGGCCAGCGGCCTCTTTGAGGCGCGGCTTGGACGGGAGGAAATGCCGGGAAAAGAAGTGCATGTCTTCTCCGCCGCGTATCGCGACGAGGATTTTCCCGCGCTGCTCGGGTATGCCGATCATATCGTCTTCAACTCCCCCGGCCAGCTGCGGAAATTCGGACCGGCGGCCAAACGCGCCGGAAAAAGCCTCGGCCTGCGGATCAACCCGGAATGCTCCACACAGGATGGGCACGCCATCTACGATCCCTGCGCACCGGGCAGCCGCCTTGGCACTACGCGCCAGGTGCTCGACCGGGAGGCTGACCCGGAACTGCTTTCCCTGCTCGACGGCCTGCATTTCCATACGCTGTGTGAGCAGGATGCCGATGCGCTCGCCGTCACCTTCTCCGCGGTAGAGGAAAAATTCGGGGATCTTCTGCCGCGTATGCAATGGCTCAATATGGGCGGCGGGCACCATATCACCCGGCCGGGCTACCATCTTCCGCTTCTGGAAGACATCGTCCGCCGTGCCGCCAGAACCTACGACCTTACGGTCTATCTCGAACCGGGCGAGGCGGTGGCGCTCCATGCCGGCTATCTTATCTGTCGCGTGCTGGATCTGACCGAAAATCGCGACACACGGATCGCCATTCTGGATACCAGCGCCGCCTGTCATATGCCGGATGTACTCGAAATGCCCTATCAGCCGCCCCTGCTGGCGGCGGAGGCCGGATGCGGAGACGGTTCTGTTTACCGCCTGGCTGGCCCCACCTGTCTTTCGGGTGATGTGATCGGAGACTACACCTTTCCCACACCGCTCCGCGAGGGGCAGATCCTGGTCTTCGGCGACATGGCCATCTATACTACCTGCAAAAACAACACCTTCAACGGTATGCCGCTGCCCGATATCTGGCGTATGACCGTCGACGGACGTCTGCTCCGCCTGACCGACTTCGGATATACGGATTTCAAGGAGAGGCTTGGCCGTCGCTCCTGAAGACCGGTGTGCAGCCATACCCGGTACACAGGGCAGCCGTTTGCATTCCTGTTCACCGCTTCCCGGCGCCGCACGGTGCCGGGAAGATTTTCTGACCGGCGTCTCTGCGATTGCTCTTGCATTCGGGCGAAAAATCTTTTATAATATAAACAGAAACCTGTTTGCTTCTGCCGGCCCTGCCGATTGCCACACAAAGAGATACCCCCCACGGTGCAGGCACCTGTGCCGCCGGGCAAGGCACCCCATCTCCCGGAAGACGCTCCGCAATGCCTTTCTCTGCGTGCCTTTCCCCTGCTTTCCGCATCGCATGCCCGACCTGCATCTTGCATCCCTGATCTGCATAAAGGACTGTCACCATGCCTTCCAAAACATCTGCCCTCCGCGCTGCTCTGCCGCACGCGTTCCGTCATACCCTGCCCATCCTGGCCGGCTTCCTTTTCCTGGGTATGACCTACGGGATCTATATGACCGGATCCGGATTCCCTGTCTATTACCCGCTTCTCACCAGTCTGCTCGTCTTCTCCGGCACCATGGAGTTTCTCGCCGTAAATCTGCTGCTGGGGGCATTCTCACCGATCCAGGCCTTCCTTCTCGCGCTCTGTATTGGCGCGAGGCATACCGTTTACGGGCTTTCCATGCTGGAGGAATACCGCCCGCTCGGACCCAAAAAATTTTACATGATTTTCGGCCTGTGCGACGAGACCTTCTCGGTCAACCGCGCCGCCGTTCTTCCCGGCACGGTCGATCGCGGCGCCTTTATGTTCCTGGTCACCCTCCTTGACCAGTGCTACTGGGTCTGCGGCGCCTCGCTCGGTGCGCTCTTCGGCAGCTTTCTCCCCTTCCCCACCCAGGGACTGGATTTTTCCATGACCGCCCTCTTTGTCGTCATTTTTCTCGAACAGCTTCTCAAGGAACGCTCCCACCTCTCGTCTCTGCTCGGTCTGGCCGTCTCCCTGTGCTTTTTGCTCCTGCTCGGCCCGGATCTGTTCCTGATTCCTTCCATTGTCACAATCTGCCTGCTGCTCCTCCTGTGCGACAGGCATGCGCAGAAGGCCGGAAAAAAGGAGGGCGCCGGTCATGAATGAAACGCAACAGCTGATCACGCTTGCGGTGATCGCGCTCGGTACCGTACTGACCCGCGCGCTGCCCTTCCTTCTCTTTCCTGCCGGACGTACCGTACCCCGCCCGATCCGTACACTGGGAGAGCTCCTGCATCCGGCCGTCTTCGGTATGCTGGTCATCTACTGCCTGCGGAACCTGCAGCCGCTTACGCCTCCCTATGCCCTCCCCGAGTGCATTTCCGTAGCGGTTGTCGTTATCGTACATCTCTGCTTCCGACGCACGCTGCTCTCGGTCCTTGCCGGCACGCTCTGCTATATGCTGCTTGTGCAGCTGGTATTCTGCTGATTCCATCCCACATGTATGAATTCCTCTGTTCTGCAAAGAATAGGGTATGATAGAATGCTTTTTGATAAGAAAGGAGACCGACATGAAGAAGATCATCTGCAACAAACTTTACGACACCGAAACCGCCGAAGTTCTGAAAAAGGTAACCGAGGGCTGCTACGGCTGTCCGGAAGGGTACGAAGAAACCCTCTACCGCACGCCGGAGGGCAGTTACTTCCTCTATGTGAACGGTGGCGAAAGCTCGCCGCATCCGAAGGAAGAGATCCGGCGCATGTCCCGCGCCAAGGCGGAGGAATGGCTCGCCGCCAAAGAATAACACCCCCACCCTGCGTCCGATTTTTCCCTGAGGTCCTGCCGGTATCGGCAGGACCTTTTTCCGTGTGGCGCGTCGGCGCGGCATCCGGCGGAATCTATCCTGCAAGACGCCGCGCCGACGCCTTTACGACACACGTCCCTGGTCAAGCCGGCCCCCCAGCCCGTACGCCGGGAAGTATACGTTTCCTGCGACACACGGGGCGCTATTTTCTCTCTTCTTCCGCATGTTCTGCTCCTGCGTGACAGCGCATATACTGAAAAAAAAGGAAGGGGAAGATCCGATGAAAAAGAAGCTGCGCGCCGTCCGGACGGCCGAAACGCAAAACCAACAGAACAGCAAAGCTGCCCTCTCATCTCCGCCGATCTGCTTTTCACAGGTCGGAAACGAATGGCGAGGGCGCGGAGTGTTTCTGGAAGGCGAGGTAGCCCTTCTCGAATGGGACGCGCGCTTCCCCTGTCCTGCTGCGCCGGAGGCATGCGAAACGAACGCCGGGGACGGTTCTGCACCGCACCACGACGAAACACCTGCGCAGCATGGCAACACCGTCAAGACCATACACACCGGAACACGAACGGCAGCACGGGGCTTTGTGCCTGCCGCTTCGTCCGGAAAAACCACACGGACAAGGGCACGGAATGGCACTGCCAGGCACACGGCAGCGGGCTATGCCGCCATTGCGGCCTTTTACAAAGAGCTGGCCGAGCAGACCGGTGTGGGGATCTGTCAGGTCCTTCTCCCCCGCGCAAGGGAGGAATATCTGTCCTCCGATCGGCCGCGGAAGCGGTATACCTTCCCGCGCTATCGTCTTTTCCTGCGCTTTCAAGTCACACAGGATGCCGATGGCTGCTATTCGGTACGGCGGGAAAGCGTGCTTTCGCGCGGCGGACAGATCCTCTCGGTACGGGAAGCGGCAGAGATCTTTCTGACCGACAGCGGGAGAATCTGCTCTCCCGTGTATCTCCACCGCCGCGGGGTTCCTCTTTCCGATCCGGGCGATCCATCCTTGCCGGGCGGGAATGGCAGCATGCAAAGCCTGAAAAAAAAGCAGACCGAGCGCGAGAATATCGGTGGAACGGCGCAGCCCCCGGATAAACGGGCTGACACGACCGGGACATCCGGAAAGCAGGAGCGCGCAGGGGGGCCGGAGGCGGAAAGCAAAACCGCCCTGCACCGAATGCCGGGACAATCTGCCCGGGGAGCTTCTGCGGGACAGAAAGTCCAAAGTGACAGCAGCCATACGACAAACAGCGACACCGCGCAGCGCAGAAATACCGGCCGGAACGGCGAGGAATGCGGCGGCGCCGCACCGACTGATCCCGCGGCCGGCGCACCGACGCAGAAAAGTAAACCGTCGTCTTTTTTCCTCTGCCTTCGCCGCCTGTCCTCTTTCTTTACGCGGACACGCATCCGCGGCTACCGCTTCTTTCTCCGGGACGGCAGACTGGTTCCTCTCCCACCCGACAGCCATCCGGGCAGACGGATGCATGACGCGCACACCCCTCGGACAAAATAACAGCGGAACCGATGCGCGATCATGCTGCTTCTCGCAAGCAATCCCTGTTGTGCGTGCGGCATCCGCATTCCTTGTACAAGCCGGTTGACCATCACGCGCATACACGGTACTGTGCCGTGAAGCAGGCTATGGATTCCGTTCTTCCTGCACGTGCACGCGTATAAACCAATCAACAGGTGGAAGGATCTGTGACATTGCAGGGGCCTCACACGCGTGCGCGCGCGTATAAATTAAGTGGAAGATTCCTCCCCTCAAAAAGCAAGAACGGAACCCGGTTTTTGCAAAAATACGGTCCGACCCAAAAAGTCGGGCCTGTTCCTTTTTTCCTCTTTCACACTTCCGGATACAACGTAAGCGTTCTCTTTCTCTTATTTTTTCGGAAAATGGTTGCAAACTCCAAACCAACATGCTATAATAAAAAACAAACACATATACATTCCTGCTTTTTATCCTGTGAATTTTTCATCGTGAAAAATTGCAAAATTACCGAAAGGGCGGTGTTATTATGCTTCGTGAAACGGTTGCGCTGATCAAAGAAGCAGAGGCTGCGGCTGCACAGTACCGCGCCGAAACATCGGCAGAGATACGGGAAAGGATTGCCCGCGCAGAAGAAGAAGGGCGCCGGGCCTGTGAGGACGAAAGGCGGAGCGGGGAAGAGCTCCGCCGCCGCTCCCGCGAGGAGGCCGAACGTCAGGCCGACGAACAGCTCCGCCGCTCCCGCGAAGAGGCCTCCGTACAAGCCGAACAGATCTGCCGCGCCGCACAGGAAAATTTCTCTGCTGCTGTGGAATGGATTGTAAAGGAGATCAGACGGTAATGGCGGTCGTCCGTATGAAAAAGCTTTCCGCCGTAGTCATGCAGGATCAGGCGGATGCTCTTATCTCCAGGCTGATGCGGCTGCGCTGCGTCGAGGTGGATGCCACCGATCTTCTCTCCGATCAAAACGGCGCCGCCATGCTTGCCCGCGCCCGTAACGAACAGCTCCCGGAAAATGAACGCCGTGCCGCCGAGATCGATGAGGCACTCGCCCTGCTCCACCGGCGCAGCCAGCGCCCCATGCGGAAGCGCCGGCGCACGCCCGTTCTCCGCATCGATGCCTTTCCGCTCAGTGAGGAATACAAGCAGGCAGAGGCGCTGTTCGATCGCGTGCACGCACTCCTGCAACGCGAGGGCGAGATCGCCGAGGAGATTGCCGCACGGCAAAGCGAAATCGCTTCGTATCATCCCTTCCTTTCCTATGATCTTCCGCTCGGCTTCTCGGGGACACGCTCCTGCCGCATTTTGCTCGGCGCATTGCCCGCCACTGTTTCTTCCGAGGCCCTGCACGCACAGACCGAAGAATCGGCAGCACTCCTGTACGAAACGGCACGTGAGGCCGGATCCTGCTTCCTCGTCTGCCTCTGTCACGAAGACGACGAGGACGAAATGTGGCAGCACCTGACGCACCTCGGTTGCCAGCGTATCACCTTCCCCGGTCTGGATCTGACCGCAGAAGACGCCACGGCGGCTGCACAGAAAACCATCGATCGCCTCGAAAAGGAGCGGGATGCGCTCTATGGCGAAAGTGTCGCCCTCTCGGAAAAGTATGCGCTGCTCGAACTCCTCTCGGATTATACCCATACGCTCCTCAACCTGCAACGCACCGAATTGCAGTTCGGGAACACCGAAAAAACCGCGATCCTGTCCGCCTGGGTCCCCTGCCCCGCCGAAAAAGCGGTCACGAAGACGCTCCAGGACGCCGATTGTGCGTATGAATTCAGCGATCCCGAACCGGAGGACGACGTACCGGTTCTCTTACAGAACCCCGCCATCTTCCGCCCCTTTGAGGACGTACTCGGCGTCTACTCGCTTCCTGCCTACGGTACCTATGATCCCACACGTATCATGAGCATTTTCTATTTCATTATTTTCGGACTCATGCTCGCCGATGTGGGATACGGCGTTATGCTCTCGGGGATTTGTCTGCTTGCCATGGCCGTTCTTCGTCCGAAAGGCGGCACGCTCCACCTGCTTCAGCTCTTCGCCATTTGCGGTATCTCCTGTATCCTGTGCGGCGTTCTCTTCGGCGGCTATTTCGGAAACGCACCGGCCGCCATTATGAAAAATGCCTTCCATGTCACCGCCATCAACGGCATCCCCATCGACGACTGGACCCCGGCACTCCTGTTCGATCCGATGCGCCCCGTCGTCCTGTTCGGAATCGAAACCAACGGCATGCTCCTGTTCATGGGTCTTTCGCTTGCCGTCGGCGTGCTTCACCTGTGCGCCGGTATGATCATTCACATGGCCGTTCTGTTCGGGCAGGGGAAATGGTTTGAGGCCATCTTTGATGTCGGCTCCTGGCTGATCGTTTTCGCCGGCATCGCCGTCCTCCTGCTCGCCGGCACACTGCCCGGCGCCATTGTCCTCGGCATCGGCCTTCTCATGATCGTTGCGACGAACGGACGCCATGCCAGAAATCCCCTGATGAAATTCCTCGGCGGACTGCTCGGGCTCTACAATCTGGTCTCCTATGTTTCCGACGTCCTCTCCTACGCGCGTATCCTCGCGCTCGGCCTCGCGACCACCGTTATTGCGCAGGTCATCAACATGACCGCCGGCATGGCTACCTCCCCCATCGGCATCCTCCTCTTTCCGATCTTCTTTCTCGCCGGCCACGCGCTCAACCTCGTGATCAACCTCCTCGGCGCCTATGTCCACACCAGCCGCCTCCAATATATCGAATTCTTCAATAAATTCTTTGTGGACGGCGGGCGCGGCTTCAGCCCTGTGGAGGTCTGTTCGAAATATACCGTTCCCGCACAAGAAAATCTAACCTGATGCATCGGAAGGAGTACTATCATTATGTTGGAACTGTTCACTGATCCCTATTTTCTGGCCCTGTTGGGCGCAGCCCTGGCCGTCGGCCTGGCCGGTATCGGTTCCGCCAAGGGTGTCGGCCTTGTCGGGGAGGCCACTGCCGGTCTGCTCGCCGAGGATCCCTCCAAGTTCGGCCGCGCACTCGTGCTGCAGGCCATCCCCGGCACACAGGGAATTTACGGCCTTGTCGTCGCACTGATGATCTTCTTCAACAGCGCACCCGATATGACTATGGTCGACGGTGTGCGCTACTTCGCTGCCGGGCTTGCCATCGCCATCGCCGGATACGGCTCCGCTATCCGGCAGGGCCGTGTCGCCGCCGCCGGAATCGGGCTCATCGCAAAGCGCCCCGATATGCTCGGCCGTGCCATTGCCTCCGCTGCCCTCGTTGAGACCTATGCCATTTTCGCCGTGCTGATTTCCCTGCTCATTGTCTTCCTATGAACAATCTTGAGAAAATCACCGACAAAATCCGGAGCGATGCCGAATCCTTCCGTCAGGTGGCGCAGGCGCAGGCCGAACATCGCCTTTCGGATCTCCGGGAAAAATACGACAGCGACCGCGATTATCTCCGCGCTGAAGCCGCACAGGCCGCACGCCATGTGCGCGAGGAGGTTCTTCTGCGCGCCGAATCCGCCGCAGAGACCGAAAAGCGCCGGATCCTTCTCGCAGCAAAAACCGATATGATCGACCGCGCGTACCGACAGGCAGAAGAACAGCTGCTCGCTTTGCAGGGAAATGAGCGGGTGTCCTTTCTTGCCGGGCTCATCGCCGACGCACTGCGCGCGCACCTCGACGACTGCGCCGCCCATGCCGCGCTCTACGGCGATGCTGCTGCTCCGGACGCCGACGTATATTCCGTGCGCCTGTCCCAAAAGGACCGCGACGCATACGGGGAGCAGATCCTTTCGTATCTGCGCTCCCATCATGAAGCTCTCGGGGAGACGACTCTTGCAAAGCTCCGCATGGAAGAGTGCGGCGGGGACTTCTCCGGCGGCGTCCTTCTCCGCTTTGGCGATATTGAGGTCAACTGCACGCTGGATATGCTCCTTTCCCGTCATCGTGAGGCGGGCGGAGAGGCCGCGGTCTACCGCATCCTCTTCCCCGCGTAAGGAGGCACCATGCCTTTACAGGATACCGATTATCTTTCCGCTTCCGCCCGCATCCGCGCCTGCGAAAACAGTCTGCTCGGACGGGAGAAGCTCTATCAGATGACCGAGGCCGCGGACAGTCAGGAAATTTACGCCCTGCTTGCCGAGGCCGGTGTTCGCACGCTCTTCCGCGGCGACGAAAAAGAAGGCAGGCCGGACGAGGAGGCTACCCTGTCCTCCCTCCTTTACAGTGCCTTTGCACTGATAGAGGAATCCGTTCCGGATCCCACCTTCTTCCGCTTCCTCCGCTACCCCTATGACTGCCACAATCTCAAAGCAGCCATGAAATGTCATATCCGCGGCACAGAACCCGGGGATATGCTCTTTTCCTGCGGCAGTCTTGCGCCGGCCGATGCCGTCCGCGCGGCCGCAGAAACCGATTTTCACCGTTTCCCTGCCCATATGGCCCAGGCCGCACAGCAGGCAACCCTTGCATTCGCAAAGTCCCGCGATCCCCGTTGCATCGACCAGCTCCTCGATATCGCCTGCTTTCGCGATATGCAGGAGGCTGTTGCGCCCGATCCTTTTCTTTCCCGGCTTCTGCAGGTCAAGACCGATCTTTCCAATATCATGACGGTCCTGCGCCTTCTCCGCGCCGGTTTGCCGGATCCTGTCGCACACCTGGATGGCTTCTTCCTCCCTGGCGGCACGCTCTCCTTCGCCTCTCTCCGCGACGCCTGCGCGGAAGGTCTTTCCGGCCTGGACGATCTGCTCGCCGTGTCTCCCTATTTCTCCGCCTTTGCCGGTGTCAACCTCGCATCAGAGCCGCTCGGCGTGCTCGACTGCCGGTGCGACAATTTCTATATGGACCGGGTCCGCGGCGCAAAAATGATCCCCTTTGGCCCGGCGGTACCCGCCGCCTATCTCATCGCACGCGAGTTTGAGGTCAAAAATCTCCGCATCATCCTCGGCGGAAAGCAGGCGGGACTTTCCCCCGATGCCATCCGCGCCAGGGTACGGCGCGGATATGCGTAATTTTCCCCCAGGAGGATTCCTATGGAACAATCCGATCTTTCCGATCTGAAACAAAGCGGCTACCGCGTCGCCGTCCTTGGCGACCGCGACAGCGTTCTCGGTTTTCTCGCCCTCGGATATGCGGTCTATGAGGCCGCCGACCCCATCGAGGCCGAACGTATCCTCCGCATGCTCTGTGCCGACCGCTCCTTTGCCGTCATCTTCCTCACCGAGGGCCTGGCACCCCATCTGACCCATATCACCGATAAATTCAAAGACGCGCCACTGCCCGCCATCGTCACCATTCCGCAGGCCGACGGCCTCGGCCAGGGCTACGGGATGGACAGCCTCCATCGCGCGGTGGAACGTGCCGTGGGCGCGGATATCCTGTCATAAAGGAGTTTTGTATCATGGTCGAAGGCAGAATTCTCAAGGTCTCCGGCCCTCTCGTCATTGCAGAGGGGATGCGCGAGGCCAATATGTTTGACGTCGTACGCGTAGGCGATGACCGGCTCATCGGCGAAATCATCGAAATGCACGGCGACCGCGCCTCCATCCAGGTCTATGAGGAAACCGCCGGTCTCGGCAGAGGCGACCGCGTGGTTTCTACCGGCGCTCCCCTTTCGGTCGAGCTCGGCCCCGGTCTGCTCAAAAACATGTACGACGGCATTCAACGGCCGCTTTCCACCATGTTCGAAAAATACGGACCCAACCTCATCCGGGGCATCGACGAGCCTTCGCTCTCCCGCAGCGCAACATGGGAGTTCCTCCCCGCCGCGGCACCGGGCGATCTGCTCGGTCCCGGTGACCTGCTCGGCTACGTACAGGAGACCGAGGTCATCCGGCACGCCATCCTTCTCCCTCCCGGAATGCAGGGGCGCCTGCTTTCCATTCAGCCGGGGACCTACACGGTCACCGATACCGTCGGAACCCTCGAGCGCGAAAACGGTGACACGGTTCCGCTCACACTCATGCAGAAATGGCCGGTCCGTATCGCAAGGCCCTACCGGGAAAAGCTCCCCCCCACCGAGCCCATGATCACCGGGCAGCGCGTCATCGATACCCTCTTCCCCATCGCCAAAGGCGGCACTGCCTGTGTCCCCGGTCCCTTCGGCTCCGGCAAGACCGTGGTCCAGCATCAGCTGGCCAAGTGGAGCGATGTCGATATCGTCGTCTACATCGGCTGCGGAGAGCGCGGCAACGAAATGACCGACGTATTGCATGAATTCCCCGAGCTCACCGACCCGCGCACCGGTCGCTCCATTATGGAACGCACCGTCCTGATCGCCAATACCTCGGATATGCCGGTGGCCGCCCGCGAGGCTTCCATCTATACCGGTATCACCATTGCCGAATAT
Organism: uncultured Clostridia bacterium; assembly: GCA_944384545.1. Lineage (GTDB taxonomy): Bacteria > Bacillota > Clostridia > Oscillospirales > CAG-272 > UBA1740. The sequence continues at coordinate 3,968 of CALWTT010000079.1, read as the reverse complement.
TTCCGCGATATGGGATACTCGGTCGCCGTCATCGCCGATTCCACCTCCCGCTGGGCCGAGGCCCTGCGCGAAATGTCCGGCCGTCTGGAGGAGATGCCCGGTGAGGAAGGCTATCCCGCCTACCTCACCTCCCGCCTCGCGCAGTTCTATGAACGTGCAGGTAAGGTCGTCTGCCTCGGTGCGGACGGCAGAATCGGCACGCTCTCTGCCATCGGCGCGGTTTCCCCCCAGGGCGGCGATATCTCCGAGCCGGTCACCCAGGCCACGCTCCGCATCGTCAAGGTCTTCTGGGGGCTGGAATCCTCCCTTGCCTACCGTCGTCACTTCCCCGCCATCAACTGGCTGAGCTCCTATTCTCTCTATAAGAGCCGTCTCTCCGACTGGTACACCGCCCATATCAGCCGGGACTGGGATAAACAGATCAACGAATGCAACAGCCTTCTCCAGAGCGAAAACGAATTGCAGGAGATCGTCAAGCTGGTCGGCGTGGATGCGCTTTCCCCGACCGACCGTCTGGTCCTCGAAACTGCGCAGTCCCTGCGCGAGGACTTCCTCCAGCAGAATGCCTTTGAGGACGGAGACTCCTATTCCTCCCTGGAAAAGCAGGCCGCTCTGCTTTCCCTCATTCTTTCGTTCTACCACAAAGCGCAGCGCGCACTCGACGAGGGCGCTTCGGTTCAGGCCATTGCCGATCTGCCCGTCCGCGAAAAAATCGGACGCGCAAAATCCCTGCCCGACGACAGCTATGTTCTTCGTTACAGCGAGATCGGCCGGGAAATCGACGCGCAGCTGGCCGCACTCACAGCCGCAGAGGAGGAAGCCATATGATCAAGGAATACAGGACCATTGAAGAGGTCGCCGGCCCTCTTATGCTCGTCAAACAGGTAGACGGCGTCAAATACGACGAACTCGGGGAATCGAACTGCCGGACGGCAGCGTCCGGCGCTGCCGCGTTCTGGAAGTCAACGGACAGAATGTCCTGGTCCAGCTCTTTGAGAGCGCGCAGGGCATCAATCTGGCCGGCAGCAAGGTCCGCTTCAGCGGACACGGCGTTACGTTACCCGTCTCTCCCGATATGCTCGGCCGCGTTTTCAGCGGTATGGGCGAACCCATCGACGGCGGCGCACGGATCATCCCCGAGGCCACGCCCGATATCAACGGTACGCCGATCAATCCCGCCGCACGGGACTATCCCGACGAGTTCATCCAGACCGGCATCTCCACCATCGACGGCCTCAACACACTGGTCCGCGGACAGAAGCTCCCCATCTTCTCCGGCTCCGGGCTCCCCCATGCCGATCTGGCCGCGCAGATTGCGCGGCAGGCCCGTGTCCGTGAGAGCGACGCCGGCTTTGCCGTCGTGTTCGCTGCCATCGGCATCACGTTTGAGGAGGCCGATTTCTTCATCAGCGATTTCAAAAAGACCGGCGCCATCGACCGCACCGTTCTCTTTATCAACCTTGCCTCCGATCCCGCCATCGAACGCATCTCCACACCGCGCATGGCCCTGACCGCCGCTGAGTATCTTGCTTTCACACGCAATATGCATGTCCTGGTGATCATGACCGACATCACCAACTATGCCGAAGCGCTCCGTGAGGTCTCCGCCGCACGGAAGGAGGTCCCCGGCCGCCGCGGCTATCCCGGCTATCTCTATACCGACCTGGCCACCATGTACGAACGCGCCGGGCGGAAGGTGACCGGCTCCGGCTCAATCACCATGATCCCCATTCTCACCATGCCTGAGGATGACAAGACGCATCCCATTCCCGACCTGACCGGCTATATCACAGAAGGGCAGATCATTCTTTCCCGCGATCTGTACCGCAAGGGCTGTCTGCCCCCCATCGATGTTCTTCCTTCGCTCTCCCGCCTCAAGGATAAGGGAATCGGCCCCGGACGCACCCGCGAGGATCATGCGGGAACCATGAATCAGCTCTTTTCCAGCTATGCACGCGGCAAAGAAGCCAAGGAGCTCATGGTCGTGCTCGGCGAAGCGGCTCTGACACCCCTTGACCGCCTGTATGCGCGCTTTGCCGATGAATTTGAACGCCGCTATGTCCATCAGGGCTTCTATGAAAACCGGAGCATTGAGCAGACACTGGATCTGGGCTGGGAGCTGCTTTCCATCCTGCCAAAAAGCGAGATGAAGCGCATCAAGCCGGATATCCTTGAAAAATATTGGCCCAAAAAGTAAGGGAGGACGCATCCTATGGCTGAAATCCGCGTCAACCCCACGCGCATGGAGCTGAAAAAGCTCAAAAACCGCCTGATCACGGCGCGGCGGGGGCACAAACTGCTCAAAGACAAACGCGACGAGCTGATGCGTCGTTTTCTCGATGTGGTACGCGAGGACCGCGAACTGCGTCAGGCGGTGGAGAAAGGGCTGCGCGCCGCCTATGCCGCCTTCAGCATTGCGACCGGCGCGACCGGCCCCCGCCCCTTGCGTGAGGCTTTGATCCTCCCTCGCGCCGAGGGAGAGCTGACCGTCGGGACACACAATCTGATGAGCGTTATCTGTCCCACCTTCTCTCTCCGTCTGCCCGAGGATGCCGGCGGCGGTTGCTACGGCTTCGCCTTCACCTCGGCCGAGCTCGACCCGGCCCTCGAAGAGCTCAGCGCCCTCACCGCCGACCTCATCCGGCTGGCCGAGCTGGAAAAAACCGCCTCTCTGCTCGCGCTCGAAATCGAACGCACACGCCGACGCGTCAATGCGCTGGAGTATATCATGATTCCCCAATACGAGGAGGCCATCCGCCGTATCTCCATGAAGCTGGACGAAAACGAACGCGGCTCCCGTACCCGCCTGATGAAGGTCAAGGACATGATGCTCATGGCGGCACGCGAGGCCGCCGCACAGCGGGGCGATCTCTGAGCAATGCATCCATATTTTCGTATTTTCATAGAAAACCGGCCGGGAATCTTCCCGGCCGGTTTTCCTGTCAAGAGGAAATTGTGTAGAAATGTGATTTCCGCAGAAAAAAGTTTTCCACAGCCTTCTCTGTGGAAACTGGGGACAACCCTTCCGAAAACCCCGCTTTTCACCGACATTCTCGGTCTGCAAAAAGGGTTTTCCACATTTTCCACCGCCCGGTTTGTGGAAAATCTCCACTGCCCGCTTTCGTCAGGTTGCACAAGGGCTTCCAAATGCAGGAAATTTCCTGCTCCTCCCCGGGCAGGAAAAAAATCCCATATTTCATCGTTTTTCGTAAAAAACCAGAATCAACGGCTCCAATACTTGCGGTCAAGCGAGCGAAGCTGAATCGCCTCTGCCAGGTGTTCCGCACCGATCTTCTCCTGCCCCGCCAGGTCTGCAATCGTGCGCGCCACACGCAGGATCCGGTCGTAGCCGCGGCCGGACAGACGCAGATTTTCAAAGGCAGATGCAAGCAATGTATGCCCCGCCTCATCGGTTCCGCAGAAGCGCCGCACCTCGGATGGCCCCATGGCCGCATTGCTGTACAACTGCGAAAGACCGGCCTCTGTCGCACGCTTCCGTGCAAAGGCACGCGCTGCATTCACCCGTTCCCGGATGGCCGCCGAGCTCTCGCCCTCTCCGGGACCGCTGATCTCGTCAAAGGAAACTGCCGGCAGCTCCACCTGGATATCGATGCGGTCAAGCAACGGGCCGCTCACCCGGGACAGATACCGCCGTACCTCCTCCGGCCGACAGGTACAGGTCTTACCCGGATCCCCGAAATACCCGCAGCGGCAGGGGTTCATCGCACACACCAGCATAAAGGAGGCCGGGTACCGTACCCGCCCCGCCGCACGCGTCACCAGCACGCTTCCGTCCTCCAACGGCTGACGCAGCGCCTCGGTCAGGGTCTTGCTGAACTCCGGCAGCTCATCCAGAAAGAGCACGCCGTTGTGCGCCAGCGACACCTCTCCCGGCCGGCCGTTGCGTCGGCCCTCGAGCAGGCCCGCCGCACGGACGGGAGGAGGGGGGGGACGGAGAGTACGTCTGG